>NZ_JBFTMS010000035.1:0-47313 GCF_056397085.1 Peribacillus sp. 05N428 | reverse complement strand
TTTCCGCGGGGCGGGCGGTGAGCCTCCTCGGCGTAAACGCCTGTGGGGTCTCACCTGTCCCGCTGCTCCCGCAGGAGTCTCGCACTTCCGCTCCAATCAACCTTAAATAGTTTCGTTTTAAAAACAACAATCTTTACGAAAAGAGCCTTTTTTTATGATGCATCGTTTGAAAGATTATGAAAAAAGCAATATATGTCAAAAAAACGATATGTTAATCTGTTATCCTTTTCTTAAGGAGGTTCGGAAATGAGATATAGCCCCATCATCCAAAAAACGATTGAATATATAGAGAATAGCTTACAAGCCGAATTGTCCTTGGAGAACATCGCACGGTTCGCAGGTTTTTCGAAGTTTCATTATCATCGTATTTTTCACAAGGAGGTTGGCGTGACCGTATCAGAATATATTCGATATCGAAGAATTGCCAATGCAGCTAACATGCTGCTTTATACCGATGAAAAAATAATCGATATTGCTTTATATTACCGCTTTGAAACACAGGAATCCTTTACTCGTTCATTCAAGAAATACTATGACCTGCCGCCAGGGCAATATCGGAAACTCGTAAGTAAACTAACCTTGCAAAAGGAGGAAATGACGATGAAGAACGAACAATTATTAAAAGGCTGGAATGTAAGCGGGAGTCATCCATTCAATTATCAAATGGGAATTGACCGGGAGACATTCCATAAAGGCCAGGCATCAGGTTTCCTGAAATCCGTCACTGCCGAATCCAAGGAGGAATTTGCAACGATGATGCAGCAATTCAAGGCGGAAAATTACCTTGGTAAAAGAATGAAACTGTCGGGTTTTTAAAATCAAAAGGTGTTGATGGATTTTGTGGTTTATGGATGAGGGTGGATAATGCGCTTCAGGATGTTTTGCAATTCGACAATATGGGGGATCGGCCCATTGTCAACGATACGGAATGGAACCATTATTATATTGTCCTGGATGTACCCGAAAACAGTGCCATCATTTCATTCGGGGTCCTTCTTTCAGGGCGCGGCCAAGTATGGATCGATGAACTGGAATTCGAGGAAGTCAGTATCGATACACCAACGACCAATCTAGACTACGGCTGTGACCTATTGGACGGACCGGCAAATTTATCATTTGAAGAATAAAGGGGCCTAAATAATCGCTGAATTTCTTAAAGAACGCGCCATTCAACCCGGGGAGTGGCGTTCGGTTCATCCTCGAAAAATCGCTTCCGTGAACACAATGAACACAATTAACAAAATAGTTTTAAAACACAATAAATTGAGAACGCTTACAAATGAAGCGGTTTCATATACACTTTACCTTATTAGAAGATAGGAGTGATAGATATGCTCGCTTTATTAGGATACTTGATGATAGTAGTGTTTATGATTTTAATTATGACAGGGCGACTTTCAGCCATGATAGCTTTGATTGCAGTACCAAGTGCCTTTGCACTTATTGGCGGGTTTGGCGGTAAAATGGGTGAGATGGCGCTGGAAGGCATCAAAGACGTTGCGCCAACGGGAATCATGATTTTATTTGCGATCCTTTTCTTTGGCATTTTGATTGATGCAGGGGTTTTTGACCCGATCATCAATACGATTCTTAAGGTTGTAAAAGGAGATCCGGTGAAAATTGCCATCGGCACGGCAGTCCTGGCTTTGCTGATTTCCTTGGATGGAGATGGTACGACTACATATATGATAACGATTTCAGCCATGCTTCCGCTATATAAACGGATTGGAATGAGACCGCTAGTATTGGCCGGTATTGCCGTTTCGTCATCTGGAGTCATGAACCTTCTTCCTTGGGGAGGCCCTACAGCACGGGTGATGACCGCTTTAAAACTTGAAATGTCCGATGTATTCACCCCTGTCATTCCTGCGATGATTGGCGGAGTCCTATTCGTCCTTTTCATGGCATATTGCCTGGGTAAAAAAGAAAGAAAGAGAATCGGGATCATTGAAGTCGATTATCATGCTGTGGCACAGCACGCGGCTGCAACGGAAGATGCTTATCTTAAACGGCCTAAATTGATCATATTCAATTACGCATTGACTCTTACACTGCTGGTTGCGCTGATTATGGAACTTATGCCTTCAGCGGTTCTGTTCATGGTAGGTTTCGCGATTGCCATTACGGTTAACTATCCTAAACTCAGTGATCAGAAAGAACGTGTAGCAAACTATGCGGACAATGCTTTATCTGTTATTTCGATGATTTTTGCGGCAGGTGTTTTCACTGGGATCCTTGCCGGAACGGAGATGGTCGATGCCATGGCAAACTCTTTGATTCAGCATATTCCAGATCAAATGGGCGCACATTTTGCTGTCATCACAGCCATCATCTCAGCACCTTTTACGTTCTTCATGTCTAATGACGCATTTTATTATGGGGTGCTCCCATTACTTGCTAAAGCGGGAGCTGCTTATGGAATTGACCCTGCCCTGATCGGCAGAGCTTCACTATTGGGGCTTCCTGTCCATCTATTAAGCCCGCTTGTTCCATCTACCTATCTATTGGTTGGAATGGTAGGGGAAGATTTCGGTGCCTTGCAGCGCACTTTCCTGAAATGGGCATGCGGATCGACGCTTGTCATGATAGTGGTTTGCGTCCTATTGGGAATCATCCCGCTATAAAGCTCTAAGAGTCCCGTTCGTCACGATGGCGAACGGGACTTTTTTCTGTCTGCATCAAGCGCTGAATAAATCCGGAAAAGTGAGATACATTATGTTTGTCTTCTCTTTCGCGACAAAGTTAGCTTTTTCTTTTATTGAATGAGGGATGTACGTACCTTAAGATTAAAGGAAACTATATTAATAAGAAGGGAAGAGAGCAAAAATGGCTCACTTTAATATAAAAGTTGCAGTTCAAAAGTTCGGTAACTTTCTAAGTTCAATGGTCATGCCGAATATATCAGCTTTCATAGCATGGGGGCTAATCACTGCCCTATTCATCCCATCTGGTTTCCTGCCAAATGAAAGCCTTGCCAAAATGGTTACCCCGATGGTTACGTTTTTATTGCCGCTTTTAATTGGGTATACGGGCGGTAAGCTAATCCATGACCACCGCGGCGGCGTAGTCGGTGCCATTGCGACAATGGGCGTCATCGTCGGATCTGACATCCCGATGTTCCTTGGAGCCATGATAATGGGACCGTTCGGCGGTTATGTCATCAAGAAATTCGATCAATTGATTGAAGGGAAAATAAAAGCAGGTTTTGAAATGCTTGTTAATAATTTCTCGGCCGGGATTATTGGCGGCTTATTGTCCATTCTATCCTTCTTGGCCATCGGGCCTGCTGTTGACGTATTTACAGGCTGGCTTGTAGCAGGAGTCGATTGGCTTGTCGGTACAGGTTTACTGCCGTTGACAAGTATCCTGATCGAGCCTGCCAAGGTCTTGTTCTTGAACAATGCCATCAATCATGGTGTACTATCACCAATTGGTGTAGAGCAAGTTAAACAAACAGGGGCTTCCATCCTGTTCCTTCTGGAATCGAATCCAGGACCAGGTATCGGCGTACTGCTCGCTTATTGCTTTTTTGGAAAGGGAACGGCGAAGAAATCGGCGCCAGGAGCTGCCATCATTCATTTCTTCGGCGGGATCCATGAAATTTATTTCCCTTATATCCTAATGAAGCCGATGTTATTCTTAGCCGTCATTCTTGGAGGCATGAGTGGAGTTTTCACATTGGTCCTACTAGGCGGAGGATTGTTCGCTCCAGCATCTCCAGGCAGCATACTTGCCATTACAGCGGTAACTCCGCATAATGCTGGTGCATATATTGCTAACTTTGCAGGCGTCATCGTAGCCGCCCTTGTTTCATTCATCGTCGGTGCATTCATCCTGAAAACAGGAAAGCAATCTGAAGAGAATATTGAAGATGCCGCGAAAAAAATGCAAGAAATGAAAGGCAAGAAAAGCTCTGTTGCCGATGTATTCGCTTCAGATCTTGGAACGATGCCAACAAACGTCAGCAAAATAATATTTGCCTGCGATGCCGGGATGGGATCAAGTGCGATGGGGGCTTCGCTGCTTCGCAAGAAGGTGAAGGAAGCCGGATTGAATATCACTGTTACAAATACGGCAATCTCAAACATTCCTGCTGATGCACAAATCGTCATTACACAGGAAGAGTTAACTCCAAGGGCACAGAATAAAGTACCGAATGCCTATCATGTATCCGTCGATAATTTCCTATCAAGCCCGGAATACGATTCATTGCTTGCGCGGCTTCAGGATGACGGTACCGATGAGCTGCATGAAATCGTAGAAGATGCTGAAGAGAAGGTTCCCGGTGTTCGTGAACATTCAATCGAGCCTGGCATCGACGAGGATGAGCAGGAAGGTAATGAATTGCTTCGCGAAGAAAATGTCTTCCTTAATCAACAATTCGCAAATAAGGAAGAAGCGATCCGCTTTGCGGGAAGAGCTTTGGTCAATGCAGGTTACGTTAAGGAAAGCTATATTGAAGCGATGATTGCCCGTGATGAATTGACTTCAACCTATATGGGGAATGATGTAGCCATTCCGCACGGAACCGAGGAAGCTAAGAAAGATGTCCTTAAATCCGGATTTACCGTTTTACAAATTCCTGATGGTGTCGACTTTGACGGCCAAAAGGCACGATTGATATTCGGCATTGCCGGCAAGGACGGGACACATCTTGAAATTCTATCTGGCATTGCAGTTACATGCTCTGACATGGAGAATATTGAAAAGATGGTTAAAGCCACATCAGCCAGGGAATTGATGGATATTATAAGTGTAGAAAATAATTAAATACTCTTAACCAAGAATAGAAAAGCGATTTACGCTTTTCTATTCAGTATTTTCTCGTGTTACTCCACCAGAAATGAGTTGGTAGCATGTATATTACTTCAAGGGAAAAATCAATCATAGAATTGATCATAAGAACTTCAGGAAAACATACAGCCTTATCCATTGCGACACAATTGAATGTTAGTGTCCGGACGGTTCAACGCGATCTGAAGTCCATAGAAAAAATCCTGCAATCATTCGAGTTGCATTTAACACGCAATACACATGAGGGACTGTCCATCGACGGGAAGAATGAACAAGTCTTTCGGCTTGTACAGCACCTGATGGGCAATCATCCGATCGATCAAACGCCACAAGAAAGAAAACTGCATCTTCTTTTAGCTTTACTGCAAGAAGAATCATATAAAACTCAAGTTCTTGCGGGGGATCTCGGTATAAGCATTACGACTCTTACAACCTATTTGGACGAACTGACCGAATGGTTAAAGAATTTTAATATCGTGATTACCAGAAAAAGGGGAGTCGGAATAGAGCTAGCCGGCACCGAAGAAAATAAACGGAAAGCCCAGGCGTCCTATTTCTTGCACTTCTTTAATGAAGAGCTGATTGAAAGTTTATTTTTGCTGCAAGAAGGAAAATTCCCAGAAGCGAAAATCCTCGACTATTTCGATCCCGAATATCTTCTGGCTATCGACGGGGTGCTGAACTCAACTTTTAACAGTGCCCACTCCCGATTGGCGGATAGCGGGTATATAGGGTTAATTGTACATATTTATGTAACCCTGCAAAGGAATGAAAGCCAATATTTTTTGGAGAAGGACTTCAATAAAATAAGCGAACTTTCCGATGAGAATAATCTCATGAATAAAATAGGCAAGGAACTCAGCACCATGCTGGAAGTTTCTTTTACCATCGATGATATAAGCTACCTTGCAGCCATCCTTAAAGGCTCCAAGCTTCATGCGGCTGATGCCGTTCCCTATGACAGTGTATTGCTTGGCCAGCTGATAAGAAACCTGATAAAAGATGTTTCGGCACAACTGCAAATCGATTTGACCAAGGATTTCCCATTGTATCAGGGGCTCCTTGCCCATATGGAACCATCGCTTTTCCGAATCAAACAGGAAATGGGATTGTACAACCCATTAACCGAAGATATTAAGCGAAAGTACCCGGTTCTCTTTTTGGCAGTGAAGACCAGTCTGGAAAAGGGATTCAAAGAAATAAAAGAATTTCCTGAAGATGAAATAGCCTTCATCGTCCTTCATTTCGGATCTGCATTAGTGCTGCGGGAGGAAGAAATATCAATAAGGGCACTCATCGTCTGCCCGACAGGTATCGGTACGTCGAAGATGCTTGCAAGCCGGATCAAAAAGGAAATCATCGAAATCGAGACTGTAGAAATCAAGACGATTAAAGACATCCAGCAGCAGGGCAGTCTGAAAAACTATGATGTGATCATTTCTACCGTCCGGCTTCCGTATATCGATAGTGATTATATCCTTGTATCCCCTCTATTGAGTGAAGAGAATATTTTGAACATCAGGAATTATTTAAGGAAGAATATCGAAAACTTCACGAAGAATAAGCGTTATGGCATTCAGTCAGCCGATAAGGATACCGTGACCAAAAAAGAGGATGGCGAACTGAAAGAAGTGCTGCAGGAATTGAAAGATACCCAGCAGAGCATCGAGTCGATCATGGATAATTTCCGGTTTTATCGGCTGCCGCATCGGAAAGGACATCCAGAAATCATCGAAGAAATGGTGAGGGTGTCTGAAACGGAAGAACTGCTGATGGGTGCCGATGATGTGGCCAGATCCTTGAAGGAACGGGAAAAAAAGGGCGGTTTAGGCATTCCCGGCACGGGAATGGGCCTGTTCCATACGAGACATAAGAATGTAAAAGAACTGATATTCCAGGTGGCCCACCTGGAGGAATATCGTCTGGTCAAAGGTATGGACGGTAATGACGTCCATATGAAAAATTTACTGCTGATGCTGGCACCTGAAGAATTGAGTGTGAAGCAGCAGGAAATCGTCAGCTTAATAAGTTCAAGCTTAATTGAAAGCAATGAATCCATCATGATTTTTTCATCTTCGGACGAAGAAATGATTAGAAGAAGGCTGGAAGCCATATTTTTGGATTATTTATATACTAACTTGATAAAGGGATGATTGTAATGAAACAAGCAGTACATTTCGGTGCAGGAAACATTGGAAGAGGATTTATCGGAGCACTTTTTTCACAATCTGGATATCATGTGACATTTGTAGATATAGCTGATCAAATCATCGATCAGTTAAATGATAAAAAGCAATATCAAGTCAAACTGGCCACTGATCAACAAGAATCAGTCACTGTGAAAAATGTTTCGGGTTTAAACAGTTTAAAGCAGGAAGAGGAAGTCATTAAAGCAATTTCCGAAGCAACCTACCTCACCACTGCTATCGGACCCAATATTTTGCCTCATATCGCTCCCTTAATTGCAAAAGGATTAGCATCAAGAGTGAAGGAAACCGATGAAAAACTATATGTGATCGCTTGCGAAAATCAAATATCGGCAACAGACCTATTAGAAGGCTACATTCTGGAAAACCTGGATCAAGCTACGAAGGAAAAACTAGCCGATAAAGTCTACTTCTTTAACTCAGCAGTCGATCGCATCGTTCCTATCCAAAATAACGAAGGATCACTCGATGTTTTGGTGGAACCTTATTATGAATGGGTCGTTGAAACGAAGGAAAGCATACCTGCCGTTGAAGGGATGACCATTGTAAAAGAACTCGCCCCATTCATTGAGAGAAAACTGTTTACCGTTAATACAGGACATGCCGTCATTGCTTACCTCGGTTATCTCAAAAATAAAAAATCAACCATAGACCAGTCATTGGAAGACGCGAGCATTGTGGAGCAAGTCAAGAAAACCCTAGGCGAAACGGGCGCCTATTTAATAAAGCAATACGGTTTGGATGCAGGTGAGCATCAGCAGTATATCGAAAAAATCATCAATCGTTTTAAAAACTCCTACCTTAATGACTCGGTGAATAGAGTCGGACGTTCACCGCTCCGTAAACTCGGGCCAAACGACCGTCTAGTGCGCCCTGCCGTAGAAGCAAAGAAAGCCGGCCTATCCTACACTAATCTGGCGAAAGCGATAGCGGCCGCTTTACTCTTTGATTTTAACGAAGATGAAGAAGCCCTTAAACTGCAAACGATGATCAAAGAACACGGTGTAGCTTCAGCACTTAAGGAAGTTAGCGGATTGGACGAGAATAGCGAAATAACCGAAGAAGTCATCAACCACTACAACAACTTGAAATAAAAGCAGAAGAACTCCTGAAATCTTTTTCAGGAGTTTTTTACTTAATCAAAAAGCCAATCTATAGAAGGAACTGGCATCCGATAATCTATAAAACTCAAAAAAAACCTTGTAAACAGTAATCATTACGTTTTATAATGGGAGACAGTCAAGACAAGAGAGAGTGTTTTAAAGTATAAATCGTAATCGTTTTGATTTATTGGCCGAAAAGGGCTGAAAGAATGGATTGAAAAAGGAGGATTCGTGCAATAAATTGAGAATTTGGTGCAGTTTTTATAATTTGGTGCTATTGCAAGAGATTTAGAGCTGTTACTCACGAATTTAGAGCTGTTATTCACGAATTTAGAGCAAATACTCGTGAATTAGAGCAAATACTCGTGAATTTAGAGCAAACACTCGTGAGTTTGGAGCAAATACTCGTGAGTTTGGAGCAAATACTCGTGAGTTTGGAGCAATACTCGTGAATTTAGAGCAAATACTCGTGAGTTTGGAGCAAATACTCGTGAGTTTGGAGCAAATACTCGTGAGTTTAGAACATTTACTCGTGAATGGATGTTTATACTCGAGGAGGATTACATAGTTTGATTTCGGATAAGCAATCGGCGATGTGTTATGTCGTTTGTCATGATGGTAAAGCTGCAATCTAAATCGTAATCAATACGATTTTGAAACAGTCAATAAAAATAGTTGAGGTAATGGGGGAAATATATCGTGTTCAGAAAATGTAAATTGATTTTTATTGTATGTTTATCATTCTTTCTTTTGGCTGCTTGTTCCACCGAGTCTGCGAAGGATCAAGCGGGAGGGAAGAAAGAAGTGAACTTGCTTTTTAATTTTGCGACTAGCTCGCTTGATCCGAATGTTGATACTAGTTATGTGTCGCTTAGGGCTGGCATCACTGAGACATTGGTCCATCTCAATGATGAGGATTTGACCATCGAACCTTGGCTGGCGAAGAGCTGGGATAGCAAGGATGGTCAATTATGGAATTTTGAATTAAGGGAGGGTGTGACGTTTCAGAATGGAAAGCCGATGGATGGCAAAGCGGTGAAGGCTTCCTTGGAGAGGGCGATGAAAGATAGTCCGGCGATCAAGAATGCTTTGCGGATTGAGTCGATTGAAGCGGACGGAAATGCGCTGACCATTAAGACGGAGGTTCCTTTTCCTGAGTTTCCTTCTGAATTGGTTCATCCAAATACATCGATTATTGATGTGAAGGAAAGTGACTATATAAACAAGCCGATAGGAACCGGGCCATTTGCCGTTTCGAAATTCATACCAGGTACGGCTGTTGATTTAATCCGATATGAGTCTTACTGGGATGGAGCCGCAAAGCTTGAGAGAGCCAGGTTTTCGTTTAATGAAGATGCCAATGCACGGTCTCTTGCCCTTGAATCGGGAGACGCTGATATTGTTTTCCGTCCGGAAGTGGAAAGCCTGGAAAATTTAGAGGCGAAAGATGGTGTGAAGGTTGAATCGACATCGACTTTCCGCGTACATCAAATGACGATGAACTTGGAACGTAAAGCATTGCAGGACATACACGTCCGGAAGGCGGTTGATGCCTTGATCGATCGTTCATCCATTGCGGAAACGATTTTACATGGTCATGCAGAAGTGGCGACGGGGCCATTCCCATCCACTTTCTCTTTTGCTCCGGATTATCCGAAAAAAGCGAATGGAATGGAAGCCGCTAAGGCGTTTCTTGGTCAGGCGGGATATAAGAAAGTGGATGGTGTCATGCAAAAAGACGGTAAACCGTTAACGTTTACACTGCTTACATACAGTTCACGTGCCGACCTGCCGTTAATTGCCCAGGTTTTTCAATCGGATGCCGGTCAGTTGGGGATTGATGTGAAAATCAAGCAAATAGAAATCCCTGAAGAGTATATGGCTTCCAATCGCGATTGGGATTTAACGACCTACAGCAATTTAACGGCTCCGAGAGGGGATGCCGGTTATTATTTAAATGCTACTTATCATCCAAAGGGTGCCTTGAACTTCAGTGGGGCTGATGATGATCGCCTGACGTCCCTGATTGATGAGCTGAACGTGACGGTCGGGCAGGAGGAGCGCTCGGATTTAGCTGAGGAGATTGCGATGTATGTGGATGAACAAGTGTATAATTCATTCATTTTACATCCGAATACACTTGTTGCTTATGATGCCGATAAAGTTAAAAACTGGATCACTTCGAGAAGCGAATACTACATGCTGACGAATGAATTGGATGTGAAGTGAATGTTTCGCATCTTAGTCCGCCGATTCATTGAGGTCGCGATTTTTGTTCTTGTGATTACATTCATTTCTTTCCTTTTTGTTAGGCTTGCTCCAGGCGACCCGGTTCTCTCGATACTTCAAGTGGATGATGTGTCGGTCACAAACGAGCAAGTCAATGAGCTTCGTGAAGAATTAGGGTTCAATGATCCGCTGTTCGTGCAGTATGGCAATTGGTTTGCGGACTTTATCCGGTTGGATTTCGGGCATTCCTACCTGACGAATCAGCCTGTGATGGAAATGATCATGAGCGGGCTGCCTGCAACACTTGAGCTGGCAGTTGGTGCATTGCTTGTCATGCTTGGTATAGCGATTCCGTTAGGTTCGCTTGCTGCCTTGTACAGGGGGAGCTGGATCGATCAATTCAGCCGGGCCGTTTCTTTATTGGGGGCAGCCATTCCTAGCTTTTGGCTGGGGCTGCTTTTGATAGATTTATTTGCGGTACGATGGGGAGCCCTTCCAACGATGGGCAGGGACGGGTTTCGTTCTTTGATTCTGCCGTCGGTCACGCTGGGGCTGGCCATCACAAGTGTGTACGTCCGTTTGCTGCGTTCGAGCTTGATAGATTCCCTCAGTCATGATTTCATCAGGGCTGCCCGATCTAGGGGGATTTCAGAGATGCGGATATTCTTTGCCCATGCATTTCGTTATAGCTTGCCCCCGGTCATTACCGTATTCGGCGTCAGCCTTGGCAGCCTGATCGGCGGTGTAGTCGTGATCGAAGTTATTTTTGCCTATCCGGGCATAGGTAAGATGGTCGTGGACTCGATTCGGTCGCGGGATTATCCAGTCATCCAAGGGTACCTGCTGGTCATGGCCATCATTGTATTCATGGTTAATAGTGCCGTGGATTTATCTTATCGTTATTTAAATCCGGAGCTAAGACTGAAGGAAAGGAAACATGGAAAATGGAGTTAGTTATCAAAGAAAAATCCAAAAGGCGCTGGAGAATGACCGTCCTATTTGCGGTGATGGCGACAGTCCTTGCCGTTGCGGCTTACACCTTTCTTATTCTGAAACATGATCCGGCACTGGTCAATCTGGAAGAAAGGCTATGGCCGGCGAGCATGGAACATCCGTTAGGGACGGATCATCTAGGGCGTGATGTATTGACGCGCCTTCTGCTTGGCGCACAGCTGACGGTTGGCTACGGCCTCTTATCTTTGTTTGCCGCAGTTATCATCGGCGTCCCGTTCGGGATGATTGCCGGTTTTAAAGGAGGTCTGATCGATCGGGTCTTCATGCGCATGGCCGACGCGTTTCTCGCCTTCCCAGATACGATCGTTGCCATTGTTCTTAGCGGTTTATTAGGTCCGGGAATCGAAAATCTCCTGTTGGCGATCGTTCTGGTGAAATGGGTGAATTATGCCCGGCTTGTGCGAAGTACGGTGATCACCGAACGTCAGAAGGAATATGTCACAGTTGCTAAAATCAATGGATTAAGTTCATTTGGGATCATGCGGAAGCATCTATTTCCGCACCTAATCGGGAATGTGCTTGTCCTTTCTAGCCTCGATTTAGGAAAAATCATTTTGCTCATATCTTCCTTATCATATATCGGGCTCGGTGCGCAGCCGCCGGCACCGGAGTGGGGAGCCATGCTGAATGATGCCCGTCCATATTTTCAATCCAATATGTTGCTGATGATTTACCCAGGGCTCGCCATTATATTTGTCGTCCTTCTAACCAACATGCTCGGTGATTATTTGCGCGATGCATTCGATGTGAAAAAGGAGGTGGGATCATGAGCATTTTATCCGTGAGGCAGCTGCATATCATGGGAAAGCAAAATCATATCGTCAAGGATCTTTCATTAGATGTGCAGGAGGGTGAGTGGTTCGCACTTGTCGGACAAAGCGGGAGCGGCAAAAGCATGACGGCCATGGCAATAGGTCAGCTGCTTGCACCCAATCTTCAAGCAAAGGGGGAGATATGGTACGGGGAAAAGAATTTATTAACCCTATCTTCCTCAGAAATCAGGAAGGTTCGCGGAAAGCGCCTGGCCTATATTTTTCAAGATTACCAGGGTTCATTCACACCGTTCCTTACCATCGGTCAGCATTTCGACGAATATCAGCGTACACATTTGAACCTTTCCAAAAAGGCAAGGAGGCAGCAAGCGGTCAATGCGCTCATATCGGTGGGCCTGTATGAAGATATCTACGGCAGATACCCTTTTCAATTAAGCGGCGGTCAGCTTCAACGCGTATCCATTTCAATGGCCCTGCTGCTTGAACCTGATATCTTGATAGCGGATGAACCGACCACAGCCTTGGACAGTGTATCTTCCTTTAAGGTTTTACAGCTATTATCAAAGCTCCAAAAAGAAACCGGATGTGCAATCTTGTTCATTACCCATGATTTACGTCATGTCAGGAAGTATGCGGACCGCATTGCGGTCATGAAAGACGGGTCCATCATAGAGACCGGTGATAAAAATCAGGTATTGAATCATCCGCAGCATGCTTATACGAATGAACTGATTCAATCATCGCCATCATTGAGGAGAATTCCATTTAAGCTTGAAGGAGTGTCAGGATGAGTTTATTAGACGTGCGAAATGTCCATAAAAGCTATGATAACGGAGTGGAAATACTAAGGAACGTGAATTTCAGCATGGAAAGGAAGGAATGCCTCGGGTTAGTGGGGGAGAGCGGCTGCGGAAAAAGCACACTGGCAAGACTCATCCTTCAGATTGAATCTTTTGACAAGGGCAGCATCCTATTTGAAGGAACCGAGCTGCAAAACAAAAGCGAACGCAGTTTAAAACCGTATCGCAAGAACATCCAGGCGGTTTTGCAAAATCCTGCATCGGCTTTGAATCCAAAACTAAGGATAAAGGATTCACTAATGGATCCATATCTTCAATTTGGCAGCCAGGTCAATTTGAAATATTTTACGTATACAAGTGAAGCGAACTTTATCGGACATCTCCTGGAAACGGTGGAGCTTCCAAGGAGTTTTGCTGAACGTTACCCGCATGAGCTAAGCGGCGGACAAAAGCAGCGGGTGACCATTGCACGTGCAATCAGCATCGAACCGGCCCTCATTATATTGGATGAACCGGCTTCAAGCCTGGACGTGCTGTCCCAAGCGGCGGTGCTGAAATTGTTAGGCGGGCTGCGGGAGACTTTGGACACTTCCTACCTTTTTATTTCTCATGATCTATCGGCTGTACAGGAGATGAGCCAACGGATCATGGTGATGAAAGGGGGTGTTATTGTGGATTCATTCGAAAAAGAACAGCTTTTTTGCAGCGATCGCCATTCATACACAAAAGAACTGATTTCGATGTTTGAATAATGAAGTTTGAGTTTTAAATCGTAATGATTTCGATTAAATTGCAGTTTGATACTTAAGGAGGAAGTAAGGTGAATCATCGATCATATTTGGCCTTGGCCATTCCTCTGACCATATCGACGATAACGACGCCATTGATAGGCGCGGTGGACACCGCTGTTGTGGGTCAGTTGCCAAACCCTGCTTATTTAGGCGGCGTAGCTATAGGTACGGTTATATTCAATACCTTATATTGGCTGTTTGGTTTTTTACGTGTGAGCACTTCGGGATTTGCTGCACAAGCACTTGGGGCAAACGACGGAAAGCAAGGCGTTTTAGCCTTTTTAAGGCCTTTTATACTGGCGATTGTTGCAGGGGGAGGTTTCATCCTGCTTCAGGGGCCAATTGAACAGGTTTCCTTAACACTGATGAATCCCGATGCTGATGTTCGAAGATATGCGGCAGAATACTTCAGCATTCGAATATGGGGAATCCCATTCACTTTAATGAATTACGTCATCTTGGGATGGCTGATGGGGATGTCCAAGATCAAGGTTTCGCTAGTTTTACAGGTGTTCATGAACCTGATGAACATTGCCTTGGATTTCCTATTTGTTCATGGATTCCAGTGGGGTGTGCCAGGGGTAGCGATTGCGACCCTCCTTTCGGAAGTGACCGCCTTTTTCATTGGACTGATTCTTATTGTGAAAGCGTCGCCGCATCGAATGGAAATGCCCCCGTTGAAAGAGATGTTCGACCCTTCATCCATTAAGAAAATGATATCGGTGAATCGGGATTTATTCATCAGGACGCTTTGCCTGTTGGCAGTTTTTAATATCTTCACGGCAAAGGGGGCCTCATATGGGACGGAGATATTGGCGGCGAATGCCGTACTCATCCAAATTCACTATATGATGGCTTACTTCTTTGACGGGCTCGCAAATGCTTCAAGCATCCTTGTTGGAAAAGCGATTGGTGCGAGAGATAAGCACTTATATAAAAAGACCCTGATCCTGTCGTTGCAGTGGGGTGTTCTGTCCTCCATGTTGCTCGCTGTCAGTTACTATTTATGCGGTGATGCCATCCTAGCACTTTTCACAAGGATACCAAGTGTCATTGAGCTGGCAAACATTTATGGAATCTGGCTTATTTTGTTTCCTTTAACGGCCAGTGTAGGCATCGTTTTCTACGGTGTTTTTACTGGGGCAACAGAAGCTGCCCCGATTCGTAACTCGATGATTTATTCCTTGATTGCCTTTATGATAACACTTTATATTTTTGTCCCGGCCTATCAAAACCATGCATTATGGCTGGCCTTTACAGTATTCAGCCTAGGACGTTCGGTATTTTTGGCATTGTATATACCACGGTTAAGCGAAAAAATATTTCCAAATAGGAGTGTGCGCCTTGAAAACGATCAAATGGTCTAGAAATCAGGAAAAAATCATTCATACATATATGGATACTTATAAAATTTTACTAGAAGAAGATGATTTATCACCAAATAACGAAATCATTAATCGCGTTTTGACCGAACTGGTTTCGATGATATCGAAACCTTTGGACCAGCATGTGGCAGATGAAATTCTTAACCATGATGAAATCCGATCGATTCGGGATACCATGCTTGAAAAGCTGACGATTGCTGAAACGTTGATGGAGAATCATTATGCCGAATTATTCGTTGGCCGTGTGAACTCCCTGGATGACTTCCGTTCTTTCATTTATTGGGATAACTACAAAGAACTGATTCAAACGGAAATCAATGAATTGAATAAGGTGAAAAATGATATTCGATCATTTGCATTTGTAGGGACGGGGCCTCTGCCATTAAGTCCTTTGCTGCTAAAACGGGAGTTGGGTGCGAAAATGACATGTCTCGATATTGATGAACAAGCCCATTCACTTGGCCGGCGCATCGTCCAAGAACTGGATAAAGAAGGGGATTCAGACTATATCTTGAATGATGGCGCCCTTCATGACTACACGGAGTTCGACCTGGTGTGGATTGCCAGCCTGGTTCCTAATAAAGAAGAAATAATGGAACGGATATATCAGACAAACCCTGATGCAACCGTCGCAATACGGTCGGTGGACGGCATTCATCAATTATTATATGAACCCGCTGATGCAACAAAATTCAGTAAGGTGGCATGTGAGGAAGTCGGGAGAACCATTGCGGATTCTTTCATCATCAATTCAACCATTTATTACACATTTAAATAGTGGCACCATGGAACGAGTTGCTTCGGCAATTCGTTTTTATTTAGGGAAAAAAGAAATTCCAATAAACTTACTTGACATTATAAGCTTATGAAAATATAATTACTTACATAAAGTAACCGACAAAAAGGAGAATTCATACATGAATAAAAATGATGCAGCCCATGTTTTTTTAAGGGTGATATTAGGTCTTACTTTTTTCATTCACGGCGTTTCAAAGTTTCAAGGGGGCATAGGAAATACGGCGGGATTTTTTGATAGCCTTGGCATTCCTGGCTTCATGGCTTACATCGTTGCAGGAATCGAATTGATCGGAGGACTTGCGGTTATACTGGGTTTGGGAACACGAATCGTTTCCGTCCTATTTGCGGTCATTATGGCGGGGGCGATTTTCACGGCTAAATTACCTGCCGGTTTTCTAGGAAACGGGCAAGCGGCGGGTTACGAATTGGACTTGGCACTGCTTGCGATGTCTGTCTATCTAGCATGTGCCAACCGCACGGTTCTTTCTTTGGATAACGTGATTTTCAATAAAAAAGGGAAGTGACAATATGGAGAAATTTCACCAAAAACCAATTACATTTGTTGGCGAAGTCAGTATAAATGTTTTGGATTTGAATAAGGCCATTCTGTTTTATCAAGAAATCATAGGTCTTCAAGTATTGAAGAAAACCGACCGGCAAGCTGTTTTGACGACAGACGGAAAAACCCCGTTGCTGATACTTGAGCAGCCTGCGGATGTGATTCCGAAAGAAGGGCGGACGACGGGCTTATATCACTTTGCCCTGTTGCTGCCGAGCCGTTCCGACTTATCGATTTTTTTACGCCATTTACTTCAAACGAAATATCCATTTGGAGCGGCGGATCATGAAGTGAGTGAAGCGCTGTACATTACCGATCCGGATGGAAATGGCATCGAAGTATACTCTGACCGGCCATCAGCTGATTGGAGATGGGCCGGCGGGGAGGTCGAAATGGGCACAGATCCGTTGGATGGGAATGACCTGCTGAAAGAAAGCGATGGGGAGTGGAGCAAACTGCCTGCAGGTACCTTGATGGGGCATATACATCTGCATGTAGCGGATTTACGTAAAACGGAGGAGTTTTACATGCAAGGTCTTGGGTTTACCGTCGTGAATCGATATGGAGGAGCGCTCTTTACTTCAACCGGCGGATATCATCATCACATCGGATTGAACACATGGAATGGCGTTGGTGCCCCTGCCCCGAAGGAAAATAGTGTGGGGCTAAACTGGTATACACTCGTTTATGCAGATGAAGAAGCGAGAAACAAAGTAACGGAGCAACTGGAAGGAATCGGGGCTGTCGTCACGGAAAAAGAAGGGTTTTTCGCTGTAACAGATCCGTCAGGCAATGAGATTCATTTAGTCGTCTAAACTATAAAAATAAATAGAAAGCAATGGTGAGAGGATAATGGGATTCTTAAGCAGATTATTTGGAAATAAAGAAGCCGCGGCAGAAGAGAATGGGAAAATGACAAAAGTGTTATTCGTGAAAGTGAACGATCGTCCCGCAGATCAGGCAATCAGCTCGAAAATGTATGACACATTCTTACAAACATATAAAGAGACACACCGTGCGGATGAAGTGACCGAGCTGGATTTATTTAAAGAAGAGCTTCCTTACTATGGAAATACGGCGATTACCGGACTATATAAACGCAACCAAGGTCTTGAACTGACAGCTGAAGAGGAAAGTGCCGCAAAACTGGTTGACCAATATTTAAATCAATTCATGGCCATGGATAAAGTGGTATTCGCTTTCCCTCTATGGAACTCAACGGTTCCTGCACCGTTAATCACCTATCTTTCTTATTTGGCACAAGCCGGTAAAATGTTCAATTATACGGCGGAAGGTCCTGTCGGGTATGCTGGAGATAAAAAAGTCATGCTATTGAATGCCCGCGGTTCTGATTATGCATTAGAAGGAATGGCTTCCGCTGAAATGGCCGTGAGTTTAGTGAAAAATATCATTGGGCTATGGGGAATCAACAATCCGGAGACCGTGGTCATTGAAGGCCATAATCAGTATCCGGATCGGTCACAAAAAATCATCGCGGATGGTTTGGAAAACGTTGCAAAAGCCGCTGAAGCATTCTGATTGCAAAGCGAAAAGAATAGCAGGCAAAGAAAGGCCTCCATATCAATGGGGGCCTTTAGTCTGTAGACAAATTCGTGGAAGCGACATTGCCTGCCGTTTTTTATTTGAAAAACATTTCAGCTGATTTCTGAAATCCGCTCCTTTTCCGCCGACTGTCTGCCAAGCCTCCTCGACGTCAAGCGTCTGCGGGGTCTTGGCTAGCCAGTATTTCGGCAGGAGTGTCGCAAATTTCTTCAATGAGGGTTATTCCCATATAAATGAATACAAAATCATGGAGTATAACCAACTCTTGTTTTTAATTCATTGTAATCATTTCCTCGTTAAATTCTTGTTAGGGATTCGGAATGTGACCAACCTAAAGTTTTTATAAAAAACATTCCATTTGATTGGAGCGGGTGTTCGAGACTCCTGCGGGAAAAGCGAGTCCAAGGGAGACCCCACAGGCGCAAGGAGCGCCGAGGAGGCTCCCGGACCGAGTGCCTGGAGTGGAGATCAACTTCCTAAACCCGCTCCCTTTCCGCCGAAAACTGAAGGCCCTCCATATCAATGGGGGCCTCCTTTTATGCAGGGATGGTGTTATTTGACCTGATACTTTTTCAAACGGTATTGAAGGCTTTGGCGGCTAATATTCAGGGCCTTGGCTGCTTGGGAGATATTCATGCCATGTTCCTTCAATATCTTCTCCAAGTATTGCTTTTCAGTATTGGCGATATAATCATCAAGAGATAAGGGCGATTCCTGTAAATCTCCATTTGCATGAGTCTCTTTTCTTCCGGGATGAATGTCTTCCAAATGGGCTTTCTTCCTAAATAGAGCAGGAAGGTGGGGTATGGAAATCTTTGTATCGCCAGGTTCCATTAAATTCATGGCCCCCTCAATGATATGTTCAAGTTCCCTTACGTTCCCGGGCCAGTCGTAATCATAAAAAAGCGAGTAGACTTCTTCGCTGATCCCTTCTATATTCAATTCGAACAGCGCATTGAATTTCTCGATGAAGGATTGCGCCAGCAAAGGAATATCCTCTTTCCGTTCACGAAGAGGCGGGATGAATAACGAAACGACACTTAATCGGTAGTATAAATCCTTTCGTAAATGGTCATTTGAAATGGCATCTATCGGATCTTCATTTATCGTTGCAATGACCCTAACGTCGATTTGTTTATCCTTAGTATCCCCAACGCGGCGAATCGTCCTTTCTTGAAGGGCCCGTAATAATTTCGCTTGCATGTTCGGATTTAATGAGTTGATTTCATCTAGCAGGATGGTACCGCCCTGTGCCTGTTCGAATAATCCAGGCCGTTCGATCGATCCGGTGAAGGCGCCTTTCTTTGTGCCGAAGAGTATTCCTTCAATTAGACTATCTGGCAGGGCAGCACAGTTTTGGCTGATGAAAGGTTGTGTCGAACGGCTGCTGCCATTATGGATGCTTTGGGCGAAGAGCTCTTTTCCGGTGCCCGTTTCCCCAACGATGAGGATGGAGGATGCCGTCCTGGTCGAGCGCTTGCACTTTTCTATGACTTCCAGGAAATTTTCACTCGTTCCGATGATGCTGTCAAAGGTATATTTGGTATCGCCCTTATTCAATATATTATCTTTAATGATTCTTTCCAGATTCGTTATATCCTTTGCCACTTCAATGGCCCCGATGATATTTTGCTTTTGATCCAAAATCGGAAACGTATTATTGATTGTTGTAATTTCCTGACCAAGATTATTGAAGTAGGTCTGCTTCGAGTTCTCGGTTGTCTTCCCCGAATGAAGAGCCCTTATTAATGTACTCTCCGTTTCTTCCTTGAATTTAAAGATTTCGTGAATCTTCTTCCCTAACACTTCTTCTGAATCCATTCCTTCGATTTCTGCCATTTTCTTGTTATATACAATCGTCCGCCCCTTTATATCGATTATATGTATCCCTGTATCGATTACATCCACAAGCGAATAGAGGATGGATTGGAAACCATCTATTTTAATGATTTGATCTAAATTCATGAATGCCTCCCGTTTTTCTTCTTTTCTTAGAGTTATTGTAGAGGAATTGAAGCAAAGGCGCAAATAAAATTTGCACAGCAAGATTATTTTGCATTGAAGTGCAAAAATATTTTGCAGAAAAAGTTCAAAAATGCTGTTTTTTATGGTTTTTCTAGTTGGCATGAAATTTGCATTAATAAAAAGTGTAAGGTTTAAGCGACAAAAATAGGGATTAGAGCAAAAAATAATGGCATACTATGTCAATTTTGCCCTTGAAGTGCTGAATTTCATTGCGTTTTTAAAGAAAAAACATAATTTTTTCGAAAAAATGAAAAGTTGGCACGGAACTTGCTTGTTAAATAAGGGAGAAGTAAAAACATAAATTTAGGGAGATGAGACATAATGGTCCAAACATATAAACACGAACCATTTACTAATTTTAAAATCGAAGAAAACAATAAAGCTTTTCAAGCGGCATTGAATGATGTAGCTAATGATCTAGGGAAGAAATATCCGCTGATCATTAATGGTGAAAAAGTGTTTACTGATGAAGTCATTACCTCTGTAAACCCAGCAAATAAAGAAGAAGTTATCGGAACCGTATCCAAAGCAAATAAAGATCTTGCAGAGCAAGCGATGCAAGCGGCAGATAAGACATTCCAAACTTGGAGAAAAACGAAAGCGGAAGTGCGTGCAAACATTTTATTCAGGGCTGCAGCGATCGTTCGCAGAAGAAAACACTATTTCTCGGCTCTATTGGTTAAAGAAGCAGGGAAGCCTTGGAATGAGGCGGATGCAGATACAGCGGAAGCGATCGACTTCATGGAATACTATGCACGTCAAATGCTGAAGCTTAAAGACGGCATGCCAGTGGAAAGCCGTCCGATTGAACACAATGCTTTCAATTATATTCCGCTTGGTGTCGGTGTCATCATCTCACCTTGGAACTTCCCGTTTGCGATCATGGCAGGCATGACGACGGCTGCTCTTGTTTCAGGTAATACAGTCTTATTGAAACCGGCCAGTACAACACCGGTCATTGCAGCTAAATTCATCGAAGTGCTGGAAGAAGCGGGCATGCCTGCAGGAGTTGTGAACTTCATTCCAGGAAGCGGTGCCGAAGTAGGCGATTATTTAGTAGATCATCCTCGTACACGTTTCATCAGCTTTACCGGATCTCGTGATGTCGGTATCCGTATTTATGAGCGTGCGGCAAAAGTACATGAAGGCCAAATCTGGTTAAAACGTGTCATCGCTGAAATGGGCGGTAAAGATACGATCGTTGTTGATAAAGAGGCTGATCTGGAATTGGCGGCACAATCAATCGTCGCTTCTGCATTTGGATTCTCCGGTCAAAAATGTTCTGCTTGTTCACGTGCTGTCATAGTGGAAGATGTATATGACCAAGTCTTGAATCGTGCCATTGAATTAACGAAAGAAAAAACGATCGGGGAACCAACAGATCTAAACAACTTCATGGGTCCGGTCATCGATCAAGCAGCTTACGATAAAGTCATGAGCTACGTTGAAATCGGTAAAGAAGAAGGGAAAATTGTAACAGGGGGAGAAGGAGACAATTCAAAAGGTTTCTTCATCCAGCCAACTATCATTGCCGATGTGGATGAGAACGCACGTGTGATGAAAGAAGAGATTTTCGGACCGGTGGTTGCATTCTGTAAGGCAAAAGATTTCAATCATGCAATCGAGATTGCCAATAATACGGATTATGGATTAACGGGTGCAGTCATCTCTAACAACATTGAACATATCGAACAAGCGCGTGAGGATTTCCACGTAGGTAACTTGTACTTCAATCGCGGCTGTACTGGTGCCATTGTAGGATACCAGCCATTTGGCGGATTCAATATGTCAGGTACGGATTCAAAAGCGGGCGGTCCTGATTATCTAGTTCTTCACCTTCAAGGTAAAACAACATCTGAAACGCTATAAATTTTAGGGGGAATCAACATGACAACTTTAACGGAAAAATTAATCGAGCAAACAGAACAATATGGTGCAAACAATTATAATCCACTTCCAATCGTCATTTCGAAGGCAGAAGGAGTTTGGGTGGAAGATCCTGAAGGCAACAAATATATGGATATGCTTAGTGCCTATTCAGCAGTGAACCAAGGCCACAGGCATCCGAAAATCATCGACGAATTAAAAAAACAAGCTGATCGCGTAACATTGACATCCCGTGCATTCCATAGTGATAAATTAGGACCATGGTATGAAATGGTTTCACGCATTACGCAAAAAGACATGGCACTGCCTATGAATACAGGTGCTGAAGCCGTTGAAACAGCCATCAAAGCTGTTAGACGCTGGGGCTATGATGTTAAGGGAATCGCAGAAAACCAAGCTGAAATCATTGCTTGTATCGGGAACTTCCATGGCCGTACGATGGCAGCCGTGTCCTTGTCATCCGATGATGAATATAGAAGGGGCTTTGGACCGATGCTGCCAGGGATCAAGCTTATCCCTTACGGCGATCTTGATGCATTGAAAGAAGCGATTACACCGCAAACGGCTGGATTTTTAATCGAACCGATTCAAGGTGAAGCGGGAATCATCATTCCGCCACAAGGATTCTTAAAAGAAGCTTACGACTTATGTAAAGAAAATAATGTCCTATTCGTTTCTGATGAAATTCAGTCAGGACTTGGACGTTCAGGAAAAATGTTCGCCTCTGACTGGGATGGAGTAGTTCCTGATATGTACATTTTAGGTAAAGCGCTGGGCGGCGGGGTTTTCCCAATCTCTTGCGTAGCTGCGAACCGTGAAATCCTTGGCGTATTCAATCCTGGTTCCCATGGTTCTACATTCGGCGGCAATCCATTGGCATGTGCGGTTTCCATCGCTTCATTGGAAGTCCTTGAAGAAGAGAAGCTTGCGGAACGTTCATTGGAGCTTGGGCAATACTTTATGGATAGTTTAAAAGAAATCAAGAATCCAATGATTAAAGATATCCGCGGTCGAGGCTTATTCATCGGAGTCGAATTAACAGAAGCAGCAAGACCTTATTGTGAGCAGCTTAAAGAAGAAAAACTGCTATGTAAAGAAACACATGATACAGTTATCCGTTTTGCTCCGCCATTAGTGATTACTAAAGAAGACTTGGATTGGGCAATCGAACGCATTAAAAAAGTTTTATCCTAATATACCTATGAGGTGAATTCCATTGAGTACAACAATCAAAGAAGAAAAAGAAACTGCCAGCTTGCTTGATTCAACACAGGTCGTAATCAAGGAGGCGCTGGATAAGCTTGGCTATTCTGAAGAAGTGTTCGAGCTTTTGAAGGAACCTCTGCGGATGCTGACCGTCCGTATCCCAATTAAGATGGATGACAATTCGACGAAGATTTTCACAGGATACCGTGCCCAGCACAACGATGCTGTCGGTCCGACGAAAGGCGGAATCCGTTTTCATCCTGAAGTCGATGAGGAAGAAGTCAAGGCACTTTCAATGTGGATGAGTTTGAAATGCGGAATCGTGAATCTACCATATGGCGGAGGAAAAGGCGGCATCATCTGTGATCCGCGCCAAATGTCAATCGGTGAATTGGAAAGGCTTAGCCGTGGATACGTTCGGGCAATCAGCCAAATAGTGGGGCCGACTAAAGATATCCCGGCCCCGGATGTTTATACGAATTCACAAATCATGGCATGGATGATGGACGAGTACAGTAGAATAAGAGAACACGATTCTCCTGGTTTCATTACAGGTAAGCCACTGGTACTGGGCGGTTCACACGGCAGGGAAAAGGCGACTGCACAAGGTGTCACCATCTGTATCGAGGAAGCGGCAAAGCGTAAGGGCATAGAATTGAAAGGTGCACGCATCATCGTCCAAGGGTTTGGGAATGCAGGAAGCTTTTTGGCCAAATTCATGCATGATGCAGGTGCGAAAGTGATTGGCATATCGGACGCATATGGTGCCATCTATAAACCTGAGGGTCTGGATATCGATTACTTACTTGATAAAAGGGATAGCTTTGGAACAGTAACGACACTATTCGATCATACAATCACCAACCAGGAACTTCTGGAACAAGATTGTGATATTTTAGTGCCTGCTGCCATTTCAAATCAAATCACCAAAGAAAATGCCCATCTTATCAAAGCCCAAATTGTCGTCGAGGCCGCGAATGGACCTACCACATTGGAGGCAACCAAGATCTTGACGGAACGCAATGTGCTTCTCGTACCTGATGTATTGGCAAGTTCAGGCGGTGTGACAGTTTCTTACTTCGAATGGGTTCAAAATAATCAAGGTTATTATTGGGAAGATGAAGAGGTCCAAACCAAATTAAAAGCGTTATTGGTCAACTCATTTAATCAAATATATGAAATGTCCGAGACGAGAAAAGTGGATATGAGGCTGGCAGCGTATATGGTGGGTGTCAGAAAAATGGCAGAAGCCTCGATATTCCGCGGCTGGGTATAAGCTATAGTCTAATAATGGGGAGTGGAGGAGTGATTCCGTGTTAAAACCGATTCATACCATCGAGTGTGCTCAAGATGGGACCGTCGAACAAGTTTACGTTCAAAAGGATTCCTATGTTTATGAATGGGAAAGGCTCTTTTTAGTGAAGACGGAAGATGGGAAATTGATTGATGTTTCAATAGGTGCCAGTGGTCACATTACTGAAATTAATGTTTCGGCAGGGGATCCTATTAATAGAAAGCTTCCTTTAGCTTTGCTCCAAGACGATTTTGTTATAACTGGCTCTGATTGAATATAGGAAAGAGGGTGTTCCAAAGGCGGAAGCGATTTCTGCTTTGGGATGCTCTTTTTTTTGTTGTGATCATTTATAAGGCGGTGACAAAGCCAGGAAAAAGTTTGAAAAGAAAAAACGCCCTGTTTCATGGTAAAATATCAGAATGATTGGACAATGCACCAAGCAGATCCTAGCCAAGAAGTAATAAGTGAATGGACCAATCTGCGGAGGCTTGGCAGGGTTTTGTAAAGTCGGGAGGAGGCTGGAAGGGTGAATATGGATGTGGATATATTCAGGCGATTATCCGATTTTGATAATGTTTTGGTCGTAGATGATAAAGGGATGATCATTTTTTATGATATGGCAGATTTAAATGTCCTTATGGAGCTTGGGATAAGGCCGGAAGAATTCATGGGGAAGAGTGTCACTTCCTTTTATAAAAACATCACGAACGAAAATAGTACGCTGATGAATGTGTTAAGGACGGGAAAACCGTTATGTAATATAAAACAAGAGATGATCACCAAAACGGGAGAGGTCATCGAAACGATCAATTCCACATATCCGATAGCCGAAAACGGTAAAATCATTGGGGCCGTAGAATTCTCTAAGCGTTTCTTTTCCAAGGATGCCATCCAATACTTGGACAAATATTCGAGCCATAAAATCTTCAGGAGAAATAATACCGTTTATACGGTCGATGATATTCACAGTTAACCCTAAAATGGAAAGCATTAAAGATAAACTGGGAAGAATTGCACGAACGACCTCAAATGTTTTGATCGTTGGGGAAACGGGCACAGGGAAAGAGCTTATCGCCCAGGCGATCCATAATTTAAGCGATCGTTTTGGAAAGCCCTTCATATCACTTAACTGCAGTGCGGTTCCTGCCAGTCTATGGGAAAGCACTTTGTTTGGTACGAATAAAGGGAGCTTCACCGGGTCGGAAGACATGCCGGGTCTATTCGAACAGGCGGAAGGCGGGACTTTATTTCTGGATGAAATCAATTCCCTGGATATGAATCTTCAGGTGAAGCTCCTGAAGGCGATTGAAGAGAAAACGATCAGGAGACTGGGCGGGAAGAAAAATATCCGCTTGGACATTAGGGTGATTTCAGCAACGAATGAGGTACCGGATATTTTACTGGCGGAGAAACGGTTGCGGGAAGATTTATTCTATAGAATTGGTGTCGTGCAGATTGACCTGCCAAACTTGATGGAAAGAAAAGAGGATATAGAAGTCCTTGTCGATCATTATCTGAATTTTTACAACAATACGATGAATATCTTTATAGACGGTGTTCAGGAAGAAGTGCTCCAATGCTTCAAAAGATATCCATGGCCAGGGAATATCAGGGAATTGAAAAATGCGGTCGAGACGGCATATAATCATGTCCAGTCCAGTAAAATCACCCTTGATGATATTCCTGGAAGAATCAGAGATTATACGGAAGCTCCAATGGCTGATAACAACAGCCTTCATGTGGATTCCTTAAAAGATGCGGTTCAACAATATGAAAAAGAGATCATTGTGCGTCAATTGAAAAATACGAATGGGAAAATTGCAGAATCTGCCAGACAACTTGGCATCTCCAAGCAATTATTGAAATACAAAATGGAAAAACATAAATTGCGGTAAAAATTTTTTTACGCTAGAGGGAAAAATTTCACCACTTCTTAATGGATTTGGGTAATCAAAGGGTCACATTCTATATGCTAAATAGAATCGTGACCCTTTTTTGCTTTGTGTGCAGGGTCATATGCCAGTAATGTTAAAAATAATTAAAATATTGTTAAGATTGGCACGAGATTTGCTTATATAACTGATAGGCGTATTAAAAATAGTTTCATTGAATGATAAAAAAATAGAGGTGAATGGATGAAGACAAACAAGATAGTACGTGACAGCCTTATTTTTGGTTTTGCTTTATTTGCCGTATTTTTTGGGGCTGGCAACCTGATTTTTCCTCCGTCGATCGGACTTGCATCAGGGTCGGATTGGCTTCCGGCGCTAGCGGGCTTCATTCTTACCGGAATTGTACTCCCTATACTGGGTGTTGTGGCGGTCCTGAATTCAAAAGGAAAATTTGAAGAACTGACAAGGCCGATCAGCCCCTGGTTTTATAAGGTATTCAATCTGGTCGTCATGATTGGGATTGCGATGCTCGTCACTGTACCCAGGACAGCCGCCACGACACATGAGATGGGGGTTCATACATTATTCCCGAATGTACCTTCTTTCGTGACGATGCTCGTTTTCTTTGGATTGAATTTTTATTTTGCCAGCGATCGCTCCAATCTCATTGATAAAGTCGGACAAGTGCTAACGCCTGCCCTGTTCGCGATCCTTCTTTTTATCGTCATCAAAGGCACATTCGATCCATTGGGGGCGCCAGTAAATACGGAAATCCAAAATCCGTTTGGCCACTCGTTTTTTAGTGCTTATCAGACCGGTGACGTGTTTACGGGCCTTCTTTGTGCCTCGGTTTTCATTGGCTCGATTGCAGCTAAAGGATATGCGGAACCTTCCAAAATGAAGCAAGTGGTCATGAACGGAACCATAGTGGCTGGTTTGGGATTGCTCATCATATACGGAGGGCTTCTATATATCGGTGCTACAGGAAGCGGATTATTTCCAAATGAAATGGAGAGTGCGCAGCTGGTGACGGGCCTGGTTTATAAACTGCTTGGGGATTACGGCACCGTTGCATTGGCTATAGCGGTTTCATTAGCATGCCTTACCACCTCAATTGGAATAACCGCTTCAATAGCAGATTTCCTTAGCGGGCTGACAAAACAGAAAGTGAGTTACCGCAATTGGGTAATCGTCGTTTGTACCACTGGAGTGTTGATGGGGCTAATGGGTGTCGAAAAGATCATCGACTATTCGGTACCTTTATTCATGGGAATTTACCCTGTTTCGATCGTGATTGTTTTACTTGGCGTTTTCCGCAGGTACATCCCAAACGCGGGTGCCTATAAGGGGTCGGTCCTGGCCACTTTCATCATCAGTTTATGCGAAACATTGGATAGCATCGGTATCCATATGGGATTCATGAATGATTTCATTTCCATCATACCATTCAGTGCAAATGGGTTTGCATGGCTCATTCCAGCCGTACTGGGATTCGTTGCGGGAATGCTCATTCACCGAAAACAGGCTCAGGAAATTTCTTCAAGCCCCATGGCTGGTGAAAACCATTCATCTTAAATGTTGGGAAACGGCATAAAGTTTAATTATGGAAGGATGAAGGGAAGTTTCCACGTTCATCATGTTGGATTTTACTTAATAAGGAGAGGGAAAGTATGAACGCGAATAAACGAAATATGAATGTTATTTATATAAATGGAAAAATATTCACTTCGAATCCAAAACAACCATATGCAAGTGCCATGGTTGTTCGTAATGGACGCATCGAGTGGGTTGGAGAACAGTCAGAGACAGATCGAATGAATGGGGAACGGATCGACCTTCTAGGGCGGCGGGTGCTTCCCGGACTCATTGATGCACATCTTCATCCGCTATTTTTAGCTAAGGCAGCCAAGCAAATTCCATGTATGCCCCCTGTCGTTGAATCGATTGAGGATTTGATCAAAGCCGTTCGTGAACAATGTGAATCCCGGAATTCAGGGGATTGGATTGAAAGCTGGGGATATGATGAAGGGAAATTGACGGAAGGACGGTCCCCTTCCCGCCATGATCTGGATAGGGCGACGACAGAAATCCCTGTTGTCATAACCCGGACCTGCGGCCATATAATTGCCGTGAACAGCAAGGCATTGGAATTGGCGGGGATCACAAAGGACACGCCAAATCCAGCAGGAGGGGAGATTGACAGGGATTCGGAAGGGGAGCCGACCGGAATATTACGGGAAAATGCAAAAGAACTGGTCAATAAAGTGATGCCGGTTCAAACATTCGAAGAAGAAACAGATACTCTCGCCGAACTGAGTCCCAAATTATTATCACATGGGATAACGGCAATCACTGAGCTCCTGGCAAGGACCCAGCCGATCGATTACTTGGATATGTATAGGGAAGCAAGCAAAAAGGGCCTCAAGCAACGTACCGTTTTATACTATATTTGGGAAGATATGAAGAAGGATATGATCCTGGATAAGGATAAAACAAACAGGGAAAGCCAGAATCATATAGGCGGGGTCAAGTTATTCTCGGATGGCAGCGTGTCGGGGCAAACGGCGTGGGTCGATCCGCCGTTTTTAGGAGAAGAAAAGAACCATGGCATCCAGATGACATCAGAGGCAGAGTTGTTAAGTGCAGCTGAGGCAGCCAGGAAAAACACTATTCAATTGGTCATACATGCCATGGGGGAGCAAGCGATCGATATGATCGTGAATACCTTTTACGGAAAAACGGGATGGATCACGGATGGTCCATCGATAAGGATCGAACATGCTGCCATGCCTACAAAGCAAGCACTTCAGCGTGCAGCTGAAACGGGTATCGCTTTTGTTCCACAACCAATCTTTTTATATGCCGAAATCGAAAGCTACCTTAAAAATCTAGGTGCAGAACGTTTGAAGCAAACCTACCCCATCCAATCCATGTTGGAAGCAGGCATTAAACTGGCATTCTCTTCCGATGCACCTGCAACGGCATGGGTCGATCCGGTCAATCCGTTCGTTGGAATCAAGGCAGCCGTCACGCGAATTGCCTATGACGGTACGGACACCGGTCAGGATCAGCGTGTAGATGTACCCACCGCGATTACACTTTACACACGGGCCGCTCAGGAGATAACGAGAATCCCGGATGTCGGGCAGCTCACTCCGGGCTATCATGCAGACTTCATTGTGCTTGACCAAGATATATTGGCGATCAGGCCGGAGGAAATCGATAGGATTACAGTGGAAGAAACTTATATGGGCGGTTCTTTGGTTTATCAAAAAGAAACGGCGATAAATAAATAGAAGATATAGGGACGAAAAGGGGCAGATTTCCTTTTCGTCCCTTTCAATTCCTTGGTGCGGATGTTCCACGATAGTAAAAAAAATTTTACGCTAGAGCGTAAAAAAATTTACACTTCCGTGCTGGGAAGTCTTGGAAGTGATGTTGCTGTTTGAGAGTATAAGGCGCAAATCCTGTTTTTCAAGGAGCGGGAATTCTTAATTTACAGAAAATTAATAATTGGCACATACCTTGCTGGTTTACTAGATAGATAGATTTTATAGTTCATATTTGAGGAGGAAATGGTCATGCAAAGTTTGAAGTTATATCCGGAAATAAAAGGTGTAAGAGAAGATGTGATTGCTTGGCGGCGTCATCTTCACCAGCATCCGGAATTATCTTATCAAGAAGAGAAGACATCGCAATTCGTATACGAAACCCTGTTGTCATTTGGAAACCTGGAAGTTACACGTCCGACAAAATACAGTGTGATGGCCCGCTTGATTGGCTCCCAACCGGGGAAAACATTGGGTATCCGTGCAGATATGGATGCGCTGCCGATCGAGGAAGAGAATTCTTTCAATTTTAAATCCCGAACACCTGGTGTCATGCATGCTTGCGGTCATGATGGTCATACGGCGATGCTTCTTGGTACGGCGAAAATCCTTTCCTGAAAGATGGCCTGAAAGGTGAAGTTCGCTTCTTTTTTCAGCATGCCGAAGAGTATTTTCCTGGTGGAGCGCAGGAAATGGTCGATGCAGGCGTAATGGAAGGTGTGGATATCGTGATTGGGGCCCATCTCATGTCCACCTTTGAAATCGGGAAAGTTGGCATCGTGTATGGACCGATGATGGCTGCGCCAGATGGTTTTTTTCTGACCATTAAAGGAAAGGGAGGCCATGGTTCGGCTCCCCATGAAACGATTGACAGCATCGCGATTGGTGCCCAGGTCGTTACGAATCTTCAATATATCGTGTCCCGCAATACAGATCCGCTGGACAACTTGCTTCTTTCCATCGGAAAGTTCGTTGGAGGGGAAGCGGCCAATGTCATTGCAAACTCTGTAGAGATTAGCGGGACGGTTCGAAGTTTTGATTTGAAATTCCGTGAATCCATGCCAATTCTTATGGAAAGGGTCATTAAAGGCATTACGGAAGCACATGGTGCCTCGTATGAATTTAACTATCTAACTGGATATCGCCCAGTCATAAATGACAATGAAGTCACTAAGCTCATTGAAGAAACTGTCCTTGAAGTTTATGGAGAACAAGCTGTCGACCATCAAAAACCGACGATGGGGGCTGAGGACTTTTCGGCTTTCCAACAGAAGGCCCCTAGCAATTATTTCTTGATAGGAGCTGGGAAAAAGGAAAAGGGAGTAACCTATCCCCACCATCATCCGCGTTTTAATTTTGACGAAGATGCCATGGAATACGGTGTTAACATTTTTCTCCATGCTGTTCGAAAGATTTTGGGATAGGGCCTGATCTACCTGGGAAAAGGAAAAAAGAACTAGATTAACATAAGGACTTTTAACCAAGATAAATACATGCTCCTTCGCTGGCCATACGTCTTAACAGGGGATGGTTCCGCGAAGGTATTTTTGATTTGGAAGGGCATATTGTCTTATTCCCGTTCATAAACTTTTACAAGCCAGTACCAAGGCAAGAAAGGAGTGGATCATGGTTGCTCGAAACCGGTTGACTCTATCCGTGTGCGCTTTCTAGGAATTTAAGCCCACGACTAGGAGCTAGTATGTTAAAATACAAATTGAGATTTATACATCAAATAAATAGTGGTTTTTCTGAATCTATCCATATTTACAATAAAAAAGAAAACATTCAGAATTCCGCCATTTAAAAGAAGGGAGTTAATCAGAGTATGAGAATCTCAGAATTAAAGAGGAAAGCCCTTCAGTCGTTGGGAGGTAAATGGGGAGTAACTGTTTCGCTTATGTTGCTGTTATTCTTGATCAACCTCATTTTTCCTTTAATTGTCGAAGTGATCGGAAGCGGTGGGTTTTCAGAATGGCTCATGCAGGAAGAAACACCGTTATGGTCTGATATCTTCAGCATGGTCTTTTCCATTGCCTTAATCCCGCTTACCATTTCAACCACTTGGTTCTACCTGAATTTAGTTAGGGAAGGGAATCCTGGCATTCCGGAAGTGTTCGCTATCTATAAAGATGGAAAAACCTCTTTCAAGCTTATTGGGGCATCCATCTTACAAGCAATTTTCATTTTTTTATGGTCATTATTATTAATCATTCCGGGTATCATCAAGGCCATCGCTTATTCGCAGCAGTTTTTCCTATTGAAGGATCATCCTGAATACACGGTGCTTGAAGCCATTACAGAGAGCAAAAAAAGAATGAAGGGCTTGAAATGGAAGTATTTCCTTATGCACCTAAGTTTCATCGGGTGGGGCATCCTTTGCATGTTCACGCTGGGAATTGGTTTACTATGGTTGATTCCTTATGCAGGAACAACAACGGCTGCATTCTATGAAGAATTGATTGTGCCTCAAAGTGATATTGACGATGATCAACAAATAGAGGGATAAAAGATGAACCGATAGCATATGGCTATCGGTTTCAGACTGTAGACAAACTCGATTTTAATCGAGTTTGTCTATAGTTTTTTTATGGCATGTACAATTTGGACGTTGATTTACGCTCCAGGCACTCGCTTTCCACGAGCCTCCTCGGCTTGCGCCTGCGGGGTCTCCCTAGACGCGCTTTTCCCGCAGGAGTCTTGCACCTTCCTCTCCAATCAGCTTTGTTATAAAAATTAGTTAGAAACCATACCTGATGAGTTGAAGGTGTTGGTTTGGGAACATCATTTGATAAAAGTCACGTTTTCCGAACCCCTTTTGTCTACAAACTGCAATCAGTAGCAAAAGGCTATCGGTTTTTTATTCCCGTTTCTCCTTAAAAAGGTTAAATTGTTCATTTTGCCTGGTGTATAATAGAATATTGAGAATGCCATTTAGGGGGATTACATAGTGAGTGGGTATAATATTGCGGATCTGGTATACCAATTGTTTTGCCTTTTATTTCTAATCCTGATCATCGTTGGGACCGTATCCCTTTTCCGTTCCATCAAGCACCGTAAAACCAGACTGGATATCATGGAAAAGAAAATGGATGATTTGCATGAACTGATTAAAAGGGGAAAAAATTGACGGCGGCATCGTGCAGGCGTTCAAACTGCAGGTAAACTCGAAGAAAAGCGAGTTTGCCTGCAGTTTTTTTATTTAATCAGCTTGATTTCAGAAATAATATTTTTATTTTAAATCATGGTTATCACCTGTAATAGCTTGATGGGCATTCGGCAGGAAAGCATTCCGAACCCTATGTTGTCGCAGTTTTTATTATTTGAAAAACGTTCCAATCAACGTGATCCACAAACTCAGGTAAGTACAAAAAATTTATACTGAAATAACGTAGTGAAAAGCACTCTTTCCGAATTTGGAAAAAGAGGATTGGATTTTAGCATCGATTGAGAGACATAAAAAAATAAAAAAAGAAAGGGAATTGTAAAAAATAAGCAGTTTTACATAGGGGTGTCGGGATTGTGGGGCAAATTTCATGTAAGGCCGCTGGTATGGAAGATGCATGGTTTGTTGCGGTGTTTTACCCTATAATGGAATAGATGTGTATTTAAGGATTTGGTGAAAAAGTCTATCAGGAATGCTCGGCCCTATAACAAATCGACGGAGATGGAGAATGCTTCACATTCGGTCCTTTTGTTAGGTACTTTTGAGAAGTGGGAGGAGTCGGTATCATGAAAGAAGTTATTGCAGTAAAAGAAATTACTAGGTTTAAAACAAGGACGGAGGAATTTAGCCCGTACGCTTGGTGTAAAAGGATGTTAGAAAATGACCCTGTGAGTTATCACGAAGGAACGGATACGTGGAATGTTTTTAAATATGAAGATGTGAAGCGGGTTCTCAGTGATTATAAACATTTTTCAAGTGTTCGGAAACGGACGACGATTTCGGTTGGAACGGATAGTGAGGAAGGTTCTGTGCCTGAAAAGATCCAAATCACTGAATCGGATCCACCTGATCATAGAAAACGCCGTTCACTGCTGGCAGCAGCATTCACACCTAGAAGTCTTCAAAACTGGGAACCTCGCATTCAGGAAATTGCAGATGAATTGATTGGACAAATGGATGGTGGAACGGAAATCGATATTGTGGCATCATTGGCGAGTCCGCTTCCGATCATTGTCATGGCCGATTTGATGGGGGTTCCCTCGAAAGATCGTTTATTGTTTAAGAAATGGGTGGATACCTTATTCCTTCCTTTTGATAGAGAAAAACAAGAAGAAGTAGATAAATTGAAGCAAGTGGCAGCAAAAGAATACTATCAGTATTTGTATCCGATTGTTGTGCAAAAACGATTGAACCCGGCGGATGATATCATCTCAGATCTATTGAAGTCGGAAGTGGATGGGGAAATGTTTACGGATGATGAGGTTGTCCGGACGACCATGCTGATTTTAGGTGCAGGAGTCGAGACAACCAGTCATTTATTGGCCAATAGCTTTTATTCGCTGCTATATGATGACAGAGAAGTTTATCAAGAGTTACATGAAAACCTGGATTTAGTTCCGCAGGCGGTCGAGGAAATGCTCCGTTTCCGATTCAATCTTATTAAATTGGATCGCACTGTAAAGCAAGATAACGATCTATTGGGAGTGGAATTGAAAGAAGGGGATAGCGTGGTTGTTTGGATGAGTGCAGCTAATATGGACGAAGAGATGTTTGAAGACCCCTTCACACTTAATATCCACCGCCCTAATAATAAGAAACATCTCACATTCGGTAATGGCCCTCATTTCTGCCTCGGAGCGCCGCTAGCCAGGCTGGAAGCGAAGATTGCGCTAACTGCATTCCTGAAGAAATTCAAGCATATTGAAGCGGTGCCATCGTTCCAGTTAGAAGAGAATCTTACCGATTCAGCGACAGGGCAAACTTTGACATCACTACCGCTTAAGGCAAGCCGCATGTAAAAAATGAAAGACCTTGTGCCCTAACCTGCATAAGGTTTTTTTCTTTTTGCATGTTGAATGGTATGCGTTAAATATGTTCCTGTCACTCCTTGAAACGTTTGGCAGGAAATCTTATAGTAACCTGAAGTTGAGGTGACAATGTCGAATAGAGTAGTATGATAAAGTAGAAAATTTTGTGCCTAGGCATGTTCCTCGAATTAGGTTGGCGGGCGATGAAGCAATTACACCCACCATGCAATGAAGAAGATATGATAAAATAGAAATTTCCAGATGAAACAGTTTTAATAAGTGAAAGGATGTTATTATGAAATTAAAGCAGCAATTAACCATTGCCTTTATAATAAGTGTACTTTCTTTAATCGGGTTCAGTTTCATGGCATTTACCATAAGTGCAAATGAATACCTGAAATTTGATGAAGATGTGATTTCCTTGGTGCAGGGATGGGAGTCCCCTCTGCTGACGGACATCATGAAGTTCTTTACTTACATAGGTTCAACCGCTTCACTGATCATCCTTTCCTTGGTCATTTTGTTTTTCTTATATAGGGTTTTGAAGCATCGTTTGGAACTAGTCTTATTCACTGCAGTCATGGTGGGTTCACCTCTTCTCAATTTGATGGTTAAGCTATTCTTTCAACGCGCCCGGCCTGATTTACATCGACTCATCGATATAGGGGGATACAGTTTCCCTAGTGGACATGCCATGAATGCATTTTCTTTATACGGTATTCTTACATTTTTGCTATGGCGTCACATTACGGCTAGGTGGGCAAGGATTCTATTGATTCTGTTCAGCATGTTGATGATCCTCTCGATAGGTATTAGCCGAATATACTTGGGGGTCCATTATCCTAGTGATATCATTGCCGGATATTTGGCGGGTGGTTGTTGGATTGCGATTTCCATCTGGTTTTTCCAAAGGTATCAAGACCGGCGGAAGAACAAAGATCGTTAATAAAGGGAGCAAGGTTATTGCAAGATAAGCAGCCGGCAGGTAGCAAGCCAGCTGTTGATTCAAGAAAGTTAGGAGCGTATTAAATGGAAAACTGGATTACGGAATTCATGAATGATTTTGGGTATATGGGAATCTTTCTATTAATAGCATTGGAAAATATTTTCCCGCCGATCCCGTCTGAGGTCATTCTTACTTTTGGCGGTTACATGACAACAAAAGCGGATATGACGATTATCGGTGTCGTGATCGCTTCGACCCTAGGGTCTGTGGCAGGGGCAGTCGTCCTTTATGGAATTGGTTTACTTCTTGATGTGAAGGTCATTGAAAGGTTCGTGGAAAGATGGGGCCATATTCTTCGGTTAACGGTATCGGACGTCCATAAGGCGAATTCATGGTTTGACAAATATGGGTCATGGACCGTGTTTTTCTGCAGGCTGGTTCCGCTGATCAGAAGTTTGATCTCGATTCCAGCAGGGATGTCCCATATGAGCTTTTGGCTCTTCCTGCTTTACACAACATCCGGAACATTAATTTGGAACATCATCTTGGTGAATATCGGGGCAGCTGTTGGCTCTTCGTGGGAAGATATTGTAGGGTACATGGACATTTATTCAAACATCGTATATGCGATACTGGCCTTGCTATTGATCGCTTTCGTTGTTTTGATTTTTAGAAGGAATAAAGGCAAAGTATAATCTCAGTTTAGTTGATTGGGCCGGTATCATCGGCATTCATTCCCTAACCGAATATGACCATTAAAGGCTGTCATTGCGACAGCCTTTTTCTTATTGGAGGAAGAAAACTGAACCCAGAATAAAGGGGGAGTGCTTTGGACAAAATGAGTGAAACGAAAAAGGAATGAGGTTCGGTGCTATGGCTTCTTTTTTCAAACAAAAGAGACAAGTGAAGCAACGTGAAAAGAAAAAGGAAGATGAAAGTCAATCCAAAAGCAAAACGCCTGATTATATTGAAAGTTCCCTTTCTGCCAATCTGGAAATCGTGAAGAAAAAGACGGGAAAAAGTCCCGACATCATTATCCGAACGTTGAAAATCGGGCAAAACCCGGAGATAAAAACAACTATTTTGTATGTGCAGGGTCTGATTGATAATCCTAGCGTTACGGACTTTATAATTGAATCAATCATGAAAAATCCTCACCTGTCAAAAAACATACTTCCACAAGAAGCATTGGATATTATCTCTGAGGACGTAGTCTCCCTCGGTGGGGTAGAAACCGTCACGGACTGGGAAAAACTATTTTTGTCATTATTATCAGGGGACAGCATCATTTTTGTTGATGGAGTAAACACCGCCCTGGTTGCCAGTACAAGAGGAGGAGAGAAGCGCTCGATTCAGGAACCAAGCACGCATTTGACTGTCCGGGGATCGAGAGAAGGGTTTACGGAATCGAATGGAACGAACATCGCCATGTTACGCCGCATCATCAATACACCGGATTTATGGATAGAGTCGATGAAAATAGGCACGGTGACAAAAACGGACGTTTCCATCATGTATATAAATGGAATTGTCAAGGAAGGGATTGTCGAGGAGGTCAAGAAGCGCTTAAATCGAATTAACATCGATAGCATTCTTGAATCAGGATATATTGAACAATTGATAGAAGACCAGGTCATGACCCCATTCCCAACCCTTAACCATACAGAAAGACCGGATATGGTTGCGGGAAATCTTCTGGAAGGAAGAGTGGCGATATTCGTTAATGGAACGCCTTTCGTCTTGGTGGCCCCGGCAATATTCGTACAGTTTTTTCAATCTGTCGAAGACTACTATAATCGCTTTGACATTGCTTCAGCGACACGTTTTTTACGAATCATCGTTTTCATCATCTCGATAGTCGGACCGGCTGTCTATGTTGCAGCCACGACTTTTCATCAGGAAATGATTCCAACTAAGCTGCTGGTCATTGTAGCGGCCCAAAGGGAAACGGTTCCTTTGCCTGCCGTCGTTGAAGCGATTCTTATGGAAATGACCTTTGAAATATTACGGGAAGCAAGTCTTCGGATGCCAAAGGCCGTTGGTTCGACGATGTCCATTGTCGGAGCATTGGTCATCGGGCAGGCGGCCGTCCAGGCTGGTATCGTATCGCCGGCAATGGTCATCATTGTCTCGATCACGGCGATTGCCAGTTTTGCAACCCCTTCTTATGCCATAGCAATTTCTGCCCGCATTGTGCGGTTCGGATTCATCATTTGTGCCGGCACTTTAGGTTTTTATGGGATGATTTTAGCCTTTATCATTCTCATCGTCCATTTATGCAGCCTCCGTTCACTTGGAGTTCCTTATATGACACCGCTCGCCCCTCTGAATCCTGAAGGGTTGGGCGACACATTCTTCAGAAGACCTATGTGGGCCTTTAAGGAAAGGCCAAAATTATTAACCAACGAAAGTAATCTGATAAGGGAAGGCGAAAATCAAAGACCATTGCCTCCTGAATCACGCGGAATGAAAACTTCTGACGAGAAAAAAGGTGAAGGCAATGAATCGTAAAAGATTAGTCCTGCTCTTGATGATGTTGATCGCCACCACATTCACTACTGGCTGCTGGGATAAAACAGAGTTAAACGAAATGGCCATCGTCTCGGCGGTCGGACTCGATAGAAATAAAGAGGGAAAGATTGTGGGAACATTCCAAATCATTAATCCAGGTAATGTGGCGGGAGCTCTTCAGGGCGGCGGCGGAACGAATCCACCGATATCCATTTATAGGGCCGCTGGAAATAATATACTTGAACTGGATAGTATCGCTTCAACGAAAATCTCCCGAGATATGTATTTTGCCCATGCCAACCTGGTTGTCATCGGTGAGGAACTAGCAAAGGAAGAGGGCCTCAACGATATTTTCGATGCATTTGAGCGCTCACCGGAATTCAGGGCAACTACGAGGATTGTGATTGCCCGGGGTGTGAAAGCAAGGGATATTGTCGAAACGTTAACTGCAATCGATAAGGTATCTGCTGAAAAAGTCATTAGGACGATTGAAACCACTGAAAAAACCCAAGGGAAAAGTATTAGCATCAATCTCCAAGAGGTGATCAAGAATCTGCTTAGTACCGGAAAAGAACCAATAATAAGCGGTTTTACCGTGAAAGGCAACACAGGTAAAGAGGATAAAATGGAGAATACCATGTCTTCGGATATTGAGGCAAACCCTAATGCAGCGGGAATTGGTGTTTTTAAAGATGGCAAATTGATTGACTGGCTGGACGGTGATAAGGCAATAGGATCAATGTGGGTATTGGATAGGATCGAAAATACCTATTTAAACCTTGATTGGGAGGGTAAAAAAAACGCAATCACCTATTCAGTAATTCGCCAAAAAACCAACGTCGGGGCAAAATTGGTAAACGGCAAACCGAAAATAACGATAAATGTCCGTGCAGAGGGAGATATCCGGGAGGTGAATGTTCCCTTGAACCTAACCGATATGCATGTTCTGATAGATATTGAAAAGAAGTTAGCGAAGGATTTGAAGAAGGAGATGGAAGAAGCAATCGTTCGGGCACAAAAAAATAAATCCGATATATTTGGCTTTGGGGAGCTCATGCACGAATCCCATCCGAAAGAATGGAAGAAACTAGAGAAAAACTGGGACGACGATACTTTTCCTAAACTGGAAGTAGATGTGCAGGTAGAAACTTTCATTCGCCGTACCGGATTACGTAATAAGCCATTTCTTTCAAATTTAAAAAAGAAAGATCAATAATGGAAAGGAAGTGGCATCCTCATGGAAAAGGCAAAAATCAGCGGTTACCAGCTGTTCGTCCTTATTTTCCTGTTTGAAATGGGCAGTGCACTTTTGGTTCCGCTTGCAGGTGAAGCCAAGCAGGCTGCTTGGCTAGTCATCCTTATTGCGATGATAGGCGGATTTTTATTATTTTTCATTTATTATGGCCTTTTTCAATACTACCCTGAGCAGCTATTAACAGAGTTTGTAAAACATATATTGGGGAATTTTCTAGGCAGGATCGTAGCTTTTCTATACATCCTTTATTTCATCTATCTTTCTGCAAGGGTGCTGAGGGATTTCGGAGATACGCTGCTTACTTTTGCCTATCCTCATATTCCGTTATTTGTTGCGAACGCTGCATTCATTTTAGTCGTGGTGTATACGGTCCGTAAAGGGATAGAAGTATTGACGAGGACGGGGGAACTATTCTTTGTCTTGGAGAATTTACTTTTAATGACTTTCATGCTTCTGATTATTGCTTCCGGCATGATCCATTTAAACAACTTAAAACCCATTTTTGAAATGGGCGGGACAGAGATGGTGAAAATGGGTTTCACTAAAACCGTATTTTTTCCATTTGGCGAGATCATAGTGTTTTTAATGATTTTTCCTTATTTGAATGAACCTCAGCGACTGAAAAAAATTGGGATAGGGAGCTTGGCGACAAGCGGTATTTTTCTCGCGATAATAATGGCTGTGAATATTGCTGTACTTGGTGTGGACCTTACGACACGTTCGCAATACCCTCTTCTTACCCTTATTCAGTCAATAGAGGTCGCTGGCTTTCTTGAACGTCTCGATGTGTACTTTCTGTTTTTGTTGATGATTGGCGGGTTCATCAAGATATGTGTATTTACTTATGTAGCGGTAACGGGTACGGCGAATGTTTTCAATGTTAAACAGCCCTCCAGACTTGCATACCCTGTTGGCATCGTCATTTTATTGATTTCAATTATTATTTCAAGCAGCTATACGGAACATATCCATGAAGGGCTAGATGCTGTACCAAATTACGTCCATCTGCCATTTCAGGTGATCATTCCGTTGCTTCTCTTGATGATTGCCTTTTTTAAGAATCGAAAAAAAAGGAAAGGCCAGCACCAAAATAAGTTCCAAGGCGGAGTTGATCAAAAATGAAATTCTTCGGTATAACTGTTTTGATACTGTTTCCTTTAGTGGCCTTTTCTTTAGGTATGGATATTCTATTGGGATTTGATCTGGATAGTTCAATCAAGCATGCCATTAACCCATTTTTGGTGAAGGACCCCGCTGAACTTATCCTTTTTATCATTCTTGTTGTACTCCTTCTGTTCAGCTTCTTTTATCGAAAAAAAAAGAAAGGCAACACGAAAGGACAACAATGAAGTTGCAATTTCCTTTGTTGAAATAGAGATGAACTCCGAATGGGGAGTTTGTCTTTTTGCTTTTTTACAACCCTGTAAACCCATTTCATAGTATGATGTTAAAATGAGCTTATTTTTCAGCGGAATGTAAAATCACTCAACCAAAAAACCCCGGGAGGAGGACGGCAATTTGGATATCAAATTAAATCAAAAAATCATAAAAGACATGTGCGGGGCCGTCTCCTTTAAAAGAGGGGAAGCTTTTCATCGTGCCAATAAAGTGACATTTGAAAGCTATCGTCATGATGGTTGTGAAGCATCGGTTAGAGGCAAGGAAGACTTCCATGTCACGATTGAAGTGGATGCAGTCGGCGGATTTCAGACGAAATGCAGCTGTCCTGTGCTAGTTTCCTTCCCTAGGGATTGCCAGCATATTGCAGCCGTCCTGCTGTCGGTATACGACCATCAGCGAGATGGAACGATTCCTGAAGGCCTGCATACAGCCGGTTCTGATGCTACAGCCCATGAGAAGTTGTCAGAGGGCTTGCTGACCCTTTTTAATAATCAGCCTGTACGCAAAAGCGGTCATCAGCGCCATTTTGAAAAAAGAAAGATGCTTGAAGCGGAATTTACGTGTAAACCAGTATGGATGGGCATGGAACAATATATGTTAGGACTGGAAATGAAAATCGGTTCTCTCAATGTGTCGAATGTCCGGGATTTCCTGAAGCGAGTTAAAGAAGGAAAGCCTGCCCAAGTGTCCCCTTCATTTATATATGACCCGGTGCTGCATTGTTTTCAGAATGAAAATGATTCCGTGCTTCAGGAACTCATTACAGTGATATCGGATGAAAAAGTCTACGTGGACGCCCTGACGGATAAATCTGAATATACATTGGACGATCACTTATTACTTTTGCCTCCATCTTCTTTCCGAAGGCTTGTCCCCATCCTTGAAGCGGCGCCAATGGTGAAGCTTGCCTATGGCGGCCTTGCATTCAATGGCTTTCGTGTAGCAAACGGACCGCTTCCTTTACAGTTTGACTTTACCGAAAGCGAGGTCAAAGGTTATCATTTGAATATTAAAAGGCTGCACGAGATGATCGTCATGAATGCATACACATTGGTCCTATTTGAGGGGAAATTGGTTCAGCTCGAAAATGAGGATTTCAAACGCCTTTCAGAGTTAAAGCAAATGATGGAGGATTCGGGGATGAATCAAATTCCAATCCATCATGACCAGCTGGAATTATTCCTGGACAAAGTGGTACCAGGTTTGAAAAGACTCGGTGAAGTCCATATAGCAAGATCCATCACCGAATTGTTTTTGAAGACACCGCTGGTTGCAAAGCTATACTTGGATCGAGTGAAAAACAGGCTGCTTGCCGGGCTGGAATTTCATTATGAAAATATCGTGATCAACCCTTTGGAAAAACAGGAATCCAAGGTTATGAGGGATGTTGAGAAAGAGGCGGAGATAATAAAGCTGATGGAGGATAGCCAGTTTGCCAAGACGGAAGGCGGCTATTTCTTGCATAACGAAGAGTTGGAGTATGAGTTCTTGTACCATATCGTTCCTAAACTCCAGAAGCTGGTACAAATCTATGCCACGACCGCTGTAAGGAACCGAATTTCCCGTGGAAATGCTGCACCGCGCATTAGGGTGAAAATTAAAAAAGAGCGTACTAATTGGCTCGAATTCAAATTTGAAATGGATAATATCCCAGATAAACAAATACGTGAGGTCTTAGCCGCGCTTGAAGAAAAAAGAAAATACTATCGTTTAAGGAATGGATCGCTGCTTTCCCTTGAAACAAGGGAATACGAGGAAATCAATCGTTTTCTGAATGCACTGCCCGTACAGGATGAAGACCTGGAAAGCACACTGAACATGCCCATCATAAAAGGACTCCAGCTCCTTGACTCCGTTAATGATGGCCAGACATTCACGATGGAAGAATCATTCCGGCAGTTTTTGGATAACATCAGGAATCCGGGTGCCTTGGAGTTCACGGTGCCAAATAGTCTGGACCCGATTTTGCGCGAGTATCAAAAAAACGGCTACAAATGGATGAAAATCCTTGCACAATACGGTTTTGGCGGGATTCTTGCTGATGATATGGGTCTGGGAAAAACACTGCAAAGCATCACGTTCATTTTATCCGAGCTACCTGACATCCGTAAGAAAAGGGTTCCGGCGCTAATTGTCTGCCCATCATCATTGACCTACAATTGGCTGAGTGAATTCACTAAATTCGCTCCTGATATACAAGCCGTCGTCGTGGATGGAGACAAGACGGAAAGGACGAAGCTGCTTAAAGAAATGAAGGACATGGATGTAGTGATCACTTCTTATCCATTGCTTCGGAAAGACATCAAGTCGTTTGAAAAAGAGGACTTCCATACGGTGTTTTTCGATGAGGCACAGGCTTTTAAGAACCCGATGACACAAACGGCACGAGCGGCCAAGAAGATAAAAGCGGCACATCGCTTCGCGTTGACTGGTACGCCCATCGAGAATTCACTAGAAGAACTCTGGTCCCTTTTCCACGTCGTATTCCCTGAACTATTCATGGGGTTAAAGGAGTATAGCAACCTCTCAAGGAAGCAGATTTCCCGCAGGATCCGTCCATTTTTGCTGCGGAGAATGAAAGAGGACGTACTAGGGGAATTACCGGAAAAAATCGAGTCGCTGGAATCGATGGAACTGCTTCCCGATCAGAAGAAACTGTACGGAGCCTATCTGGCCAAGCTGCGGCATGATACGCTGAAACACCTGGACAAGGACACCCTCCGCAAAAATCGGATCAGGATCCTTGCTGGCTTGACCCGGCTTCGGCAAATATGCTGTCACCCCGCCTTGTTTGTGGACGGATATAAAGGCAGTTCAGCAAAATATGAGCAACTGATGCAAATTGTCGAAGATTCGAAGCATTCTGGAAGACGTGTGCTGATTTTCTCGCAATTTACAAAAATCCTTACAATTATCGGCAGGGATTTGGCCATGAAAGGACAACCCTTTTTCTACCTGGATGGACAAACCCCATCAAAGGAACGTGTGGAAATCTGCAATCGGTTTAATGCAGGAGAACGGGATATATTCCTCATTTCGTTGAAAGCGGGCGGTACGGGTCTCAATCTGACCGGTGCCGATACAGTCATTCTATATGACCTTTGGTGGAATCCGGCAGTTGAAGAACAAGCCGCGGACCGTGCCCATCGAATGGGGCAGAAAAATGAGGTTCAAGTCATCAAGCTTATTGCCCGTGGGACAATCGAAGAAAAAATGAATGAACTCCAAGAGAAAAAGAGACATCTTATTGAAGAAATCATCGACCCTGGAGACAAGTCGTCATCTGCACTTACAGAAGAGGATATCAGGGAAATCCTGATGATATAAGGGTTTAGCCGAAGGTAATAAATAAATAGTTCAGTTATGGAGCATTCCTTTGTAAAGAGGAATGCTTTTTTATTTTTAAGGCACTTTTCGTAAAGATTGTTGTTTTTAAAACGAAACTATTTAAGGTTGATTGGAGTGCGAGACTCCTGCGGGAGCAGCGGGACAGGTGAGACCCCACAGGCGTTTACGCCGAGGAGGCTCACCGCCCGCCCCGCGGAAAGCGAGCATCTGGAGTGGAAATCAACCACAACTCACTACCTGGTAAATAGCAATAAAGTATGTGAAAACAGCCATTTTTAAAAAGAATAGGATATTTCATTAACAATAATAATATAATAAAAAACAACAATGTTTTATTGTAAAACGATAAAACGTGTGTTAAATTAAATGGACAATAAATAAGTGAGGTGCTTTTTATGAAACTAGGAACAACACTCTTTTTAAAGATGGCTGTTATTCTTATTGGAATTCCAGTTCTTGCTTTGTGCATCTTCGTGGTGCCTGGAATAGCGAATTTTGCAGCAGAATTATATCCGGATATGGCTTATTTGAAATATCTCGTTTTAATCGACTTGTATGCATCGGCGATACCTTTTTACTTTGCTCTGTATCAAGCCTTTAAACTTTTAAGCTATATTGACAAGAACAAAGCTTTCTCGGAATTATCAGTAAGAGCCTTAAAGACTATAAAAAATTGTGCAATCACAATAAGCAGCTTATATGTGGCAGGCATGCCGCTCTTTTATCTCATGGCGGAAAGGGACGACGCCCCAGGTATCATATTAATCGGAATGGTCGTTATTTTTGCTTCAATGGTGATTGCAGTCTTTGCTGCTGTTCTTCAAAGGCTTTTACAAGAAGCCATCGATATAAAATCAGAAAATGACTTAATGGTCTGAGGTGAATAACTTGGCAATTATAATCAATATTGATGTGATGTTGGCTAAAAGGAAAATGAGTGTTACAGAACTTTCCGAGAGGGTTGGAATAACGATGGCTAATCTTTCCATATTGAAAAATGGCAAGGCAAAAGCGATTCGATTAACAACTTTAGATGCGATTTGTAAGGCTTTAGAATGCCAACCCGGGGATATTTTAGAATACCGAAATGATGAAGGCACTCAAGATTATGATTTATAAAGGGGAGTTACTCATGAATGTAGATAAAAAAATGGAGGCACCAATCATGAGAGCATTAAAACAACTCGTTCGTTTTGGTTGGGAGCAGGCCCTATCATGCTTGTTTCCGGCCGTTATTTTTGCCTCTTTGGCTATTACAAAATTCATTCCGCTTCCCTTTCTGCCGCGGTATGACTGGCTGCTCATCATCTGCCTTCTAATGCAGTGGTGGATGCTGCGTTTCGGGCTTGAAACACGGGATGAACTAAAGGTCATCACCTTGTTCCACCTTATTGGTCTTGCCCTTGAACTTTTCAAAGTACATATGGGCTCCTGGACTTATCCAGAGGAAGGATACTTCAAGTTATTTGGAGTGCCTTTGTATAGCGGATTCATGTACGCAAGTGTAGCGAGTTATCTTTGCCAGGCGTGGAGGAGGTTAAAGGTTGAACTGATCAAGTGGCCGCCGTTTTTGGTCGTTGTATCTCTTGCGCTTGCGATTTATTTGAATTTTTTCACTCACCATTATTGGATGGATGTTCGTTGGTGGCTATCTGGACTTGTCATCATCGTCTTTTGGCGAGCATGGGTCACATACGAAGTTGGTGGAACCCGTTATCGTATGCCAATCGCATTTTCTTTTGTGCTCATCGGATTTTTCATATGGATTGCCGAAAATATCGCAACGTTCTTTGGAGCTTGGGAATATCCGAACCAAACCGATGCATGGAGTCTCGTACATCTAGGAAAGGTAAGCTCATGGCTCTTACTAGTGATTGTCAGCTTTCTTATAGTAGCGACGTTAAAACAGGTTAAGGGGAAAGATTCCGCTGTGATGGATGAGGGTCAATTTTTATAAGATAATTATTCAAGTTAGATAAAAATAAGTATAGACGACACATTGTGTCGTCTTTGATTTTCTATGCTTTTATGTCATTCCTATGAAACAAGTTTTAATCCCACTGCTGCGCCAAGGACCATGGCTATAAAAACGACCCTGCGCCAATCTTTGGATTCCCCGTATAAGAGCATCCCGATTATCGCTCCGCCTGATGCGCCGATTCCTGTCCAGATTGCGTAAGCCGTTCCCATCGGCAAGGTTTTCATGGCATAAGCAAGAAACAGGAAACTTGCTCCAAATCCGATGAATAACAGCAGCAAGGATTGCCAATTTCGGTCTTTGTGCAATTTATTGATCATCGCAACCCCAAACATCTCAAAAAGCCCCGCTAAGATTAAAGAGACCCAAGCCATTATGATTCATCCCCTTTCTCAGCCTTATCATCCGTCACTAGCTTCAAGCCGATCACCCCTGATAATAAGAGGAGGATCAATAGCGTTTTGCTCAGCTTGAAGGATTCCCCAAAGAAAAGGATTTCGGAAAAAACGGTCCCAGCAGTCCCCATGCCGACAAAAACGGCATATACCGTTCCGACAGGAAGCTTCCTGCCAGCCATTATCATCAAGTAAAAACTGATGATGATCGAAATGACCGTTCCAGTCCAAGTCCAAAAGTCATCCGCATGTTTTAGGCCAATCACCCAAAATACTTCAAAAAAAGCTGCAATGAATACTTTAATCCAGTTTGTGCTCATGAAATAACGCACCTCCGATTTTATTCTTTACCAAAAAAGCAAAAAAAGCCCAAGAGATAACTGTTAAACAGTTTCTCCCAGGCTTTTATCCTTCCGTGACACAGCATGCTGTGAGTTTTCTCTCGGACCAGACCAGCAATGAGACGCACTGCGGAACCCTAGAAAACCTTTGACATATGCAATTACCTTTCATTATACATACTTTTTGAACTTACTCAAGGTAAAAGTTTTGCCAGCTGCCATGCCGATTTTTCCCTAATATCCGCATATGTCCCGTAACGTTTGCAGCTTTCATCTGAATACAGCGACCCATTTCGAACTCTACCGGACTATATTCAAATTGGAAGGAAAGCCTGTTTTCCTATAGTTTTTTTTATTTGGCTCCTTTCGTAAAGATTGTTGTTTTTAAAACGAAACTATTTAAGGTTGATTGGAGCGGAAGTGCGAGACTCCTGCGGGAGCAGCGGGACAGGTGAGACCCCACAGGCGTTTACGCCGAGGAGGCTCACCGCCCGCCCCGCGGAAAGCGAGCATCTGGA
>NZ_JBFTMS010000034.1:0-47451 GCF_056397085.1 Peribacillus sp. 05N428 | reverse complement strand
GCAGCGTTAACTCCCTCTGTAAAAGTTTTATTCCAAACTGAACAGTTTGATTTAGCAGATGAATATAATCCGCACATATCAACATTTATTCCAACTAAGGATGGAATTTATGAGATAACAGCAAAAGTCTCGTTTTGTCCGTCAAAAAGGAAAAGCGATGATTCCTCAAAAAACAAAAAAGATAATTGCAAATGTGATTATTGCAGTAAAAATAGTTGCAACTGTGATTATTGCAGAAAACATCATTCTTCAAAAGACAAAAAAAAGAATTCTTCAAAAGAAGGATATGTCGCATCCATTTCCATTAACGTAAATGGAGATAATTTAGATATTGTTAATGACTTCTTGGAAAAATCAAGACCTATTGGACTATCGGTTACTACAATCCTTCAGTTACAAGCAGGAGATCGGGTACAAGTATTATTTAGCGCAGATGCAAACGGAGAAATTTTAGCAGAAGCATCTTTAACAAACTTTCAGGCTGCTAGATTCCCTTCTCCAATGTAAAGATCTTTCTGCTTTAGTCTTAGATTGAGTAAATGGACATCATATTTGTTAATTAAAGTTGAGTAAATGTATGATTAGGAGCCTTTGATTCTATTTCGAGAAATTTTTGGGGTAAGAACGAACTTTCAGGGATTAACTTCTAAGACCGCACTTTACGGAAAAAAACTTTTTTAGCAAAACTACTTGTTTTATTTTGAATACCACTATATAATAAATCTTGTTCAGAAAAGAAGTCAGCAACTAAGTAAGTTTTAAACCAAGCTCTAAAGAGCTTGATTTACATACGACTTGTTAGCTCAGTGGGAGAGCACTTCCTTGACAGGGAAGGGGTCGTGGGTTCGAATCCCTCACAGGTCATCAACTAACAAAGGCTTAAATCCTTGATATAACAAGGATTTGGGTCTTTTTTTTGTTTACACAGATATAGTTCATTATGTATTAATTACTTAATTGGTGGCGGATAGAGAAGGATTTGAACGTACTACAGGTCAATTATTTGTAATAATTAATATTTCAAGGAACTGTAGGTAAAGCCTTTTGCATATTCAGCTAACGATGGAGGTTAAAAACAAGACCGTATTTTTGGCTTTTCTTTAAAAGGTACATAATTATATTCTTCGGTAAAACCCACTTTACTATAATGTGTTGGATTACTCACTACCAAATACCATGCACGGGAATTTTTAAATGTGTGATTTTAATACCTCAACAGTTTATTATATTGATAAAGGATGAAGAATTTAATCTGCTACTATAATTTGGTAAGTCTTTAAAAGGGAAGTGATTGTTAAATGCTTTATATAAGCGATATCGAAAAGATAATTAATAACACATTAAATGAGCACAATTTGGATATTATTTATGAATTTGACAATAATCTAAGTGCACCTATGAGTTATAACGTATCGACCAATACTATAAAATTCAATTACCTTCAAGTTAACGGTTATAAAGGGAAAATTAGAATTAAAGAGACTGAGGAAGACTTTGTTAAAATTATTCTTTATCGTATGATTGGTTATTATTTAGATTTTAAGAAAAACAAACATGATTTAAGGATTTTAATGTATGGTCACGAAGAAGAAAAAGAAAAGCTGAAATCTGAAATAGAAACTAATGCTTGGGATTATGGGAGAACATTAATACCTGAACAACTATTGGAGTCATATGATAAAGTTCGTGAATTGGACAAAATGTTAATAAATTAATGTACTCTAAGAAAATGGAGACCCGACTTTAAACTAAAACAAGAAAAAGAAGCCTCCTTGGAGAATCTCTCTGGCTGAATTTTGAGTGAGAAATTAAACTGATATCCAATAAGACAAGACCCAGAGAAAGAGGAGTTGTCTTAGAAAGATTGATGAATAAACAAATAGAAAATCAAGTTCAAAGTTCGTGCTCGATTTTTAAGAGATATCGATTACTTGACATAAGAAATTCACTGGACTGAACATACTTCTGAAGAAAGGTTTTAATGAACAACATATACTAGATAAAGAGGAAAGAGATTATTGGTAAAGCGTCTCCAAAGAACGATTGCGTAGATAAGTATTATGACCTGCTCATCCAACGATTTGTTCATGGCAGTAACATAATTACGATGTTTTTATCCAACCAAACTTGAAGCAATTTAATCGAGAACAGTTTCTTGCTATATATGATGGTATTAATAGAAACCGTCAATGGTATGGGGATAGATTTGGATGCTTAGTGCTATCATTGTAATTTTGGTTTTATTAATATTTCCTTTTGTATATTTGATTTTAGGAACTGAGATATTTGGTGTTTAATTTTTGATAATCCTGATGATCTTTCTTCGATTAACAGGGGCTTTAGTTCTATAGGGTGTAATAAAAGAGAGTACAAGAAGTAGTCTCTTTTATTTATACATAATTAACATTAATGTTTCACAAGCCTAAATAAATGGACAGTCAAAGGGGGGAACTCATAAAGTGAGGTCCCCCTTTCATAATGTATTACGGTAATAAAGTTTTATATTGTTCCATTAAATCACCTGCATATAAGCTAGTTATCATTAAGAAAATGGCAAGCCCAATGTATAATGAGAACCAGATGACTTTTGTTTTGAGACTCGATGAGTAATAGGATTTCTCTTTATCCCTAATTTCAGTTTGTTCTTGCACTTCTTTAAAGAACTTTGCTGCTATTCGTTCATACGTGCCTATATTTTCAAAATCGGTCGGTCCGTTCTGGTATTCATTCGAATTAGCAGCATCCATTAAGGATCTATAAATACTTAATTTTACCTCGGTCAGCTGTTTTTCTTTTAGCTTATTATCATCAAATAGCGGGATATGCCAACTCTTCATGTTGTTAAACTTTTCATATTGTTGGCTTGATTCCATATTCCAAATATTAACCAGGCGAATTTTTTCTTCATCTGTTGCAGCTGCATATTGTTCTAGTTGCCTTAATCCAAATTGATTCAATTCAATGATGATGTCTCTTTGATTTCTGGTTGTCTCGCTACGAATTTCTTTCCACCACTTAGAAATACCCAATAATAAGAAAAGAATTAAGAATGGATTTGGATGGAGAAACAAATATACAACCATCCCGATAATCCCTACTACCCAAAGCTTTGTGGAGATGACTCCCACTATACGTCCTCCATCAAGAGGATGCACAGGCATTAGATTAAATAGGTTAATCATGGCTCCCAGTGTAATAACTAAAAGCCAAAATGGATTTTCCGTCATCATAAATAGGGGGATGGCTGGTAGAAATGCTAATGTACCTAATAAAGGACCACCGAAGGCAAGATAAGCTTCTTGGTTAGCATTCTTGGGTTCTTCTTTAAGGGCAATTAATGCTCCGACAAAAGGGATGAAAATGGCATTGGATGTTTTGATGCCTTTTCTCTTTGCAGCAAGTAAATGCCCCATTTCATGGATGTAAATTAGATAGACTAGGGCTACGGCAAATTTCCAACCGTAAACCAAGGCATACGCACCTAATGAAACGAAAATAGAAATCAGGGAACCTACTTTTGCTATTTTCAATAGCGCAAACAACCATTTCATTTTCCCCAGGAAAAATAACCCGATGGCCCCCAAACTTAACCATCCTTTTTTCGATATAGATTCTTTCAAAATGTACCTCCTAGAGTAAATGGGAAAACAGATGACCCCAGTGACACTATGTCTATCTGAGCTCCTTCTTGATTTATCATCTTGCTAATATCCTTATTATATCGTATTAGATCATACATTTCTTATCATATTAGTAATATTTTTCTAGAATATTAACTTTCAAGTATTACATTTTTTTATAATTAAGATAGAGTTCTGTCCTTAATATTTAGGGCCCTCACAGGTCATCAACTATCAAAGGCTCAAATCCTTGATATAACAAGGGTTTGGGTCTTTTTTATTTTTAATTTCCATTTATCATTCCTGTGTGTTTTTACGCAGTGCATAGAAACTGCATGTGAAGGTGAATCGTTCGTTGCATGACGCTAGCCACTTTGGTACACTATGCAGAAGTGCATTTCAGCTAGGATTTACTATCGCATGTAGATAAGATGCTATCGTCTTTACATAATTTGGTCTTTGTAAGCGATGGGGTGCTCCCGAACGAAATATGGTACAAAACTTTAACAATATAAATGTTTTTCTAGGAAGACCATCTGTCCCCTCATACAGCAGGAGTTGTATGGGGGCTTGTATTTTACTGAGAATTTTCTGTTTAGATGAAATAAGGAGGAAGCAATGAACAATTATAAATTGACCATTCAATATGATGGCGGGCGCTATAAAGGCTGGCAGCGGCTTGGTAATAGTGATGATACGATTCAAGGGAAAATAGAAAATGTATTAACGGAAATGGCAGGGGAAAAAATCGAGATCATCGGATGCAGCAGAACGGATGCCGGTGTTCATGCCCTTGCTCAAATCGCCAATTTTAAGATCGGTGAAAATCTGACTGAAGTTGAAATCATGAATTATTTGAATAGATATTTACCAAGAGATATCAGCATTGTCGAGGTTACGCTAGTCCCTGAACGTTTTCATGCCCGTTATAATGCTAAGGATAAAACCTATTTGTATAAAATCTGGAACGAGCCATATACAAATCCTTTCATGCGAAAGTACAGTATGCATGTAGAGGAAAAGCTGGATATCACTAGAATGAAAAAAGGATGTCAATATTTTGTAGGTGAACATGATTTCACTGCTTTTTCAAATGCAAAATCCAAGAAAAAATCCATGGTACGTGAAATATATTCCATTGATATAGAAGAAGATGCCGGTTTCATCGAAATTACAGTACGAGGCGATGGATTTCTTTATAATATGGTTAGAAAGATTGTCGGGACGTTGATAGAAGTTGGGTTGGGTGAAATAGATGCTGAAAATATACCAAGTATTATTGAGTCAAAAGAAAGAATCCAAACGGGCCGTATGGCGGAGGCAGCTGGGTTATACTTGGTAAAGGTTGATTTTTAGACCGGTTATTGATGCATGTGTTAATGCATGTAATGTGTACAGGCAGTAGAAAAAGGGAAGTAATAGGGAAGAATGGTAAAGCGGAAAGTACGAAAGAAGGAGAGATTTTCATGAGATTAGCAGGAAAGAAAATAATCAGTCTTGTGCACCATGATTTTGAAGATTTAGAACTCTGGTATCCGATTTTACGTTTAAAAGAAGAAGGGGCGATTGTTCATCTCGCCGGAGAAAAGGCGAATGAAACATACATTGGAAAATATGGTGTACCAGCCATATCTGATTATGAGTATGGCAGTATCAAAGCTGAAGAATATGATGCCATTCTTGTACCAGGCGGTTGGGCACCCGACAAAATTCGCCGGTTTCCTGAAGTGATAACGCTTATCCAAAGCATGGAAGAAAATAAAAAACCCATTGGGCAAATTTGTCACGCTGGTTGGGTGTTGATATCCGCGAAAATTTTACAGGGGAAGAATGTAACGAGTACACCTGGCATTAAAGATGATATGGAAAACGCAGGGGCAACTTGGATAGATGAGCCCGTCGTCGTAGATGGAAACCTTGTGTCAAGCAGACGTCCACCTGATCTGCCGGATTATTTAAGAGAATTGATAAACGTGATTGAAAAGGGTTAAATCCATAGTACGGTGAAAAAGTGGTTTTTCCTTCTGGAAAAACCACTTTTTCTATCCATACCCGAATTTATTTTTTAATGCTGATTTTGAAATGCTAAAGATCATACCCTTGATTGATCCTTAATCAAATCAATATACAAATTTCCTTTTGTCCCTACGACAGCATACGAGATATCAAAAACAGCAAGGTTTCTTTTTTTGAGCTCAGCCATCAGCCATTCGTCATTGTAGGTTTCTTTGGATAAGTTATCATATAAGATCTTCCCCTCATAGACCAGTTCAATCGGTACAGAACCTGCTGGGGGCAGTATTGGTAAATCCTGCTTGGTAGCATTTTGGTATTGTTCTTTTTTTAATACAGAGAGTGAGCCATTTATCTCTAAAATGGCACAATCAACTTCATCTATGTTGAAAATATCTTTTCCCCGCAAAGCCTGTTTAAGAGAATCCAGTGAATACCCCATCCGTTCCATTGACTCTTCGAGAATCCTTCCTTTTTGAATTAAAGTGGCAGGTTCTCCAGCAATCCATTTCCCGAAACGTGGATTTCGAACCGCTAGATGATTGAGCATGAAAACGATGGTACCCATAATAATGATTGCAATGATAAAATACAGGAATTTAATTTTAATATTGAATGCTAGATTTCCGGCAATTGTCCCCATCGTAATGGAAGCGATATAAAGGTGATAGGTCCTCTGGGCAATTGTTTGTTTACCGAGGAGTTGGACAAATATCCATAATAAAATAAAAGAGGTAAAGGTTCGAAAGATGATTTCAACAGATTCCGACATGGTGATTACTCCCTTACAAAACTCCCGACAGTTCATTTGTGATAGTATGTTCTTGTATCTTGCCGTTTATTCTGTAAAGGAAAATGAGGTAACCGTCTTTGATAAGGGAACCAGTATTACAATTGGTATATTTAATTTAACGGTTACGATAAACAACTTTTCTTATAAAACAGGCATTCATATAAGTGTAATATCAGGAAGCAAGCCGCTCATTACTTGCTTCTTTTTTATTTGGTTTGATGAATCCATGGATATGTTTACTTAGTATCGATTAAGAAATTTCTTCGAATAATAGTATCAAAATACATTTGCACGGGGGTATGTTTTGAGAAATATTCAGGAAATTTTCATTGACGATTTAAAAAGCATTTATAAAAATTTCTTTGTTTGTATCGTAATAGTCTTTCTCATGTTCATTCCTTCCATTTATGCGTGGTTTAATATTGTCGCATCATGGGACCCGTATGCAAATACGGAAGGAATTCTTGTCGGTGTTGCCAATAATGATAAAGGTGCGGAGTTAAATGGCGAAGCCGTGAACATAGGCAAGGAAGTAATGGAAGGGTTAAAGGAGAATAAGGATCTGGGCTGGAGGTTCACATCGGAAAAAGAAGCGATAGAAAAGGTGGAAAAGGGTGATTATTATGCATCCATCATCATTCCGGAGAACTTTTCCGAACATATTGCGACGATCATGACCGATGACCCTAAGAAGGCGGAGATTGATTACTATGTTAATGAAAAAATCAATTCCATTGCTCCTAAAATTACGGCAGCGGGTGCCAACAGCATTGTGGACAATGTGAGCAAAACCTTTATCAAATCAGCCAGTGGGAGTATCCTTGCAATCTTTAATGAACTGGGAATCACCTTGCAAAACGAGTTGCCGACAATTCAAAAAATGAAAAATATGGTTTATTTATTAGAGGCTGAACTGCCTGAGCTTGAACAAAATATCAAAACCGTTCAAACACATGTCAAAAAGGCTGAAGATATCATTAAGAGGGTCAATGATGGCCTGAATTCGATAGAAGGAATAACATCACAGAAGGACAAATTGGTATCGGACGTTTCTAGTTATGTAGATTCAACAAGGCAGGCATTCGAGGGAATCAGTCCCCTTTTGAAAAATGATATTGCGAACATCAGGAGCGATAATGAATCCATTTTAGTGCTGGCAAACCGGTTAACGGGTCAGGATTTACCTGACAATGAGTCGGATCAGCTAGTGGAACAAGGGGTAACGAGGATAAATAAAGAGTTGTACCTTTTGGACAGTATGTATAATTTATTGGTGAGAGTCAATCAATTTAATGAGAAAAACGTTCTTCAGCCAGAAATACAGCTGGTAGATGAACTAAGGGATAATGCTTCGAACCAACTTCAAGCGCTGAATGACCGAGCATACGGCAATCTTATCGAACTTGGCAGGAACAATGATCAAGTCTTGGCAAGCTTCCAGGAGAGCTATTCAAAGGAAACGGGGCCAAAATTCAATGAAATCTGGAATGAAACAGAAGCAATATTGAATAATGTCCAGCTTACGATGGAGGAGGGAACCAAGGTTCTTCCTGAGGTGAGGACGCTGTTGAATGAGACCAATCGAACATTGGAAACACGTACAGCGGATATTGATAAGTTACAGAATAAGTTTCCGGAAATCGAAACGAAAATAAAGGCTCTGGCTTCTAAAATGAGGGAAATTGATAAGTCTTATAATATGGAAGAAGTGATCGATTTCCTAAGGAATGATATTGAACAAGAAAGTGAATTTTTTTCAGAACCAGTTCTGCTCAATAAACACAGTCTCTTTCCGATTCCGAACTATGGATCCGCCATGTCTCCTTTCTTTACGGCACTTTCCCTTTGGGTCGGCGGTACAATATTGATTTCCATGCTTAGCGTGGGTGTTTCTCAAAAGGTCTACAGCCCGTATCAAATTTATATCGGGCGGTATCTTATATTTTTCATCATTGGGGTAATGCAGGCTCTTAGTGTTTCCATTGGGAATATCGTCCTTATCGGTGTTTATGTAGCTGATAAATTTGAGTACATCCTGTTTTCCGTTCTGATAAGTACGGTATTTACACTCATTGTCTACACCTTCGTTTCCGTTCTTGGAAATATTGGAAAAGGGATAAGCGTCGTCTTGATGGTCCTTCAAATATCAAGTTCAGGCGGTACCTTCCCCATTCAAGTCACACCGCCCTTTTTTCAGCATATTAACCCTTTCTTGCCGTTCACCTATGCTGTGGGTTTGCTTCGTGAATCTGTTGGGGGAATAACCTGGAGTGTAGCTGGCAAGGACATTTTTATCCTGATTCTCTTTTTAATAATCACGTTCATCTTAGGTGTCATTTTGAAAAAGCCTCTGCATGCAAGGACACAAAAGATGAAGGATAAATTGTATGGAAGCAGGATTTTTTAAGGTCGGTGCTGGAGACCGCGGTTAACTGAAGTTAAAAATTTATGGATATAATCAGCCTGAACCCTTACAAAGGGCTCAGGTTTTTTTATTTGCTGATTGGGATTTGTTCATTTGTATTTTTGTGTAAGTCTGGAATATTTATCAATACATCGACAATTGAATAGAAAGATACCGATAAATTAGAATTTTTGCATTTTTATAGTTGACAAAAACCATTGGATTAATCATTATTAAGAAATAATGTTTAGTAAATCGATGCGATATAAAAGTGGGGTGACTTTATGTATTTAACAATAGATGGCATTGAAAAAAGTTTTAAGAATGAAAAGAAAGAAAGCATAAAGGTGCTCGATAAGATAAACATAGAGGTCGAGAAAGGAAGCTTCGTTTCGATCGTCGGCCCTTCAGGATGTGGTAAATCCACGCTCCTTTATCTGATTGCCGGCCTTGATAAGGCAGATGTGGGTGAAATACGTGTAGCTGGGAAAAAAGTGGTGAAGCCAGGTCCGGAACGGGTTGTCGTGTTTCAGGAGGCGGGGTTATTTCCTTGGCTGACAGTACTTGAAAATGTTACATACGGATTGAAGATAAAGAAAATGCCCAAAGAAGAGGCAAAAGCCAAGGCATTGGACATTTTAAAGATGGTTCACCTCAGCCGATATGTTGACTCCTATCCTCATCAACTCTCAGGAGGAATGAAACAGAGGGTAGCCATCGCAAGAGCGTTGGTGATGGAACCGGATATCCTGTTGATGGATGAACCATTCTCCGCACTTGATGAGCAAACGAGGATGGTTTTGCATAAAGAGCTGCTCGAAATCTGGAGAAAAACTAAAGTGACGATCTTTTTCGTTACCCATAATATTCGCGAGGCTGTTCAGCTTTCCGAAAAAATTATCGTCTTTGCTACCCGTCCCGGGAAAATCAAAGAGACGATTTCCGTTCCTTCAATGAAAGATGGAGTTATGCCGGATAGTGTAACTTTGCATACAGAACAAAGGGTTCTATCGATTTTGCAGGAGGAAATTGAAAAAGTGCTGAAGGAGGAAATGGGGAATGATTACAGCTTTAAGACGAATCATATTCATCGCGATGATAGCGGGGATATGGGAAGTCACATCTAGACTTTCCAGTCTTCCGGATTTCATGTTTCCGAGCCTGACTCAGGTTTTGGAAACTCTGTTTAAGGGACTGATGAGCGGACAAATAACCGAAGCCATCGGAAAAAGCCTTGGCCGTATCCTGATCGGCTTTATGATTGCCATTATAGTAGGTCTGATATTAGGATATTTCATTTGGCGCTTTAAATTGGTCGAAGACACTTTAGGATTCGTCGTGACGGCATTACAGTCCATTCCGAGTATCGTGTGGTTCCCTTTGGCGATCATTTGGTTTGGATTGAATGATTTTTCGATCCTCTTCATCGTCACCATCGGCGCAACTTGGACGATGACGGTTAATGCAACCAGTGGCTTCCGGAATGTACCCCAGTTGTATCAGCGGGTTGCCAAAACATATGGATCGACCGGATTTCATTTTCTTCGTACCGTGATTTTACCAGCATCCGTCCCGCAAATAATATCCGGTCTCCGAATTGCATGGGCCTTTTCCTGGCGTGCATTGATGGCAGGTGAATTACTTGGCGGGGGAGGCGGTCTTGGCCAATTGCTGGAAATGGGAAGATCACTTGGTCAAATGGATTTGGTCATCTCCGTGATGATCATCATCGCAATCATCGGAACAATCGTGGATAATGTTGTCTTCTCCCGTCTTGAACGTAATGTTCAACTGAAATGGGGAGTGAAGTAACGGTAGTTTAATAAAATAATAGTTATAAAGGAGAGAAAAATATGCTGAAAAAATCATTCTTTGCCCTTATTCTGTCTGTTTTGTTAATCGGAATAGTAAGCGGATGCACTCAATCCAGCAGTAATGATGAAGAAGGGGAAGGGTCCGGGGGGAAATCCGTGAAAATTGGTTATTTTCCTAACCTAACCCACAGTGCAACGATCATTGCACTTGAAAAAGGCTTTTTCGAAGAAGAGTTCGGTAAAGATGTCAAGATTGAAACCAAAACAGTGGCCAATGGCGGATTATTCATGGAAGCAATGGCCACAAACGCCATTGATGTCGGAACGGTCGGTCCTGGTCCATTGCTTAACTTTTACGTAAAAAACCCTGAATACCACCTGATCTCCGGGGCTGTTAATGGAGGTGCCGTACTTGTGGCTAGCGAAGGCAGCAAGGTCACGGATTTAAAAGATTTGGCCGGTAAAAAGGTAGCGATTCCCGTCATTGGAAGCACACAGGATGTCATGCTTAGGAAGGCCCTTCAAGATGTAGATTTAAAACCGACTACAAATGGGGGCACAGTTGAACTGTATGCGGCAGCACCTGCTGACACAACCGCCCTTTTTGTTCAAAAGTCTGTCGATGCAGCAGCGACCCAGGAACCATGGGGGTATGTATTGGAAAACCAGGCAAAAGGTAAGCTGGTGCTTGACTGGGATCAATTTGCATGGGGAAAAGATTCACCTAACACGGTAGTGGCTGCAAGCCAGAAGTTCTTGGATAAAAAGGGGCTCGCTGCTTCCTATTTGAAAGCGCATGAAAAAGCGGTGAAGTTCATACAGGAAAACCCTGAAGAAAGCCAAGAACTGGTTATTAAGCATTTGAAGGAACTGACTGGAAAAGAATTAAGCAAAGAAGAAGTGGCTTCAGCATTTTCACGCCTTGAAGTGACAACAGAAGTTAATGAGCAAGTCATTCAAGAAATGGCCGACATAAGTAAAGAAGCCGGTTATATCCCTAGCAGTGATATAAAAGGCATGATCGATTTATCAATTCTTGAAGAAGTGTCCAAATAACAAGCAAGCGCCTCAGCCATCCTGGCTTTGGCGCTTTTTTTAAAAGGCCGGATTTATCCATTTTAATTAAGCGGGAAATAATCCTGATATAAACACCTCAGGTCATGAACGCCCTGTTATGGACAGACTTGATCCAATGCTTGGATAACATGATCAACCTCCTCCCAGGAATGGATGGTAGCGCCTGAAGCCAGTGAATGTCCTCCACCATTGAATTGACGTGCGACCGATGTGATGGGAATATTCCGTGAACGTATCCTGACACGGATTTCAGAAGGGTATTCGATGAAGAAAGCCCAGATTTTATTGTCCCTGACACTTGATAGCGTATTGACTAAATTCGAAGCTTCGAGTCGATCCACCCCATACATATTTAAAAGCTCGTCCGTAATAATGAAGTAAGCTACCCCTTTATCAGTTACCTTGAAGCTCATGAGAATGTCTTTTTGAAGTCGGGAAGCGTTTTTCGCCTTAACATTAAGGCTGTTATGGATTCTTTCTGGCTGAATATTATAGATTCTTAAGTGCGAAACCATTTTTAATGTCCTGGGAGTGGTATTCCCATTCGTGAAATTCCCTGTATCACTAAGTATTCCTGCATAAAAAGATTTAGCCGCTTCTTTATTCATGATGAAGCCTTCTGGAAATTCCAAGAATAAATCAACAAGCATTTCACTTGCAGAGCTATAAGAAGGGTCGACCCAAGAAATATCACCGAATTGTTCGTATTCGGGGTGGTGATCAATTTTGATCAGCATGTCTCCATGATCATATCGGGAATCACTGATCCGTGAAATGTTGGCAGTATCACAAACAATCACTAAGGCATCTTTGTATTTGTTATCGGAAATGACATCCATATCACCTATGAATAGAAGCTTATCCACTTCCTCGCCTACCGCATAGACTTCTTTAGAAGGGCAGGAGTGCTTCAATAGCTTCTTTAAACCGAGTTGTGATCCCAATGCATCCGGGTCCGGATTTACATGACGATGAATGATGATTGTGTGGTATTTCTTGATCGCTTCGATTATTTCCATTTTTTTATTTTCCATAGCGCCATCCCCTTTTTAACCTTTCCTTGTCTGCCGAGTGACAATTGATAATATGTAAAATTCATATATTGACAGTTATACCTATTCAATCATCACATGCCAAACGAATAAAGGCAATTCCGATTACTTTGGATGGGGGGGGAGTGGAAGTATACGGGAAGTATGCGAAAGAGTATTCCGGGAAATGTAATAAAACACTCAAACAAAATTATTGCAAAATTCAAAAAATGCAACTATACTTAATTTACCAAACCGATGACAACAAGTTACCTTGTTGCATGGCCGGCTTGACATAAAAAACTGGAATCCATAAAAATTGACTTGGTTCACTTGATCTTCCTTTGCAGGAAGACGGTTCGTGGATAAGGGTCAGTGAAACATTCAATGTAATGACATTGTTGGTTTTGCTGGCTCTTTTTTGTGTATCCATGACAGTTTGAAAGGGGTGATGATATGAATGGAGCTTTGGAGGGAGTCAGGATTATCGATGTATCCCGTGTTTTGGCGGGGCCGTTTTGTTCAATGATTCTCGGCGATTTGGGTGCCGATGTCATTAAAATCGAGCATCATGAGTCAGGTGATGAAACGAGAGGGTGGGGGCCGCCATTCGCCGAAGGGGAAAGCGCTTACTATTTATGTGCCAATCGAAATAAGCAAAGCATGACCTTGAATTTAAAATCTGAGGAAGGAAAAGAGATTTTCCGGAAGCTGGTGGCTTCAGGGGATATAGTGATTCAGAATTTCAAGACAGGCACATTGGGAAAACTGGGGTTGGGTTATGAGGATTTAAAGGAAATCAACCCCAAACTGATCATGGCCTCGATTACAGGATTTGGTTTAACCGGTCCTTATAAAGATTTGCCAGGCTATGATTATATCATTCAAGCGATGAGTGGTTTGATGAGCATCACCGGAGAGAAAGATGGGAGTCCCGTGAAGGTCGGAGTGGCCATAGCTGACATATTGACTGGCTTGTATACATGCATTGGCATTTTATCCGCTTTACATCATAGGGATAAATTGGGGGAAGGACAGGAAATTGATATTTCATTAATGGATTGTCAGGTTTCTTCATTGGTGAATGTCGCCAGCAACTATTTATTCAGTGGCTTGACCCCTGAAAGAATGGGGAACCAACATCCAAATATCGTTCCATACCAGACGTTCGGGACAAGGGATGGAGAGCTTGTCGTGGCTGTGGGAAATGATGATCAGTTCAGGAGATTTTCAACCGTTATAGGCAGACCTGATTTAGCGGAACAGGAACAGTTTAAACATAATGAAAAACGTTTGCAAAACAAGGAAGAATTAATACCGATAATAGAGGATTCGTTGAGAGGTAAGACAAAGAAGGAATGGAAAAGGCTGTTTGATGATGCAGGGATACCGAATGGTCCGATTAATGATATAGCAGAGATGTTCGAGGATCCGCAGATCATCGCAAGAGGCATGTTGGTGAGCATGGAACATCCCACAATCGAAGATCTTAAAGTGACGGGATCGCCCCTGAATCTTTCAAAAACACCGGTTACCATGAGAAAGCATCCGCCACTCTATGGCGAGCATACCGATTCCATTTTGGCTGAAATAGGATATAGTCCAGATCAAATAAGCAAATTCAAGGAAAATAAAATTATTTAGGAGGAATTTTAATGATGAATTTCGAATTAACAGAAGAGCAGCAAAGTGTGAAGAAAGTGGTAAGGAAATTTGTGGATAAGGAAATTATTCCATATATTCAAGAGTGGGATAGGCAAGGTCAATTCCAGCCGCATATTTTAAAAAGGTTAGCTGAATTGCAGTTGATGGGCGTGTGTATACCCGAAGAGTATGGCGGGGTCGGAATGGATTATAATACCCTAGCCATCGTTTGTGAAGAGCTGGAGCGAGGAGATACGGCTTACCGAACTGCAGTTTCTGTACATACAGGGTTGAATAGCATGACCCTGCTTCAATGGGGGACGGAAGAACAAAAACAGAAATATTTAGTACCCCAGGCAAAAGGAATTAAGATTGGTGCTTTTGGGCTGACTGAACCGAATGCAGGGTCTGATGTAGCGGCAATGAAAACAACGGCAAAACGTGTTGGGGACCATTATATCTTAAACGGGTCAAAAACATGGATTTCGCTCTGTGATTATGCAGATCATTTCCTCATTTTCGCCAAGACGGATCATGATGCCGGTTCAAGGGGAATCACTGCCTTTATCGTGGAACGGACTTTCGAGGGAGTGGAGTCGAAAGCCATTAAAGGGAAATTAGGAATTCGTGCGGGGAATACAGGCGAGATCTTTTTAACGGATGTAAAAGTTCCGGTGGAGAATAGGCTTGGTGAAGAAGGTGAGGGCTTTAAAATTTCCATGTCGGCATTGGACAGCGGCCGATTTACAGTTGCCGCAGGTGCTGTAGGGTTAATTGAAGCAAGCCTGGAAGCAAGCTTGAAGTATTGCCATGAACGAAGCACATTCGGAAAAGAGATTGGCAGGCATCAGCTCGTTCAACAGATGATTGCCAAGATGACAGCAAATTTAGAGATTTCCAGATTGCTGGTCTTTAAAGCGGGCACCTTGAAAAATCAAGGAAAAAGGAATACGAAGGAAACATCACTTGCCAAGTGGATATCATGTAATGCTGCTAATGAAGCGGCCAATGATGCTGTTCAAATTCATGGTGCCTATGGCTACTCGGATGAATATCCAGTCGAACGTTTTCTGCGGAATTCAAAAGCTCCGGTCATTTACGAAGGGACCCGTGAGATTCACACTGTAATGCAGGGTGAATACGCACTTGGCTATAGACAAGATAAAGAGCTTCGCAAGCAATTGCCTGCATGGCCCTTCGAGCAAGTTTCCGTACATTAACTATAGATAGAGGAGATCAGAACAGATGATGAACACATACTTTATTGCAGGGCATGCAAAACTTCCTCAAGGGATGGCAGCGAGAAATATATATGATTCAATCACGATCACGGTGGAGCTTGACTTTAAATATGGAGTAATAGTCGAGGCTTCCTGTACGCTTGCTACAGAGCATGGCAGGGAATTCATCCGTCAACTGCTGCGCGGTTATTGCCTGAAAGATGGTATCGAAGAATTGATTGATCGTGTGCAAATTCATTATCGTGGAAAGGCTGGTCAAGCCATTCAAGCAGGGCTGAAGGATGTGTATGCACAGTTCGAATTGGTCTCCGTTAAATAAGTGAAACCGGAAGGGTCCTACCGTATGTAAGAGGGTAGGATCCTTTTATTATAGGTACAGGTTCTAAACAGGATTATGCTAGAGTCGGAATAACCGTTGCAGGTAAGGAGAGACATTTAGATGGTTATAACTGTACGTGATAATTATAAAACACAAAACTCGTCATTATACGACGAGTTTTGTGTATTTAAAATGTTAAGGTAAAGCTTAATGACCAGTGAAAAATATTGATTGTGCATTAAAACGGATTCGAGAAGCTAGAAGCACCATTTCCGTTTATTGCGAAAGTTATTGCAGCAGAGCCACCTGCAGTTGTTGGAGGAGCACCGGTTTCTGCTTGTGCGCCTTTGTCTGCTGCATGTAGATCTCCTTTTCCAGCAAGAGCCCCTTTGCGTTCCGGAAGTTGATCGTTTCCAGCAAGAACCCCTATGAGTATTCCTGCTTGTGCGCCTTTGCGTGCGGCAAGTGGAACTGCTCGTGCGCCTTTGAGTGCCACGAGTGGACCGATTCCTGCCCATGCAACGTTTAGTGCTGCAAGAAGAGCACCCTTTATTGTTATTTGTACGTGAATGTCTGCCTATTGGATGTGGGTCATTAAACATGAAATCGCTTAACCCCATGGAATTGGCTCTATCCACCGCATTTTGTATGTCACGAATGATGTCTGACATATATAATCCCCCTTTCTATACATTAAACTATGTTGCTTGTACGTGATGTGCTAAAGATAATCCCCAATCTTTTTAAAAATAGTGTTTTTAGGGTGACACCCCTCGCTTTTTTTCCATAATTTAATAGGAAAGTGAAAGGGAAGGGTTAGGTTATATGAATGCTGACAAGAAGCTGCCTGTGTATCAGCTTTTTATTCCACCAGTTAATTTAATGGAGCTTCGCAGAGATATATGGTGCAATGATCCTTTACCTGCAAAGTTAACGATCAACAAAAAAAAACTTGATATTGATATTGTTTACCGTGGCTCACATATCCGAAGTTTTCGGAAAAAATCCTATAATGTAGTCTTTTATAAACCTAATACTTTTAAGAATGCCAAGGAAGTTCATTTAAATGCCGAATATAAAGATAAATCTTTACTAAGAAATAAATTATCTTTAGACTTTTTTGCGGATATAGGCACCTTGTCACCGAACTCCCAGTTCGTTTTCCTGAATATGAACGGAAAGGACGAAGGGATATACCTCGAATTGGAATCGGTGGATGAATATTATTTGAAGAAAAGGGGGCTCCCCAAGGGTGCCATTTTCTATGCAGTGGATGGTGATGCCAATTTCTCATTGATGAGCGATTTGGATAAAGGAATCAAAAAATCATTGGAGATGGGCTATCAAAAAAAGTGCGGGACAGAAAAGGAGGAATTATATTTACAAGAGCTGATCCTCCAAATCAATACAATTTCAAGAGTGGATTTTGAAAAGGAAATCGTAAAATATGTCGATGTGGAAAAGTACCTGCGCTGGCTGGCCGGTGTCATATTCACGCAAAACTATGATGGGTTCGTTCATAACTACGCTTTGTATCGAAATGGAGATACCGGTCTATTTGAAATGATTCCATGGGATTATGATGCGACATGGGGCAGGGATGTTAACGGGAAAGTGATGGAAGAGGATTATGTGGGAATCGGTGGGTTCAATACATTGACTGCTAGAATCCTTGATGTAAGGGGATTTCGTGTCAGGTACCAAGAACTTCTTAAGGAGATTTTGAACAATCAATATAACGTGGCCTATATGAAACCTATCATTCAGGAAATGCATGATCAATTAAGACCTTATGTATCAAAAGATCCATATATCAAGGGGAATAAGGAGAAATTTGATGATGAGCCCGAATTCATCCTGAAATTCATTGAGGCCCGTGCGAAGTATATAAATAGCCACCTGTATAAATTGGATTAATAATTCCTTTCGTTTAGAGATGGAACAATGAAAAATATAGTGGCAGGAATGCTGAATAAAAAGCATTCCTGCTTTTTTCTGCACGATTCCATTTGCTTTTCTATACTATTACAGCTATGTTTGATAGAAAGGTATAATCTAAAGTAATGAAGGATGGGAATGGATTGACTAATCATAGCCGCAAACCGGCATATATATATACATTTACATGCACCCCTGACGAACGCTCATTATCTAAAATGGAGATGCGTTCTTTCTTTGGCTTTGAGACTTCAGGGGATATTTTGAAAAGTGATATAGCCATTGAACCGAGCAGGAGCCCTTTTATAAAAGGGCGGGTCGACATCATGTTTGAAGGGGAAAGCATATCCGAAATTGTTGATCAAGTTAAGGATATTCATTTGCCTGATTCGACGTTCAAAGTATTATTCGTGAAAATTAATGATTTGAATAAAGAAGAAAAAATAGATTATGATGGACAGCGTGAAATTGAACGGGAGATTGGCTGGCACATTCAGGGAAATGCCGATGTACGTAATCCAGATCAGGTCTTTGGAATCGTGACGCTTGGCGGTCGTTGGTATTTTGGGAAGTATGTCAAACCTGAAGCGGTTTGGTTAAAACATATGAAGAAGCCCCGTGAATATTCAACTGCGCTTAGCACGAGAGTGGCGAGGGCCATTGCCAACATTGCCGTTCCACATCCGGATGGGGTGAAGGCAATTGATCCATGCTGCGGAATTGGAACGGTATTGGTGGAAGCCCTTTCGATGGGGATCAATATTGATGGCCGGGATATCAACCCGCTTGTTACCGACGGTTCAAGGGAGAACATTGCCTATTTCGGACTCGAAGGTGATGTAACTACAGGTCCGATTTCGGAGGTCACCAGTAAATATGATGTAGCGATTATCGATATGCCTTATAATCTATATACACATGCGACGCCGGAGGATCAGCTATCAATCCTTAAGCACGCAAGGAGCTTTGCTGATAAGGTCGTCGTCGTAACGATCGATACGATGGATCATATGATTGAAGAAGCTGGATTTGAGATTGCTGATCGCTGTGTTGCCAGGAAAGGCATTTTTTCCAGAGAGATTGTCGTGTGCGTGTAAGTATCTTCAGCAAGAAAAGGCTGAAATTTCAGTGTCAATTAGACAAATAAAAAGGGCTTTGCTGCCATCTGGCTTCGATATTCAACCGATGCCAGATGGCGGACAAGTCCCCTTTACAATTAAGTTTCAAAATTGACTAGATTCCGGGTGTAGATGAACTTTCAGGAATTTTTTCATAGTCTGATGGATTAAGATTATGAACCGATCCATCTGTTACGCCATTGATAATACCCATTAGCCCCGTTTCAACCGTTTTTACGAGCTGGCCATTCTTTTTTTGCCCAAAGTTTTGTGTTTGACCACTAACTTCAAATAGAACCGTTCCACTTCCGTTTAAAGCAAACGTCCCTAAAGCAGTTCCTGGCAGGTCAATAGATTGATCATATAATGAAATATTTGTAAAAACTGAATTCCCTTTTGCTTGCAGTGCATTATACGCAGTAAGTGTTAACTGACGAGAGAAATCATATTTGAAATCATCTGCATACTCTGCATATTTAGCACCTTCTGGAGTGCTTGGGTTAGGAACGAATTTACCTGATATTGACATAGTTGCACGCTCATCAGTTCCTTCGAGATATGGGAATCCTTGATGATGAAGATCGATAAAAACATCCACTTTCCCGAATTTCGATTTTAACCCTTTATATGTGTCACGTAGCGTTTGCGCTTCGGGGGTAATAAACCAGCCTGGCTTTTCAGATGCCCCCGGGAAGTCTTGAGGTTTTGGTACATAATTTAGGTCTGGATTGAAGTCACGATTAACATCAAATCCTGGTTTGCTAGCATAGTCGTCTCCTGATCTGGGAGTAGTGTAATAGTTCCAAGTAGGTTTTGCATTAGAAAGTTGGGGGAATTTACCTACAACTTCAGACCATTTCATCTCATTTCCACGACGATCAAGCTCTGAGCCGTCTACGTTCATCATTGGAATGGCAACAATTGTTAGTTCATCAAGAACTTTCTTTACCTCAGGCGAGTTACTTTGACCAAGGTTTTTAAGAATGTTCAATAACGCGACAGTTCCTGTTTTTTCATTTCCATGAATTTCACTTTGAATAAGAACGACTTTGTCACCATGACCGACAGTCACTTTTTGAATGGAACGACCCTGATTCGTTTTTCCGGCCACTTCTACATTGACTATCCCTGCACTCGCTTGCTCAAGTTGATTTAATTCTTTTACAAGTTCGTCATAATTTAGGAATGCTTCGGTAGAAAGGTTCGTTCCGCCTGTCGGATTTGGTCCTCTTTCAGCTAAGCTGACATTTGGGCCAAGTAATGTTGCGGCTACTACTGTTGAACTTAAAACCTTTAAAAATTTTCTTTTCACATCAAATCCCCTATTCTGAAAATATTTAATATTCAGATAATAAATTCTTCACTTTCTAATCGATTTCCTGTTAGATTCATTAAAACACCCAAAAAGGCCTATGTATTTCAGATTCAATTATTTTGTACATTTTCCATGAAAAAGTCCCTACTAAGTGGGGACTTTTTCAATTCAGCCTTTTTTGATGTCATTTAGCTTGATAATGAACTACATTTTCAACGAGTTGTTTCGTGACCTTCGCCTGATATTCCAAATAATCCAAATGGCCGATGATTTCTGACATGACGAGCGGGAATTCTGCTATATACTTTTGTTTGTAAAACTCCTTTGCCAGTTCATTGCCTGTAGAAATTCCGGATTCTATCAAGGCCAGGATCTTTTGTGATTTCCTCTCTATGCTGTTGAGTCTTTTTTCAATCAGATGACCGGGTTGTTCAATCACGTTACCATGACCAGGAAAGAGGAGATTCACCTGTAATGCTGAACATCGTTTTAATGAATCGATATGATCTACAAGAGTCAGCATTCTATTACCGTTTTCATCAGGTTCGATCAAGGCATTGCTTGAGATATGTTCAATCAATAAATCACCGGCAAGAAGCCGTTTCCCTTCTCGGTCAAGGAATGCAATTTGATCCGGGGCATGCCCGGGAAATTCGATCACCTCAAAATTCAGCCAGTGTTTTTCCGTGATTGCGATGATGTCCCCATTCAGTTTTTGATCTTTATTATTATCGACCGCGTTGAATAGGTAAGCCACTTGTTTATCTCCAAGTTCACCACAGCCCATCTCAAGGTATAGCTGTTTATAAAATTCAATTCTCATACTTAAGAAGTCAGGGTCCCTTTTTAAACGGGGAATGGATTTAGAATGGGCATAAACGGGAATCGGATGGAGTTCGGTAATCCGGTTGACCAAACCAACATGGTCTCCATGGTGATGGGTTAACAAAATTTCCGTGATGTCCCCAACTGTAAATCCATTTTCATTTAATGTTTGCTGCAGTGCATTCCAGCAAACGTCATCATTCATACCTGCATCAACTAATGTTAAAGATTCATCCTGTTTAACTAAATAAAAGTTTATACTTTTTAAAGATAAAGCGCTTGGAGCTATAATTGGATAAATTTTAAATGTTGTATTCGTTTTCATGAACGTCCCATATCCTCCTAAATCGAGATATACTTCATCTGGAAAATTGCGATATTACTAAATGACCGAATAGATGTAAAGGGTTATTATTCTATGATTGGTTGAATGAACTGAAACTGTCAAGCGGAAGCTTCCAGGCAATCAAGAAATTTAATAGTAAGATTGTTTGGAAATGATGGTCTATTTATCTAGTTTATTTTAAAATTGAATAAACAAGCTAGTCATTTAGCCAATATTCTTTAAATTTAATTATTGTGTAATGAAAACTGAATGTGTTCCATGGAAAGAAACGGTATAGGAGGTTATGGTTTGAAGCCAAAAATTTATATTACAAGGAAATTGCCAGAACAAACCATCGAGGGTCTTAGTTGGAATTATGATGTCAGGATGTGGGATCAAGAGGATATACCGGTCCCTAGAGAAGTCCTTGTAGAAGAAATGAAAGAAGTCGAGGGGCTGCTTTGCTTATTGACGGAACAAATCGATGAGTCACTGATTGAACAGGCACCCAATCTGAAAATCATCGCGAATATGGCAGTGGGCCATAATAATATTGACGTTCAAAGTGCAACAAAACGGGGCATCATGGTAACGAACACACCGGGGGTTTTAACGGAAACGACAGCTGATTTAACCTTCGGCTTACTGCTTGCAACGGCAAGGAGGATGATGGAGGCAGAAGATTATTTAAGGAGTGGAAAGTGGGAAACATGGTCGCCGATGCAGCTGACAGGACTAGATGTACACGGTGCAACGCTGGGTATCATCGGGTTAGGCAGAATTGGGGAAGCCCTTGCAAAAAGAGCTAAGGGATTTGATATGAACTTAGTTTATTTTAATCGAAGCCGTAAATATGAACAGGAAAAAGAGTTAGGAATCGAATATCAGCCCCTTGAAAAATTGCTCCAAATCTCGGATTTCGTTTGTGTCATGCTGCCGCTCACAGCGGAAACGGCTTATATGATTGGCAAGGAGCAGCTGGAATTGATGAAAGGGACGGCTGTGCTCATTAATACCGCAAGAGGCGGAATTATCGATGAAAAAGCGTTGTACCAGGCGCTGGAAAATCGAGAGATTTGGGCGGCTGGATTGGATGTATTCGAAGAAGAGCCGGTCCCTCTGGACCACCCGCTGCTAACATTGCCCAATGTGGTTACTTTACCGCATATCGGGAGTGCTAGCATTGCCACAAGAATGAAAATGGCAGCTCTTGCTGTACAAAACTTGGTGGACGGATTATCTGGGGATACTCCCCGTAATTTAGTATTGTTGAATAAATCAAAATGACGCTAAAATGGGATTCGGAATGGTTTCATCCCGAACAAAGATTTTAAAACAAGAATAGATTATCCTTCATGTTTTTTTACTATAATCCTTATTGGATTGAAGAAATTTGCGACACTCCTGCCGAATAACTGGCTTGCCGAGACCCCACAGACGCTTGCGTCAAGGAGGCTTGGCAGACAGTCGGCGGAAAGGGAGCGGATTTCTGAAATCACCGGCAACCTTTTTTAAATAAAAAAACTGCAGGCAAGCTCTCTTCACTTCAAGTTTGTCTACAATCTGAAATGACCCCAAAAATGGGGTCATTTTTTATGGGGAATGTTGGACCTTTAATAGTTTTTCTTTGGTTCGCAGTATTCTCAAATGATATTTCCTGAAATATGATTTGTCCTTTTTAGAAGATTTCGGAGTTTTGATGCACCTGTGCTTACCTGAGTGCCGAAAGGAAGAATCCCATTCAAGTGGAGCATACTTATCGTAAATTGTTGCGATCTTTTGTAAAATAAAGAAAGTCGAGTTTTATTTAGGAAGAACAATTAGTTGAAAGGAATAGGGTTAATAATGATTGAAATGAAGGAAACGATATCATCAGGCAACGAAATGACTAAATCCAAAAGGCTGTTGATGGCTCTTATGCTAGGGTCTTTTGCAGCGATTGGACCACTGTCACTTGATATGTATTTACCAGGTCTCCCCACACTGGCAGAGGATCTGAAAAGCAGTACGTCATTAGCGCAGCTAAGCTTGACTGCCTGTTTGTTAGGATTGGCTTTGGGCCAAATTTATTTAGGGCCTCTAAGTGATGCAAAAGGAAGGCGTTCACCGTTAATCATATCTTTATCCATTTATTGCATTTCATCTCTGTTATGCGCTTTTGCCCCAACCATTGAATTGCTTTTATTATTACGTTTTATCCAAGGTATTGCGGGAGCGGGAGGCATTGTCATTTCAAGGGCCATAGTTCGTGACCTTTTTTCAGGAACGGATTTGACCAAGTTCTTCTCCATGTTAATGCTGGTGAATGGGGCGGCACCGATATTGGCTCCGGTTTTTGGCGGTCAACTTTTGCAGTTCACTTCTTGGCGGGGCGTTTTCATTGTCATTTCAGTATTAAGTATCATTATGGTTGCGGCTGCATTTTTTGGGATAAAGGAAACTTTATCGTCCAATCACAGGAGTGCTGGCGGGGTAAATGATACAATCAGGACTTTTGGGAACTTATTGAAAGATCGTGTGTTTATGGGCTATGCTTTTGCACAAGGATTCATAAGTGCTGCAATGTTCGCTTATATTTCCGGATCGCCTTTTGTTCTCCAGAACATTTATGGGGTTTCCCCACAGACCTTCAGCCTGATTTTTGCAATAAACGGGGTTGGGATCATCATCGCTTCACAAGTTGCCGGGAAGCTGGCAGGCAAGGTTAAAGAAGAAAGATTGCTTCAAATGGGGTTATGCCTAGCTTTGTTTGGGGGAATATTACTTCTTGCCTCAGTCCTTCTCGAAATGGGCTTGACCGGAATCTTGGCCGCTTTATTCCTCTCCGTCTCCAGCGTCGGTATTGTCGGTACAACGAGTTTTTCTTTAGCGATGCAAAATCAGAAAAAAACGGCAGGCAGTGCTTCGGCTTTAATTGGCTTGCTTCCCTTCATATTAGGATCGCTAATGGCTCCCCTGGTGGGGTTAGGTTCAGGTGAGTCGCCCTTGCCGATGGGAATTGTGATGGTAAGTTGTCATGTCATCGCCATGTGCGCTTATTTACTCCTTGCCCGTCGCGGGTTAAGGCGAGTTGCTTAAAAAGAAAAGCTGAAATCCTGATGTGGATTTCAGCTTTTTGCCTTTTTGATTCATAATAGTGATTCCGCTCCATCGATATAAACTTCCGTGCCCGTAACATGGGAGGACATGTCTGATGCTAGGAATAATACGAGATCACCAGCTTGTTCGGCAGTCCCCGCTTTCCTTGCCAGGGGCTGGGAGCCTTCGGGATATTCAATGGGAATCCTGATTTTTTTAAGGTTTTCTTCTTCCGGGAATGTGTTATTGTCAATGTTCGTATCGATGGAACCGGGACAAATGGTATTTACCCTGATTTTATATCTTGCCAATTCGAGTGCGGCCATTTTACCGAAAGCGACTTGACCGGCTTTGGATGAACTATAAGCGGAAAAACCAAAATTCTTGAAATATCGGTTTCCGTTGATGGAGCTGTTGATCACGATGCTGCCACCCGTTTCCTTCATGTAAGGAATGGCGTATTTGATGGTGAGAAAGGTGCCTTTGAGGTTGATGGTATGTGTCTTATCCCAATCTTCTGGCTTTATGTCTTCTATAGGGGCAATCACTCCGTTGATGCCTGCGTTTGCAAATACAAAATCAATTTTCCCAAAATGTTCATGGGCTGTTTTGTAGGCAAGTTCAACTTGCTCAGCCTTGGAAACATCCGTTTTAATGATTAAAGCCTCTCGACCAAGGTTCTCGACTTCTTCCTTCACTTTTTCGGCATTTTCGACTGTACGGTCAAAAAAGACGATGTTCGCGCCGTTTTCAGCTAGTTTCAGTGCGGCACCCCGGCCAATTCCTGATCCCCCACCGGTAATGATGGCAACTTTGTTTTTCATTAATTCTGTCATACACTTCACACGCTCCTTTTAAGTTTTCTTTCCCATTTTGGGAGTATGTAGAAACATCATGGCAGTTGTAATATAGAAAAATTATAAACGAATATTGCCTAAAAAATCCAATTTAAGCAATTGCGAGTGTTCAATATACTTTGTTTTTCAGTGAAATGTCTGTATATTGAGGACATGATAAAGTTAGCTTGAAAGGGGATAGGATGTTGATAAGATTAGGGGTAATAGGTACAAATTGGATCACGGAACGATTTTTGGAGGCTGCAAAGCATGTAGAGGGTTTATCCTTAACTGCCGTGTATTCACGTACAGAGGAGAAAGCGAAGGAATTTGCCAATAAATACGAAGTACATACGACTTTTACGAATTTAGAAGCAATGGCCAGCAGCGATGAAATCGACGCTGTGTATATAGCAAGCCCTAACTCCCATCATTGCCGGCAAGCCGTGTTATTTTTACAAAATAAAAAACATGTATTATGTGAAAAACCAATGGCCTCGAATGCGGCTGAAGTAAGGGAAATGATTGAGGCTGCAAAACAAAATGATGTGCTATTGATGGAAGCGATGAAATCGACCATCATGCCGAATTTCGAAAGTATAAAGGGCAATCTGGATAAAATCGGGAAGATACGGCGTTTCTCGGGAAGCTTTTGCCAATACTCATCACGATATGATTCATATAAACAAGGAACTGTGCTGAATGCATTCAATCCTGAATTCTCAAGTGGCTCTTTAATGGATCTAGGCATTTACGTGCTCTATCCACTTGTTGTACTGTTCGGTAAACCGAATAAGGTGCAGGCATCAGGAACGATGCTCGAATCAGGAGTTGATGGGCAAGGTACGATTCTGCTTTCCTATGATGAAATGGAGGCAGTCGTCATGTTTTCCAAAATTACTGAGTCCAATTTGCCATCGGAAATTCAAGGTGAAAATGGAAGCATCATCATTCAGAAAATTTCAGGACCGCAAGCGGTGGATATTCAGTATCGGGATGGAACCACTGAAAATATTTCCGTTAAACAGGATATGCCTACCATGTATTATGAAGCGAAGGAATTTGTTGATTTGATACAGCAGGGGAAAATGGAATCCGATATAAATACATATTCGAATTCACTGTTGACTATGGAAATCATGGATGAAGCAAGAAGGCAAATCGGCATCGTCTTTCCTTCAGACCGCGGACAAGGCCAATCATGAAGGGGAAAAATGGATGTTACTGATAACCCTTAATTGGGTAGAACTCAGTACAGGGATAATTTTATTGTTGGAGGAATGGACATGAATTGTAAAATAAATCGCAATGCAGCAAAGGTCTTACAAAAAATGCTGAGCACTGAAGAAGCCGAAGGGAAAATGATTCGTGTATATATCACCCATATGCATGGTGATCATGCCCATTATGACATGAAGCTGGATACACCGGCAGAATATGATGAAATCGTAAAAACAGATAAAGATATCGATATTTTGCTTGATTCACGTGAAGAATTTCTGGATGGTGTCTGGATTAAATATTTTTATGTTCCAGAAGAAGGCTTTGAAATCACGAATCCTTCTAAAGAACCGCATGGACATCATCACCACTAATAGTAAAGGGGGAGGATTGGCATGAATCAAAAATACGAAAAGATCTTTCAACCATATATATTTCCATCAGGGGTAGAAGTGAAAAATCGTATCATGATGGCTCCTATGACCACTTATTCTTCGGATGACCAAGGGGTTGTAACCGATGATGAACTGGCCTATTACGCTGAGCGCTCGGCTGGTGTAGGTGCGGTTGTCACGGCATGTGCCTATGTATCTGCTGGAGGCAAGGGATTCCCAGGCCAACTAGGTGCAGATGACGATTCCTTTATCCCATCCTTGAGAAAACTAGCTGAAACGATTCAGTCCAACGGGTCAAAAGCAATCCTGCAAATATATCATGGAGGCCGTCAAAGTCCGCCGGAATTATTGCCTGATAACCAACCTGTTTCTGCAAGTGCCATTGCTTCCAGCGAGGAAGCACCTGTACCGCGGGAAATGAGTGAAGATGAAATACAAGACGTTATTAAGGCATTTGGCGAAGCAACAAGAAGGGCCATCGAAGCAGGTTTCGATGGTGTGGAAATCCATGGTGCCAATACTTACTTGCTTCAACAATTCTTCTCGCCACACTCGAACCGCCGTACAGATAAATGGGGCGGAACATTGGGAAAACGATTGATTTTCCCGCTAACCATTGTGAATGAAGTCGAGAGAACGGTTGCCGAGCATGCAGAAAAGCCGTTTATAATTGGCTACCGCCTTTCTCCTGAAGAAGGCAGCAATCCTGGAATCACTTTAGATGATACGATTCAATTCGTTGATAGATTAGCGAATCAAAACCTGGATTATCTACATATATCGGTAGGTCACTTCTGGAATGGCTCATTCCGTGAGAGTGATAGGACAAAGTCGCGCATCGTTAAAATTTACGATAAAGTAGGTAATCGTATCCCGGTGGTCGGTGTAGGATCACTGCATGCACCCGATGAAGTTGCAGAAGCCATGGAAACGGGGGTCCCTTTTATCGCCCTTGGCCGTGAACTTCTTATGGAACCGCATTGGATTGAAAAAATCAGGTCTGGAAAAGAAGCGGAAATACGGACTACCCTCTCAAAAAAAGATCAGCATGAACTGGTCATTCCAGATCCGCTTTGGGAAAAGTTGATCGGGATAAAAGGCTGGCTCCCGGTTGTGGAATGATTGCTAAATCTTTAATATGTGTAACCCGTCCCTCAAAAGGTGGACGGGTTTTTGTATGTTCATATGCTACTAAGTATCGATCATCTTTTGCTAGAAAAAGAGAGATTGATTCAGCGGAATTCTGGATTTAATCATTCCGTGATAGTAAATACTATCTATAAGGCTTATGTTTTACGTGAACTAAAAATAATATTTGTACCAATGAATAAAATATATTATTATCAATTTAATAAGCAGGTATGAAAAGGGAGGGTTTTTAATGAAATTTCCACACGATTTTTTATTCGGAGCAGCTTCTGCTTCTTTTCAAATAGAAGGAGCATGGGATGAAGATGGTAAAGGCATAACGAATTGGGATGTTTTTTCAAAGATTCCGGGGAAAACATTTGAAGGTACAAATGGGGATGTAGCGATAGACCATTATCATCGTTACAAAGAAGATATTAAATTAATGGCAGAGATGGGACTTGAATCATATCGCTTCTCCATTTCATGGGCCCGTATTTTGCCAACAGGTGATGGGGAAGTCAATGAAAAAGGCTTGGAATTTTATAATAATGTGATTAATGAATGCTTAAAATATGGGATTGTCCCATTTGTTACGCTGTATCATTGGGATTTGCCTTTGACGCTTGAACAAGATGGGGGATGGACGAATAAGCGAACAGCTGAAGCATTCGTCAAGTATGCGGAGATTTGTTTTCGCGCATTCGGAGACCGCGTCAAACATTGGATCACGTTTAATGAAACGGTTATGTTTTGCGGTTTAGGGTATTTAAAAGGAGCGCACCCGCCTGGAATCCAAAACGATGAAAATAAATACTTTCAAGCGACACATTATGTTTTTTATGCACATGCCAAAGCGGTAGAGGTATACAAGGCACTGAATCATTACGGTGAAATTGGGATTACCCATGTATTCCTGCCAGCTTATAGTACTGATGACAAACATGAGAATGTATTAGCTGCTCGGCATGCCAATGAATATGAAACCTTTTGGTATTATGACCCAATTTTAAAAGGAGAATATCCAGCTTATGTGGTTGAGCAATTGAAGGAGAGAGGCTGGACACCAAGTTGGACAGAAGAAGAACTGGATACGTTAAAAAGGAATGCGGAGAAAAATGATTTTATTGGACTCAATTATTACCAGCCCATTCGGGTGGAAAAAAACCTGGAAGCCGTTTCAAACATGGAGCATTCAAGAGAAACATCTACTCTGGCTCCAGGGAACCCGTCTTTTGATGGCTTTTATCGGACCGTGAAAATGGAAGATAAAACCTATACAAAATGGGGCTGGGAAATCTCACCCCAAGGGTTTTTAGATGGCTTGCATATGTTAAAAGAACGTTACGGTGATATTAAAATGTATGTTACAGAAAACGGACTTGGTGATGAGGATCCGATTATCGATGGTGAAATAGTGGATGTTCCCCGTATTAAATATATTGAGGAGCACTTAAAAGTGATTAAACGTGCAATCAACGAAGGCATCCATTTAAAAGGGTATTACGCATGGTCTGTCATTGACCTTTTAAGTTGGTTAAACGGGTATAAGAAGCAGTACGGATTTATTTACGTGGATCATCATGATCAGTTAAAACGGAAAAAGAAGCTGTCGTTTCATTGGTATAAGCATATTATCGAGACGAGAGGAGAAGAGCTGTAACTGAAAGTGTGTATTAGGGCAAAGCATGTTTTGAGCAATCTTCCTCAAAACATGCTTTTTCCATTGTTCACTGATTAAGTTTCCGGTATGAGGAATTAGTCCAAAGTTCAAACCTCCTGATTCGTAGTCTGAATCTCCGGCTTCAAATTAACTAGACTGGAAAAATGGTCCCGGATTGTAATGTTAATGTAAAAATATGCAAAAAGTTGTAAACAAATGTTAACATTTCTAACAATGTACAGTTTTACGTTTTACTGTATAATGTTGAAGCGTGGTCGAGACCATGTCAAATAACCTTACAAAAGGAGATTATATATGACGATTATTTCTTAGTTTTGAAAAGTCCCCCGCTTAGATTGTCCCGTTGAAAAATGCCTACAATAATTAGATTAATTTCAAACAAGTAACTCCCTCTAAAATGAAAGAATGTCATTTTCGTGATGATGCTAGATTCCAATCTTAAAAAACGACTAAGGATGTGAGTTTGAAAAAGATGATAAAAGATTCTAGATTTCAAGGATATAACATGAAGGGTTTTCAAAAAGACGTGACGGCAGGATTGGTCGTAGGGGTTGTAGCCATTCCTTTAGGGCTGGCTTTTGCAATTGCTTCAGGCGTCGAACCGATATATGGGTTATATACGACCATCATCGCTGGTATTCTCATTTCGATTTTGGGTGGCTCCAAATATCAAATTGGAGGGCCGACCGGGGCGTTCGTTCCTTTATTATTTGGAATCGTTATGCAATATGGGTATGAAAGCCTGCTTATTGCCGGGTTTTTAGCGGGGATCATGTTAGTCCTGATGGGTCTTCTTAAGTTAGGTAATTTGATGAAGTTCATTCCCCGTCCCGTCATCATTGGATTTACAACAGGAATTGCGATAATAATCTTTTCAGGGCAAATTGCCAATTTCTTTGGTATGAAAGTGGAAAAACATGAAGCGTTCATGGATAACATGAAGGAGCTGGTGATTAAAGCAGACACGATCAATCTATACAGTGTGATCGTTGCGATCATATGCTTTGTCGTCATACTGCTGGCACCTAGGTTTGTGCCACGAGTGCCAGGACCGCTTCTGGGTCTGCTAATATCAACAATGGCAGCTTACCTTTTATTTCCCGATAAGGTGGCTACGATTGGTTCCACGTATGGAGCGATTCCGAGAGGTTTTCCGGAATTCCAAGCACCGGAGCTTTCAGTGGAAGTCATTATCACACTCCTTCCCGTTGCTTTTACAATTGCCTTGTTAGGCGGTGTCGAGTCATTGTTATCCGCTACCGTGGCGGATAACATGGGCGGTACCAAGCATGATAGTAACAAAGAGTTGGTTGGGCAAGGAATTGCGAACATCGCGACCCCATTCTTTGGCGGGATACCTGCAACAGGAGCAATCGCCAGGACCGCTACCAATATAAAAAGCGGGGCAGCCTCCCCGATGTCCGGAGTCATTCACGGAATTGTCGTTTTACTGGTTTTGCTGGTGCTTTCCCCATATGCAGCGCATATACCGTTGGCTAGCATGGCACCCATATTGATGTTTGTTGCCTGGAATATGAGTGAAAGAAAGGAATTCGCTCATGTATTGAAAACAAAGACGGCGGATTCTGCGGTTTTGCTAGTCACCTTCCTCATCACTGTCTTCACTGATTTAATCATGGGAGTGGGAATCGGCTTATTGATTGCATTCATCACCTTTATTGCAAAAATGAGCCACACGTTAAAGGTTAGGGAAAGAAGTCATGAGATTACCGAGATTGTTCCAATTGATAATTCGGATTCAAAGATCAATGTGTATAACTTGGAAGGACCTCTTTTCTTTGGTTCGATAGACGTCCTGGAGTCATCGATATTGGCTAACTTGGATAATAAGACGAAAGTGTTGGTATTAAGCATGCGCCGGGTAACATATATGGACACTTCAGCAGAGGCAGCACTATTGGCGATCGTTAATCGCATTCGAAAATATAAGGGGAAATTGATCATTTCCGGAATTCAGCAGCAACCAAAGGAATTGTTACTCAGCACTGGGTTGTATCATAAAATAGAAAAACAGCACTTTTTTAAATCGAAAGAAGATGCCCTGTATTTTGCCAAGAACCAGCTGAAGGGCAATTCGGATAAAGTAGTCTAATAGTTTCATCTTGAAGTCACCTTTTTGGATAGATGTGTTATAGTATCGTTAACAGTAGATTTTTTAAAGAAGGTGACTATCTGGGTGAATGTATATCGGATTGGCCAGCTTGCTGAACTTGCGAATGTTTCGAGAAGAACCATTGACTATTACACACAATTAGGAATGCTGAACTATGAAAAAACTGGGTCAAGATATCGGTATTACACAGAAGATGCTTTAAATCGACTTCAAATGATTAATCGGTATAAAGAACAGAATATGCCTTTGACTGAAATCAAGGAACGGTTACAAGTCTTGTCTGAAACCACTGTTGATTCTGAGCAAGTGCTCTTGATGGTGGACAAGCTATCTACAGACCTTAGAGGCCTGGAGAATGAATTGCTGGAATTAAAGCCTTTATTGGAACAGCTCGATGAACAGCAATTAACATATGCTGCACAGCAGCTTTCCGTTCGGGGCAGCTCTTTATTGAGTATCCTTGCCATGCTTGCCTAAGATTTTTGCCGAGTTCAACAAAAAAGACCTGATTGGGTCTTTTTTTGTTGAACGGGTCATTTGAAAACCATTATTTAAAATAACAATTCAAACTCCTGAGGATAACCGGAGCTTTATATACAATGGCATTCCTTTATTTCGGATGAACGGACTCCATAGATCTTTTTTCGATAAAGATGAAGGATATAAGGGAATGGAAAAAGAAGAACTTACATATCTACTACTATATGAAGAGGTGAGTGGGAATGATTGGATCAATAGTTACGACGGTAAAAGGACATCTTCAAGGTACTATGGAAAACGATATATGCGTTTGGCGTGGAGTCAGGTATGCGAAAGCGCCGATTGATGGACTGCGTTTCCGTTCTCCGGAGCCAGTTGATAATTGGAGCGGTGTCATGGATGCAGTGGATTTTGGTCCCGTTCCCCCGCAGCCGATGGATCGTGCGGTAAGAACAGGAATGAGCGGAAATGAAAAAATGGATGAGGATTGCTTGTTCCTGAATATTTGGTCGCCTAGAGCTGATGATAATAAACGCCCGGTCATGGTGTGGATTCCAGGAGGAGCATATATAACAGGAGCTGGATCCCTTGATATGTACAATGGTCACTTACTGGCTAAAAATGGAGATGTAGTCGTGGTAAGCATCAACTATAGGCTGGGGGCACTGGGATATCTGGATTTTACCGAGTTGGCAGGTGAAGGGGAAATATTTGAAAACAATTTAGGTTTACGTGATCAAGTTGCGTCTCTGAAATGGGTTAAAGAAAATATAGAAGCGTTTGGCGGCGACCCTGATAATGTTACGATATTTGGTGAATCAGCTGGCGGTAATGCGGTGACGACTTTACTTACTGTACCTTCAGCGAGGGGGCTTTTTAAACAGGCCATTGCAGAAAGTCCTGCTCCGACATCTGTTTACGGAAAAGGATTTGCGCGCCAATTCAGTGAAAGGTTCCTTAAGATATTGGGCATTGGAAAGGGTGAAATCCACCGATTAAAAACACTACCAGTTCAAGAGATTGTCGCTGCCTCCCACCAACTCTTGCAGGAAAATTCACAGGAAATGCCGGGCTCACTAGCATTTGGACCAGTCGTAGATGGTGACTTCCTGCCCGATTATCCACTTGATTCGATTCGATCGGGAAGAGCAGGGGGAATACCCTTGCTTATAGGAACAAATAGGGACGAAGCGACATTATTCGATCAGATGGACCCCCCGTTAATCCCAACTAATACGGCGATGATTCATAAAATGTTCGAAAATACTGATCCGAAGGCGAAAGAGCGAATTACGAATGCTTATACAAACTACCCAGAAAAGGAAGCTGTACTAGGCATTGGCCGTGATGCGACATTCCATATTCCCTCGGTTTGGTATGCGGAGGCATACAGCCGCTTTGAAAAAACATGGATGTATCGTTTTGATTATAAAACGGCGGCCATGCGCATAAGTAAATTAGGGGCGACACATGGTATGGAAATCCCTTTTGCTTTCCAGACCTTCGACTCGGCATTCGGGAAACGGATTGTTTCATATGGTTCAAGGTCAGCTGCCCTAAAGGTTTCCCATAGAATGCAGGGCCATTGGGTCAACTTTGCGAAATATGGAAACCCCAACCCCCCGGAAGGTGAAATTTGGCCGAAATATGATGAAATCAACCACTACACAATGATTTTTGATAAAAAGGATTATATTGAAAAAGATCCTGACAGAATGATAAGGTTGGCATGGGAAGGGGTAGGGATTTACAAGTGAAAAAAAGTGGATTGGAAGGAAGCGGGGAGAACATGGATATCAATAATTTCATGTCAACGAAAGAGTATGCGAAAACGTTGGATCAGGAAGATCCATTAGTTTCTTACAGAGAGGAGTTCTATTTAAACCCCGGGATGATTTATATGGATGGCAACTCATTGGGACTTTTATCGAAGCGGGCTGAGAAAAGTTTAATGAAGTCATTGGAAGATTGGAAAAAGTATGGGATCGATGGCTGGACGGAGGGTGCAGAGCCCTGGTTTTACTTTTCTGAGAGATTGGGTGAATTGAGTGCCCCGTTGGTAGGAGCTTTAGAGGATGAAGTGATAATGGGAGGGTCGACAACGGCTAATCTGCATCAGCTTGCAGCCACTTTTTTTGAACCGAGAGCTGGCAGGAATAAGATTTTGGCGGATGAACTGACCTTCCCAAGTGATATCTATGCACTTCAAAGCCAGCTACGATTGCATGGGCTTGACCCTTCGGCACACTTGGTTCAGGTGAAAAGCCAAGATGGTAAATTCCTTGAAGAAGATGACATCATTGCAGAGATGAACGAGGAAATAGCGTTGATTGTACTTCCGATGGTTTTATATCGAAGCGGTCAGATCCTTGATATGGAAAGGTTAACGAAGGAAGCGCATGCGCGTGGAATCATGATAGGATTCGATGCCTGTCATTCTGTGGGTGCCATCCCGCATTTGTTTGACAATTGGGAGGTGGATTTCGCTTTTTGGTGTAATTATAAGCATTTGAATGGCGGACCAGGATGTGTAGCGGGGTTATATGTGAATCGGAAGCATTTCGCAAGGAAGCCTGGATTGGCTGGATGGTTTGGCTCGCGGAAAGATAAGCAGTTTGCTATGGAACATACCTTTACCCAGGCCAATTCGGCAGGTGCCTTTCAAATTGGAACTCCCCATATATTAAGCATGGCTCCCCTTTTAGGCTCGCTTGAAATGTTTGCGGAAGCGGGGATAGAACAAGTTCGGAAGAAATCCTTGAGGCTGACTCAATATCTTATGGATTTAATACAATCGGAATTAACGGGATATGGATTTGAAATTGGGAACCCAAGGCATGAATCAAAAAGGAGCGGTCATATCATCCTTGAACATCCAGAAGCTGCGAGAATATGTAAAGCATTGAAACAAGAGGCCATCATTCCCGACTATCGTGAACCGAATATGATTCGTTTAGCACCTGTCGCTCTTTATACCTCTTTTCAGGAAGTCTATGAAACTGTACAGGTACTCAAGAAGATCATGGACGGCAGATTATATGAAAACTATGAAAATAAAAGGGGAATCATTGCCTAGAATGGGAGCAACATATGGAGAAAAATAAGCTGCAACGTGAATTATCATCGAATCAAATCACTATGATAGCCATGGGGTGTGCAATTGGCACCGGGTTATTTTTGGGCAGCGGCCTTGCGATTTCAACGGCTGGTCCAAGTGTACTTATCAGCTATGCAATAGGTGCATTCATTGTCCTTCTGCTGATGGGATGTTTGGCGGAAATGACTGTAGCCTATCCAACATCGGGATCCTTTGGAACCATTGCGGAAAAATATATAAGTCCATTTGCGGGTTTTGTTGTGAGGTATTCCTATTGGATAGCGAATGTACTTGCCATTGGTGTCGAAGTGAGTGCCATCGCTGTTTATATGAAATATTGGTTTCCAGGTGTGCCTGGAAGCATTTGGATTTTCCTTTTTGCTGCACTGCTAATCTATGTAAATGCGACGAGTGTCAATACATTCGGCAATTTTGAGTATGTATTTTCAATGATCAAGATAAGCGCCATTGTCATATTCATTCTACTGGGGGCCTATGTGGTGATTGGCGCCGAACCTTCAAGCGGGATCGGTGTAGAGAACTATGCCAATGATGGAGGTTTTATGCCTTTCGGATTTTGGGGGCTCTGGGTCGCCATATTCATTTCGCTCTTCAGCTTTTTAGGAACTGAGCTGATTGCGGTGACGGCGGGGGAAGCAAAGGACCCGGATATAGCCGTACCTAAAGCTTTGAAGGCAACTGTCTTCAGGCTTGCCACTTTTTATGTACTGACTATCGGGATCATGTTAATGATTGTTCCCTGGCAAGCTGCCGGTATTGATAAGAGCCCATTTGTCAAGGTAATGGAAATCCTGAATGTCCCCGGGGCATCTGGGATAATGAATTTCATTATTTTAACCGCTGCTTTATCTGCAATGAATAGTCAATTATATGCCTCCACCAGAATGATATATTCATTATCCGAGCAACATCAGGCTCCAGCCCTATTTCAAAAAGTGAGCAGGAAAGGTGTCCCGCTAAGGGCCCTTCTCATATCCACTTTAGGAATATTTCTTGCTGCAGGAGTAAAAGTCCTGCTTCCGGATACTTCATATGCATTCATGATGGGGATATCGATGTTCGGAGCCATTCTAACCTGGTTCATGGTGTTCATTTCCCATTTATATTTCAGGAAGAGGTGGGAGAAATCAGGGGGCCGCAAATTACCGGTTAAAATGTATGGATTTCCATATCTAACGATTCTTGGTGCATTTCTTTTGTTTGCATTGACGGTATCCACCTGGTTCACTGGCCCATTTAAAATCGTGCTCCAGTTCGGGGTTCCTTGGCTCATCTTTCTTTGCATCGTTTATTTATTGATGTCGAAATTCAAAAGAAAGTAAAGGGAAAGAGGGATGGTATGGATAAGGGTCCAAGAGATGAACATCGTTTGGAAGAAAGTATGGTAACTGATTTTGAAAAAGATATGTCCTATGGGGACTATCTGCATTTAAATCAAATTTTATCAAGTCAGCATCGGCTTTCCGGCCATCACGATGAAATGCTGTTCATCATCATTCATCAAACAAGTGAATTATGGATGAAATTGATCATCCATGAATTGACTGCGGCAACTGATCATATTGTGGCAGGACATTTGGAGCCGTCCTTTAAGATGCTATCCAGAGTGGCCAGGATCCAACAGCAACTAGTTCAATCCTGGAATGTGCTTTCCACCTTGACGCCATCCGATTATATGGAATTCCGGGAGAAACTAGGAAACTCTTCAGGGTTTCAATCATTTCAGAACAGGTTGATAGAATTTGCGATGGGTCAAAAGAATTCGCAAATATTGGCCGTTTTCCGTCATCAGCCTGAGCTTCATGAGTCGATGATGGCAGCCTTGAATAAACCTAGTATTTATGATGCGGCTATAGGGGCTTTGGCTGCAAGGGGGCTTCCCATTGATCAATCGGTATTGAACAGGGACTGGTCTGTCATTTATCAGGAAAATGCAAGTGTTGAAAGCGCGTGGCTGACCGTTTACCGTGATGTGCATAACTACTGGGATTTGTATGAGCTGGCCGAAAAACTCGTTGATATTGGAAGTCAACAACAATTCTGGAGATTCAATCATATGAGCACCGTAGAACGTATCATCGGCAATAAAAAGGGAACTGGCGGATCGTCCGGTGTAAGTTATCTGAAGAAAGTGGTCGAACAGCCATTTTTTCCTGAGCTTTGGACATTAAGGACCAAACTGTAAGGAGGGGTGAACACATGAATCAATGGTTAGATATTTCTCAGCGCCTCAATGAAAATACGCCATACTGGCCAGGAGATACGCAATATTCATATCGGCTGAATTCATCAATGGCTGAAGGGTCTTCCGTCAATGTAGGGGAAATCCGGATGAGTACACATTTAGGAACTCATATTGATGCTCCCTATCATTTTGATGAGAATGGAAAAAAAATCATCGAACTAGATCTTGATTTATATATTGGCACTGCTACCGTAGTAAAGGTGGATGCAGCTGAAAGCATTGGCATTAAAGCTTTTGAAGGCATCGAATTGACAGGGGTCCGGCGGTTGTTGGTGGCAACAGGTCAATGGAAGGACCTTAGCCGTTTTCCGGAATGGATTCCACCGGTTGAACCAGATTTAGCTCCCTTCCTTGCAAATAAAGGGGTTAGGCTCCTTGGGCTTGATTTACCTTCAGTCGACTGTCTCGACAGCAAAGAATTGCCTGCCCACAATAAACTGTCAGGCTGTGGAATTCATATCCTCGAAGGGCTGGTCCTTGATGGACTGGAGCCTGGGCTGTACGATTTGGCTGCATTGCCGCTGGCATTGGAAGCAGGGGACGGGAGCCCGGTCAGGGCCGTGGTGAAAAAGAAAGGCTGATGAGGGGGATAATAGGATGGGCAAAATTGGGATTTACGGATCTTCCTTCGATCCGGTCACGAATGTGCATTTATGGACAGCATCCACCATTGCGCATCGTGCTAAGCTGGACAAGGTGATTTTTTTACCATGCGCAAATGGCCGTATCGATAAACAGATGAAAACAAGCAATGAACACCGTTGGCAAATGCTCGAGCTGGCAATAGGGGGCAACCCGATATTCGAAGTCAGTGATTATGAAATGAATGAACGTGCCGGAACGGGTAAACAATATACTTGGTATACGATGGAATATTTTAAATCACAATTTCCAAAAGACGAAGTTTACTTCATAATGGGTGCAGATTTACTTGAAGATATTGATAATCAGGAGCTGCCGGTACACTTACGATGGAAATTCAGGGAAAAATTGATTGCCAATCATAAATTCATCGTCATGGCTCGGAATGGAATCGATATGCTGAAAATCATATCCAAAAGTCCATTGCTAAGGAATTATGATGATGGCAATACATTTCACCTTATTGATAAAGGCCTTTCCATGGAAATCAGTTCTACATATATAAGGGATGAATTTGCAATGGGCGGGGAACCACGATATTTACTGCCCGATAAGTGTTATCAGTATATCGTGGAAAATAAGCTTTATCAAAAATCATCAAATTCATAATTGTTGGCAAAGTATTAAAAAGGGTTCGATCTCCCCGGTGGATCGAGCCCTTTTCGTTTAGGGAATTTTTCAACCTGCAAAATGTGAATGAATTTAATTAAAGGGACATGCAATACCTAGTTGACAACTTGGTAAACTTTGCTTTATGGTAAGGATATACAAAAATCAAAATAATTGCTGATCAGAGAACTGAAGGCATACTATCTCCCGAAAAATAATTGAAGGGAAATAGAATGCCTTTTTTGCTGTAAAAAGAGGGGGAAGCTCATGAAAAAGTTGATGTTATTGACAAGTTTGATTTTAGCCTTCGGTGTACTTGCTGGATGCAACTCGGAAAAAACGAAAGGGGACGGAACATCGAAGTCAGTAGAGCTTTTGAATGTGTCATATGATCCGACAAGGGAATTGTACCAGGAATTCAATGAAGCGTTCGTGAAGCACTGGAAAGAAGAATCAGGTCAGGATGTAACGATACAACAATCACATGGCGGATCTGGTAAACAGGGCAGGGCTGTCATTGACGGATTGGAGGCGGATGTCGTTACATTGGCATTGGCTTATGATATTGATGCCATTTATGAAGCTAGTAACCTATTAGCGAAGGATTGGCAAAAACGTTTACCGGAGAACTCGACACCATATACATCAACGATTGTGTTTTTGGTGAAAAAGGATAACCCTAAAGGCATTAAAGATTGGGATGATCTGACTAAAAAGAATGTATCCGTCATTACGCCAAACCCAAAGACAAGCGGAGGGGCAAGGTGGAATTACCTGGCTGCCTGGGCTTATGCGGAGAAAAATTTCGATAATGACGAAACAAAAGTGAAGGATTTCATGAAAAAACTTTATCAGAATGTTGAAGTCCTGGATTCAGGGGCCCGCGGTGCAACGACCACTTTTGTGGAAAGGGGAATCGGTGACGTACTGATCGCTTGGGAGAATGAAGCCTATTTAACACTGGAAGAATTCGGTGATGACAAATATGAAATCGTCAACCCTTCAATCAGTATATTAGCAGAGCCACCGGTAGCTGTTATCGATGAAGTGGTCGAGAAAAAAGGAACAAAGGAAGTGGCCGAAGCCTACCTGAAATATCTGTATACGGATGCCGGTCAGGAAATTGCCGCGAAAAACTTCTATCGTCCAAGGGATGAGAAGGACCTCGCTGAATATGGAGACCAATTTGCCAATATCGATATGGTGACTGTTGATGATACATTTGGCGGTTGGAAAAAAGCCCAGGAAACACATTTTAATGATGGTGGCACATTTGACGAGATTTACCAACAGCAGTAAGCATGAAGGAGAAGGTGTGGCTTTAACATCTTCTCCTTCATAAATCAGAAAAAGGGTTGAGGCGAAGCGATGAATATAGTGACTGAAGGTAAACAGACGAAAAAGAGGACCATACCCGGTTTTGGATTGACGATGGGTTTTACGCTGCTGTATCTCACCATCATCGTTTTGATCCCGTTATCGATGGTTTTTCTAAACACATTTTCAATGGGGTTCCAGGATTTTTGGGCGACCATAACTGAACCGAGGGTTCTCGCTTCTTATAAATTGAGTTTCTTGACAGCGTTAACTGCGGCCATTGTTAACGCAGTTTTTGGTGTATTGATTGCCTGGGTGCTTACTCGTTATGAGTTTCCCGGCAAAAGGATCATCGATGGACTGGTTGATTTGCCTTTTGCCCTCCCGACTGCCGTTGCAGGGATTACGTTGACCACCTTGTATTCACCGAACGGATGGATCGGGCAATTTTTCAGCTTTAAAGTCGCTTTCACTCCCGCAGGGATCATCATCGCCCTTATATTTATCGGTCTGCCATTCGTGGTGCGGATGGTTCAACCGGTGCTTGAAAATATCGAAAAAGGGATGGAAGAAGCATCTGCCTCTTTAGGGGCGAATCGAATGCAGACATTCATTAAAATCATCTTCCCGGTATTGATCCCTGCGATATTGACGGGTTTTGCCCTTTCTTTTGCGAGGGCACTTGGAGAGTATGGATCCGTTGTCTTCATTGCAGGAAATATGCCATTTAAAACGGAAATTTCCCCGCTGATCATCATGACAAAGCTTGAACAGTATGATTATGAAGGTGCAACAGCTGTTGCAGCCGTCATGCTCATTATTACATTTATAATTTTGTTCACCATCAATATCTTACAATGGTGGACCGGCAAAAGATATTCAGGGAAGTAGGGGGGATATGATGGAACATGATAATTCAGTGGTTGCAAAAGCGAATCACCCAGTCATTATTACGAGAAACGCAACTAAAGAGCCTAAATCCATACAGTGGATCCTCATTTCCATTGTATTGCTATTTCTCACTTTGTTTTTAGTAGTCCCATTAATCGCAATCTTTGTAAAAGCCTTTGAAAAAGGTGCCGAAGCTTATTTTGCGGCCATCGCCCATCCTGATGCCGTGGCTGCGATTAAGTTAACATTGATCGTTGTCCTCATCACCTTGCCGCTCAATGCCATATTTGGAGTGGTTGCCGCTTGGACCATAACAAAATATGATTTCAAGGGAAAAAACTTCTTAATAACATTGATAGATTTGCCTTTTTCCGTATCACCGGTCATTGCCGGGTTGATTTTTGTCCTTCTGTTCGGCTTACATGGGGCACTTGGTCCACTGCTGCAATCTTTTGACATTAAAGTGATCTTTTCAATACCAGGGATTGTCATCGCCTCCATTTTCATTACCTTCCCATTCATTGCACGCGAATTGATCCCGCTCATGCAAAGTCAGGGGACGTCTGAAGAAGAGGCCTCACTCACGCTGGGTGCGGGAGGGTTCAAGACATTTTGGTATGTGACGCTTCCCAATATAAAATGGGGACTTCTATATGGAATCATCCTTTGTAATGCCAGAATAATTGGGGAGTTTGGAGCTGTATCGGTCGTATCGGGACATATACGGGGCATGACCAATACGATGCCGCTTCATATTGAAATCTTATACAATGAATATCAATTTTCGGCCGCTTTTGCTGTTGCATCCCTGATGTCCATCTTTGCAATCATAACGTTGATCATTAAAAGCTTCATAGAATGGAAAACGGACTATAAATCGACCAAAGCAAGTTAGGAGGAATGAAATGAGTATCATCATTGAAAATGTTACAAAATATTACGGGTCCTATCAAGCACTCCAAAACATCGATTTGGAAATAAAGAGCGGTGAACTCGTAGCCCTGCTTGGCCCTTCCGGATCTGGAAAAACGTCATTACTGCGTATCATCGCGGGCCTTGAACTGGCAGAGAGCGGAAAGATCCTCTTCAATGAAGAGAATTATACGCATAAGCATGTAAAAGATCGAAATGTGGGTTTCGTCTTTCAGCATTATGCCCTTTTTCGTAATATGACGATTTTTGATAATATCGCCTATGGATTAAAGGTTCGCCCCAGAAAAACAAGGCCCAGTAAAGAAGTTATCGAACAAAAGGTTACCGAATTGCTTCAGCTCGTCAAGTTGGAAGGATATAAAGATCGTTATCCATCGCAATTATCAGGCGGCCAGCGCCAGCGTGTCGCATTGGCAAGGGCACTTGCCGTTGAACCGAATATCCTTTTGCTTGATGAACCATTCGGTGCATTGGATGCCAAGGTTCGCAAAGAACTTCGTCGTTGGCTAAGAAGACTTCACGACGAATTCAATGTAACGAGCGTGTTCGTGACACATGATCAGGAAGAGGCGATGGATGTTGCTGATCGGGTCGTAATCATGAATGAAGGGAAAATTGAACAGATTGGAACCCCGGAAGAAGTATATGATCACCCTGAAAATCCCTTTGTTTATGATTTTCTAGGCAGTGTCAATTTATTCAAGGGCAACGTGCATAAAGGGAAATTGGTTACTGGCAATGTAGAAATGAATGCCCCGGGCAGTGAAGATGGAGCGGGCACCGGTTATGTAAGGGCTCATAACTTTATCATAGAAAGAGAACCAGCGGAAAAGGATTCGATCGCATCCATAATTGACCACATCCATACAATCGGCCCCATCGTCCGGATAGAAGTCATTCGTCAGGATACAAACGAACCGCTTGAAATCGAACTGACGAAGGAACAATATATGAATCTGGAAATAAGCAAAGGGGAAAGGGTATTCGTCCGACCGAAAGAATTGAAAGTTTTTGTCGACTTTATGGCCGGAATTTAAGGGTGGGTCGAATATTGTCGAAAAAACCGCTGATGAGCGGTTTTTTTTATGGGACTGCCAGCGGACCTTCCCGTATGGAGGGTAAATGAACTGTAATCTGTTCCAAAAGGGCTACCGTGCATTCACAGGTGGTAAGTTTTTGTCTGCCAATAGTCCATGGTCCCTTGGTGCTAAACACTAGATAGAAAGTCTTGCATCAAAATTTGAAGGTGATTATGTAAGATATTGGATGTTTTATCACGTGAAAAAGTCGAATCTTTATGTTTAATGTTAAAATTGAAATATAATTGTAATATTGTTATCACGTATTTGACAAAATCTGATGATATACTACGACTTAGATGAAAACATAGTAGAGTTTAAGAAATGTATTTAATATTATCTCAACCTTAGAAGATTACATAAAGAGTAAAAAAAATAGAGAAGAGTTCCCAGCAATTTATTTTGACTAATCATTTTTCATAGAGAAAAAGAAGTAGGTCGATGGAAATGCAAGGGGAGGAAAGCAGGGGAAATGAGTTTGAAGAAAAAACTTATCGTATTGAACACGACAATTATGCTTGGATTAGGAAGCGCTTTTGCCATACCGTCTGTAAAAGCTGAATCTATCACGGATATTCAATCGCAACGTACAGGAATACAATCAGATATTTCAGAGGCAGAACAAGTTATTCAGCAATTGAAAAAAGAACAATCGAAAATGAATGCCCATATTGCCCAGATCGAATCGGCAATGAAAGAAAATGATCAAAAAATCAAAGATACTAAACAAGAAATTAAAGACACCGAAAAAGACATAGAATCTTTAAAGAAAGAAATTAAAGCGTTGGAAGAAAGAATCGCAAAACGCGAGGAAGTCTTGAAAGAGCGCGCACTTTCTTTCCAAGAGAGCGGCGGGGACGTTGAGTACCTGGAAGTTGTTTTAGGTTCTAAAAGCTTTGGTGAATTCGTTAATCGTGTTGGGGCGGTAGCCACTATCGTGGAAGCTGACCAACAGATTCTTAGCGAGCAGGAAGCGGATAAAGCTGACTTAGAGAAAAAACAAGCGACCGTTGAGAAGAAATTGCAAAGCCTTAAGGATATGGAAGTAGAGCTTAAAGGCATGCAATCGCAAATTGAAGATCAAAAAGCTGAAACTGTCAATATGAAGGCTAAGATCGAAAAGAAAGAATCTGAAACAGAGGCGCTTAAACAATCTTTAGAGAATAAAGATGCTGGTCTAGAAGCACAAATAGCTTCCATTCGTGAAAATATCAAAAAAGAGGAAGAACGTAAAGCATCGGAAAAAGCAGATCTTGACCGTGCTGCTGAAGAAGTGAATTCTTCAAATGCTTCCAGTGAAGAATCATCAAGTTCTTCCAGTGAAGGATCATCAAGTTCTTCTAGCGAAGAATCATCAAGTTCGTCTAAAGGAGAGGCTTCGGCAAAAAATTCGTCTAAAGCTGAATCATCTTCAAATTCTTCTAAAAACAGTTCTGCAGCTAAACCTGCAGCAAGTAAAACTGAAGCATCAAGTAAGCCAAGCAGTGCAAATACAGGCTCTGCCATTACAGCAGGTTATAAATATATCGGTAACTCCACGTATAAATTTGGTGGCGGAAGAACGGCATCCGATATCGCTAACGGTCTTTTCGATTGTTCAGGATTCGTTGCATGGGCTTATAAACAAGCTGGTGTGAACCTTCCAGCCAGTACGGATGCATTGAAAGGTGCAGGACGTCAAGTATCTAGCAGTCAAAAACAACCTGGAGATTTAGTATTCTTCAATACCTATAAAACTGATGGGCATGTCGGTATTTATGTCGGCGGCGGCAAATTTATCGGTTCCCAAAGTTCAACAGGTGTTGCAATTGCCAATATGGATAGCGGATATTGGGCAAGTAAGTTCAACGGCCGTGTCGTTCGTGTAAACTAATAGTTCAATAATAAGCAGGGGAGAAAATGCCCCTGCTTATTTTTTTGAAAAAAATCAAAAAAAAATGAAACTTATTTTGAATTTCAACGTAAATACTATAAGATAAAACAAGGATAGGTGATGTGGACTTTCAGTTAATCTGGGAAAAGATATAATGAAACAACATTCCATACTATTAAACGGAGGCAAAAAAACATGATGAAAAAATTTATGGCTGCATTACTTACAATTACACTAGCATTCTCGCCAGTCGGCACGTATGTATTCCAGGATCATACGGAGTCAGTCGATGCAAGGGGTTACAAGTCCGGAAAAAGAAGCTTTAACAGCAACAACAATAATAATTCGAATTTCCAAAATAAAGAAACGAAGAAATCCGATGCCACTACTGCCAATAAAGCCAAGAGTGGAAACACATTCGCAAAAGGCGGCTTAATGAAAGGACTTATGCTAGGAGGATTGGCAGGTTTACTTTTTGGTAGCCTATTTGCCAATATGGGAATGCTTGGTTCTATACTTGGTCTATTAATCAACGTGATGGCGATTGTAGTATTAATCGTTGTAATCCGTAAAATATTCACATATTTCAAAGATAAGAAGAAGAAAGAAGATCCAAACCCATGGAGAGGCTAAAAATTTCCGAACAAGATATCATCAATGCGGTTTGTGTTTACATTGCCCGTAAAAAGCAGGTACAACCTAATGAGGTGGAAGTGGAGTTAATGTATGATGATGATTATGGCTTTTCGGCGGAAACGTTTGTCGATGGCCGGAAACAAGTGTTAATCACCATCAACTTGATAGAAGCGCTTCGTTTATGGCTGGATGAATATATGAATAAAGATCCATACTCAGGTATTGAACTTGTTTTGGATGATGATGAAGGTATAGTGGCTTTGGTAAGTGAAAGTAATAGATAAGTAAAAAAGGATGCCGTTACGGCATCCTTTTTTATTTAAAAAGTTACAATTCGTCCGGGAGAAGGAAAAGGATAAAAGAAAAATAGAAAAATAGCAAAGCAAATTAAGCAAAATCCTCGATTACACATAATTTCAAACTTAGAAAGATTAAGGACGAAATATATTTTCCATTTGTTGCAAAAAATGGTCCGTGGAAGTAGGATGGATATATGTTCAAGTCAAAGGAGGAGAATAAGTGAAAGGGTACATAGAAGATATCACTTTTTTAAATGAAAAGGCCATAAAGTTCGGCAATGAAAAAGTGGAAGCGATACTTGCGCCATCTTTAGGAAGCAATCTGCTTTCGTTTAAGTACAAGCATAAGGATATTGAGGTGCTGCGAACTCCAGTTAGTCTGGAAGAATATAAAAAGGCTCCTATTTTATACGGAATGCCTATCCTGTTTCCTCCTAATCGAATTGAAGATGGTCAATTTACATATAAGGGGACTGTGTATAAGTTTCCGGTCAATGAAAGGGGAAAATTCAATCATATACATGGTTTTTTGCATGACAAGCCTTGGCAAGTGTGCAAAAAGGAAGTGAACGGGAAAGAAATCGTCATTAATACTGAATTTTCAAGCAGTGAATTTGATCTAAAAGATAGCTTTCCACAAGATATCACTGTGAATATGTCTTTATCTTTAAGGGCTGAAACATTGGAAATACAATTGGAAATCACCAACAAAGGCATTGAACCTTTTCCGTGGGGAGCAGGTTATCATACTGTATTCAATTTTCCATTTGGAGCAGTGAGTAAATGGGAGGATTGCAGAATATCCCTTCCCGTCAATAAACATTGGGAGTTGAATGAAAGATCATTGCCCACAGGTGTAATTCATGAAACGGCCAATACATTGGAAATCCAAAACGGTATTAGCTTGGACGGCCGGCAATTTGATGACTTATTTGGCTATGATAAGGAAAGAAATCCGGAAAACGAGTGCTTTCTCACTGATCAAGAGGCTGGCATACAAGTCATTTATCAAGGCGATCAACATTTTAAGTTTTGGGTATTGTTCAATCAGGAGGGGTTCGTTTGTCCTGAACCATATACTTGGGTAACGAATGCTCCTAATTTGGATTTGCCTGCAAAATTGACTGGATTGAGGGAGTTATGCTCAGGGGAAACGGTACAGCTGAAAACCAGATTGATTGTGAAAGAAATATAAAAAACACCTAGGCATTTAAAAATGCCTAGGTGTTTCAGTTTGTAGACAAAAGGGGTTYGGAATTAAAAAATTCCGAACCCCTTTTTGAGATTCCCTTTGAATTTTTGCCTGAAGTTAGGAGATTGGGGCTCTACGAGCCCACTATGTTAGGCCATTTTTGGACCTCGCCATGTCCAATTGG
>NZ_JBFTMS010000033.1:0-51299 GCF_056397085.1 Peribacillus sp. 05N428 | reverse complement strand
CTCTAAAAAAAGAAGTTCCAGCTGATTGGAACGTAAGGTACGAGACTCCTGCGGGAAAAGCGTGGCCAAGGGAGACCCCGCAGGCGAACGCCGAGGAGGCTCCCTGGACCGCCCGCGGAAAGCGAGTGCCTGGAGTGGAAATCATTACACATACCCACTTCCGGAAATCCGCTCCCCTTCCGCCGACTGCCTGCCGAGCCTTCTCGCCGGTAAACGGCTGTGGGGTCTCGACTAGCCAGTTATTCGGCAGGAGTCTCGCTCATTTCTTCCATCCATTAAGGGGTACTGTAAAAAAGCATGAAGGATAAACTAGTCTTGTTTAAAATTATGGTTCGGGGCGAGAGCATTCGAAACTCCTTTTGCCGGAAAATTGATGGACCGCCAGACTGTATACGAATTGGAGAAGAAGAGCCAGTTTCCTACAATATCTCTAAAAAAAGAAGTTCCAGCTGATTGGAACGTAAGGTACGAGACTCCTGCGGGAAAAGCGTGGCCAAGGGAGACGGAGGCTCCCCGGACCGCCCGCGGAAAGCAGTGCCTGGAGTGGAAATCATTACACATACCCACTTCCGGAAATCCTCTCCCCTTCCACCGACTGTCTGCCAAGCCTCTTCACCGTAAGCGGCTGTGAAGTCTTGGCTAGCCAGTTATTCGGCAGGAGTCTCGCTCATTCAATCCAATAAGGAATACTGTAAAAAAACAACTAGTCTTGTTTAAGATTATGGTTCGAAGCGGGATTATTCCGAACCTCCTTTTATCGACAAACTGAAAAAAAACACCCTAAGGGTGTTTTTTTAGTTTCTCTCAATAATCTTCTTTATCAATTAAAGGGCACATTCTTCAATTTCAAATCCCAGGTCTTCAATGATTCCCCAATCCGCTGTGGGTTCTTGACCAGCTGTCGTTAAATAGTCGCCGACGAAGATGGAATTGGCCGCATAAAGTGCCATGGGCTGCATGGAACGGAGATTGACCTCCCGGCCGCCGGCCAGGCGGATTTCCTTACTTGGATTAACGAATCTCATCATCGAAATCAATTTCAGGCATTTAGTGGGAGTCAGCTCGGAAGTTCCCTCAAGCGGCGTTCCGTCAATTGCATTGAGAAAATTACAAGGAATGGAATCTGCATCAAGGCTGCGTAAGGATAGAGCGATTTCCACCGCTTCCGCCTCAGATTCGCCCATTCCGAAAATGGCTCCAGAGCATGGGGACATTCCGGCTTCTTTCACAGCTTCCACTGTATCTACCCGGTCTTCATATGTATGTGTCGATGTAATTTTACTGTAATTTTCCTGTGATGTATTCAAGTTGTGGTTATAGCGATGAACGCCTGCTTCCGCTAGTTTACCGGCATGTTCCTCATTCAGGAAACCTAAACAGCAGCAGATTTTAAGATCCGTCGTTTCGCGGATTTCTTTTACCGCATCAATGACATGATCGATTTCCCTGTTTGTCGGACGACGGCCAGAAGCAACGATGCAATAAGTACCCGCTTTCCGGCGAATGGATTCTTGCGCTCCCTCGACAATCTTTTCTTTAGTCAGCCAAGCATATTTATCGATTGGGGCTTCCGACACGATCGACTGCGAGCAGTAGCCGCAATCCTCGGGACATAATCCTGATTTCGTATTGATGATCATATTCAATTTTACCTTTTTCCCATAATGATGTTTACGTATGAGATAGGCTGCATTCAGAATTTCCAAAACCTCTTCGTCTGGGGCTTGGACGATGGATAATGCCTCTTCCTCCGTCACTTTATATCCTTTGATAACGTTCTCCGCTAACATCTTCCAATCCCTTACCAATGTTTCCAAACCTATCCCTCTTTTCTTTTATTGTGTGCCGAATCGCCATTCCTTGAAAAGGAACATATCCTGTTCCGGTTCTCCGCACATAAAACGGAAGATATCCAGTAATAGACCTGCTTCCTGCAACCTGCTGCGTCGCATGTGCACCATCAGCCTCAATGGGCAATTAACATTTAGCAGTATCAATGGAGTGATAATATTTGTTAACCTAAAATATATTAAGTTAACATATCGTTAGAATAATAACATACAAACAAAATATTATTCAATGGCCTTTTTTCAATATTTTCCTAGTAGTCCTTTAAATCCTAAGAAAACTGGCATTTTATATGTTAACCAAATAACAAATTAGTTGACATATAAAATAGGAATCAGGCAAACTAATAGTGGGCATTCTGCCAGCACTTTCAAAAAAGGGGGTTAAAAACTTGAAAGCAAGGACGATTTCTTATGTGGCCCTTTTTACCGCGTTAACTGCCATTGGCGCCTTTATTAAGATACCTATCCCTTACATACCATTCACGCTGCAAATTCTGGCAGTCTATTTGGCAGGCGCATTGTTGGGGCCCCGGCTTGGAATGCTCAGTCAGTTATGCTACGTCTTGATCGGACTTATCGGGGTGCCCGTGTTTGCTGAAGGCGGGGGATTCGGCTATATATTCAAACCCACTTTCGGCTATTTGCTCGGATATATACTGGGAGCCTATGTAAATGGATGGCTGATCAACCGGTTTTCCCTCTCCACAATTCGTTCCATATTCTTTGCTAATGCCGCCACTTTGCTGACCGTTTACCTTTTCGGCTGCATCTGGCTGTATGGTTCGATGAAGTGGATTGTGGAAACGCCGCTTTCCATCAGCCAAACGATTCTTTACGGCTTCTTGTTACCTGTACCCGGTGATTTAATGCTATGCATTCTATGTGCTGTCATCATTCAGCAAGTACGCCCGCGCATTGCAAGATATATAAACGTAAAGGAGCTGAATCATCCATGGGCCAAGCCTACTTTATAACCGGAACTGGCACGGATATTGGAAAGACCATCGTCACGAGTGCACTCTATCTGTCTCTTCAAACATTGGGAAAAAGCGTCACGATATTCAAACCATTTCAAACTGGAATCAATGAGGAAAATCATACATACCCAGATATATCTTGGTTTGAGCAGGAACTCGGTGTGAAGGAATCGGGGTTTTACACACTGGAACCCGAAACCTCCCCACATTTGGCGATTAAATTAACCGGCAGTCTCATCGATGAGAAGAAAGTCGTGGAAAGGGTTCATGAACTTGAGGAAATGTATGACATCGTATTAGTCGAGGGCGCTGGAGGATTGGCTGTGCCGCTTATTGAACGAACGAAAGGTTTCTATATGACGGCAGATTTCATAAGGGATTGCGGGATGCCTGTCCTCTTCGTATCCACAAGCGGTTTAGGGGCGATTCATGATGTTGTGACGACCCATTCTTATGCCCAAGTCCATGATATAAACGTGAAAACCATTTTGTATAATCATTACCGGCCAGAAGATCGGATTCATCAAGATAATATCGAAACCATTGAAAAGCTGACTGGGCTGAATGGCCTCGCCTGCATCCCGACACTGGCCGATGTTAGAAAAGACTTGAGGATCTGCATCCTTGATTTGCTTGGTGATCAAGAATATACCCAACAACTGAAAGAGGTGTTCGAAGCATGAACAGTCAGGATTTAGAACAATGGGATAAGGAATATGTATGGCATCCGTTCACACAAATGAAAACGTATCGGGAAAGTAAACCACTGATCATCGAACGCGGCGAAGGTAGCTACCTGATTGATGTGGATGGCAAACGCTACCTAGATGGCTATGCTTCATTATGGGTGAACGTGCACGGGCATAACGAGCCGGAATTAAACGGCGCCCTTATTGAACAAGTGAATAAAGTCGCGCACTCCACGCTGCTGGGATCTGCGAATGTACCATCGATCTTACTGGCGAAAAAACTGGCAGAGATCACTCCTGGTCCTTTATCGAAAGTCTTTTACTCCGACACGGGATCTGCCGCTGTGGAAATCGCCCTTAAAGTCGCTTATCAATATTGGCAGAATATCGACCCCGTCAAGCATCAGAATAAAAACAAATTCGTCTCCCTTGACGAAGCATACCACGGCGATACTGTCGGAGCTGTGAGTGTGGGCGGTATGGATCTATTCCATAGAATCTTTAAGCCCCTCTTATTTCAACGGATTTCCGCCCCTTCACCATATGCCTATCACATGACTGAGTATGGAGATCCAGAAGCCGTGAAAAACCATTGCTTGAAGGAACTGGAGAAATTACTGCAAGAACAATCAGACGAAATTGCAGGATTGATCATCGAGCCGCTTGTGCAGGGAGCAGCAGGTATCATTACCCATCCCCTTGGCTTTTTGAAAGAGGTCGGGCAATTATGCAAAAAGTACAATATCCTCTTAATTTGTGATGAGGTGGCTGTAGGGTTCGGTCGCACCGGTACGATGTTTGCCTGCGAACAGGAAGACGTCGTACCCGATATCATGTGTATGGGTAAAGGGATCACTGGGGGATATATGCCACTCGCCGCCACCATCATGAACGAGCAGATCTTTCAATCCTTCTTGGGAGAACGGGAAGAACATAAAACCTTCTATCATGGTCACACCTATACAGGAAATCAGCTTGCCTGTGCCCTGGCCCTGAAGAATATCGAACTAATGGAAAGCCGCAATCTCATTAAAGACATCCAGAAAAAATCAAAATACCTATCACAAAGACTGCAATCGCTATACGAACTTCCGATAGTCGGCGATATCCGCCAGCGCGGCTTCATGATTGGAGTGGAAATCGTTAAAGACCGCCAAACAAAAGAAACGTTCACCCTCCAAGAGAATGTCGTTTCCGGAATCATCCATACAGCACGGGAAAATGGCCTGATCATCCGGGAACTCGGTCCAGTCATCACGATGATGCCAATCCTTTCCATGTCAGAAAAGGAACTCGATTTCATGGTCGAAACCGTCTACCGTGCCATTCAGGAAGTCTCCATTCATAAAGGATTGATCCCAGCAGCAAACTGATACACAAAGAACCGGAAGAGCAGCGCTCATCCGGTCCTTTCCTTTCTTAGCTTCATTAACATATGAATTATACCGAAGATATCACACATCTTTGGCTATTCATGAAGAGGCAGATGTTGAATCCTAGAAAGAAATTAAGTGAAATAAAGGACAGAGGTGGACCCCCATTTTGCCCCAGCTTTTCTAATCGCTTGTACGATTTGGATGTTGATTTCCGCTTCAGGCACTTGCTTTCCGCGGGAGTCTCGCACCTTTCACTCCAATCAACTTTGTTTTGTAATTTTAGGTAAACCCCTTTTGTTCTACAGTTTTATTAGGGCTTGTACAATGAACGTTGATTTCCACTCCATGCACTCGCTTTCCGCGGGCGGTCGGGAAGCCTCCTCGGCGGTATGCGCCTGCGGGGTTTCCCTTAGGCGCGCTTTTCCCGCAGGGGTCTCGTACACCTGTTCCAATCAACTTGGTTTTAGAATTTAGATAGAACCCCTATCCAACAATATTAAGAATTTAGTTTACCTCACCTTTACGTTCGACTTTTTACTTATTATGGTATTATTTACATAATGAATTAGAGGAGGTTACAAAATGATGTTGGTAGTTCCCCTCCTGGTTGCTTGCGTCCCTGGAATGCTAGTAATATTTTTAGCGTGGTGGTTTAGGAAATTACATTTATCTTTATTTGTTAGGCTTTTACCAGGCATATTAACCGTTATAGCTTCATTTATTTTGTTTTATATGGGTTTTGTGAACATTAGAGGGTTTGAAGGAGCTGGATATGGAATACTGGCTTTCTTTTTACTTCCCTTTGCAATTGCGGCTTCAATTATTGCAAGCAAGAACAAAGGTGTACAAAGCTAAAATTCAGTTCAAATACTATGAAAGCAGGAATATATTCAATGACTAAAACGAATAAAACCAATAAGAAAACCATTGGTGAAATGGCAAATAGCCGAATGCGTTGGGCGTTTGACCCCTCCACCCGTATTATCAAAAACAAAAAAGGAAAAGGTTCTTACAACCGGAAAAAAGAGCAATCCTATAAAGGATGCTCTTTTTTTCATATTAGCTTAGTTCTTTATGGTAACCGTATCATTTCTGAAATTCCACTTCTCTCTTTTGGAATCTATCAAGTTGAAAATTAGTTTATTATGGAATCACTAGATATATAGTGAGGAGGTAATGATAAAAAGGTATAAGATGTTCGTAAACCCTGCATTAATTATTCTTTTGGGTATTTCTTTATTTTTCAGTATGATTGTACCAAATGTTCAAGCAGCTGCTCAAATGTCTTCATTTTCTAACAAAGTTAATGGATTAGCTCTTGCTGTTGGTTGGTTTAATAAATATATAGGTACAGGTATGGGTGTTTTCGCAATAGGACTAGGTATTTCAACTTCTAAATGGAATAATGCCGCTGCAGCTGAAAAAAAAGCTAAGCAAGACCATTGCGTTAAGCGGAATTGGAATGGATACTCTGCTCGTTCCATAGCAAGATATTAGGAGGGTTCAAATGAAAAATAAATTGTACTTAGGTATTCTATTTTCGATATATTTCATTTTAGGATATTGTATTTTTTTTATCTTCGATATCGAGCCCATTCCCAAGATTATTTTATTTTTTGTCTTAGTGTTCACTGTGGATCCTATTAAAAAAAAGTTAAAGGTTTGAATCACGACCTCAAATAAAAATCGATATAGCATCCATTCGAGAATTTTCGAGGGCACGAAAAATGAAAAAAAGATGACCCCGTTAATTCCGAGGTCATCTTTTTAATGCGTTAGCGAATGCCTTTCATGTAACCTTGAATCTTTGGTGATAAGGCCATCAGAGCCAGTCCAAGGACTATTGAAGCAACACCGATCACTCCAAAATAAGCCATTTCGGTTTGAGGTGTGTAGAATCTGACGATTTGTGCGTTCAGTGCTTGTGCTGCTGCACTTGCCAGGAACCATAGGCTCATCGTTTGTGCCGAGAATGCAGCTGGAGCCAATTTAGTAGTGGCAGAAAGTCCTACTGGCGATAAGCAAAGCTCTCCAAGTACTACAAGGAAATAGCTTAGTACAAGCCATAGTGGATTGACTAATGCGTCTGATCCACCGAAATAAACAGGAAGCAGGATAACCAGGAATGATAAACCGGCGAACAGTAGACCTATTGAGAATTTTTGAGGAATGGTCGGCTGACGCTTTCCTAATTTAATCCATAACCATGCGAATACTGGTGCAAGGGTAATGATGAACAAAGGGTTCAAAGATTGGAACCATGCCGGGTTTATTTCCAATCCTGCAAAGTTCAACTGTGTCCGTTTGTCTGCATAGCTTGCCAATATTGTAGCACCTTGCTCTTGAATCGCCCAGAACATGACAGCTGCTATAAACAAAGGAATATAGGCAATCAAGCGTGAACGTTCAACAGAAGTCGTTTTCGGGCTGCGATACATGAAAATGAAATAAAGGGTCGGAATTACGATTCCTAGAATACCTACAAGATTAATAAAAGTTTCAATTGTTAAGATGCCTGCAGAAGCAGTGATGCCGATGATGGCAGCTATGATAAGTGCGGCTATCCCCAATTTAGTGAATACTTTTTTCTTTTCATTCTGTGATAATGGGTTAGCAGGAAGAGTTCCAGCCAAGCCCAGGTTCTTTTTCTTTGTTGTAACAAAGACGATGAGTCCAATCAACATACCAATTGCTGCAAGTCCAAATCCAAGATGGAAGCTGTAGTCCATTCCGACTGTACCGACAACAAACGGCGAAAGGAATGCACCCATGTTGATACCCATATAGAATATACTGAAACCGGAATCCCGGCGTTCATCATTTTCTGCGTAAATTTCCCCAACAATGCTGGAAACATTCGGTTTTAATAAACCAGTACCCAGAACAATGAGTACCATGGAAACAAAGAACATGGAAAGACTGCCTGGTACAGCAAGGACAATATGCCCGAGCATAATCAAGATACCACCGTAAAATACGGCTTTTGAAGTCCCGAAAATCCTATCGGCGAGCCATCCGCCAATTATACCTGACATATATACTAAAGATCCATAGATGGATACAAGGGCAAGGGCCGTCGTTTCATCAAGGCCTAGTCCCCCTTTAGAAACTTCGTAATACATATAGTAAACAAGAATGGCCTTCATGCCATAATAGGAGAAACGCTCCCAGAACTCAGTAAAGAAAAGGGTGAATAATCCTTTAGGGTTTCCAAAAAAACCTTTTTGAGGTACACTATCCACAATTTTCTGTTTATTTATCGTTGCCATACCTAGCCCTCCTTTTATTATTGTATAATAACTTTAATTTTCACTATTGTAAACAAATATTTAGTATATTTAAATAATTAATTTCAATATAAATAGAAGTAACTTTCCACCATTCAAGCAAAAGTCCGGATTTCGCACTAAAAAACAGTCCATATAATCTAATAGAAAGCGGTCATCAATGATATATTGCCCTAACTTTCCCCATGGTATTACGTTTAATATCACTTTGGTTGCCATGCACTTATTAATGAGTATAGTAAATGGAAAATTTTGAAATAACCCCACCACAACCGTTCTATTCACCGTATAATAGATATAAAAAAAGAGGAGGCACCATAATGTTCGGAATCATAACCGTGGTGATGATTTTTTCCATCCCTATAATCGCCATACTGACAAGCCATTTCGAAAAACAGTCAAAAACCAAACATAAGATGCTGCAAGTTGAACTGGAGCTTGAAAAACTTAAACATGAAAACTTCCTTATGGAGACGGAAAAAATGAGGCTGGAACTGGACCAGATGAAATTCGAACAAAAAAGAGACGAACCAAGGTTACTGTAGGTCAGTAACGTTGTTCGTCTTTTTTAATGGATATTGTGCCGTTTTAAAAACCTTCCGCCCGTCATAAGAATTACATTAGGGCCGTTTTAATGGATATATTGATCGCCAACAAGAAGGTCTGACAGCACCTTTGTCGGGATGATGAACTCGACGGCCCCCATATACCCCGGCGCAGCTTCATAGCTGTTAAAGGCGATGACTAGCTTGCCATCTTCGTTTATATAAAAGTTTTGGTTTTCATCGATGCCTTTAAAAGCAGTAAAATCATCATCTTCCACCCAATATATCTTTTCCGGATCTTCAGCCATCTGCCGCTTCATCTGTTCCTTGATGTTCTCGCTGATCACCTGAAGATAGCGATCATCTTTAAATAAGCTATTTAGCGTTAACAGCACTTCGTTTTTCTTGTCGACTGTATCGAATTGACTTTCTGTAGAACTGGACGCCTGAATCGTATCCGTATAACGCTGTACGGATAATATCGTTTCATTATCCGTCAATATCACATATCCGCTTTCCACCGAGATATTGCCCTTTTCCCCTTCCTTCAGTTTTGACATGGAGTCCGTGAATTCCTTATAAAGCTGCTTGCTTTCCGATAAGTATTTATCATTCAAGCTATCTTCGAGCTGTTTATTCTCGAGACCGGATATAGCAGGCGTTTTGATTACTGCAGAAGAATTATTCGCTTCTTCTTTCCATTCGACGAAGGTAATCACTTTGATGACCTTCTCGACTATCGGTATATCACTCATGGCTTTCGCCGCTGCCGGACTGATGTTTACGGAAGCTGTCACGATCAGAAGCGCTGCAGCCGCTGACACGAGGATATTCCTGCCAACCCTCGGCTTCTTCCTTGGCTTTTGATTCAAGGCTGCTTGAACGACATCATTCAATTCCTTTGGTATCGGTATTTTAAGATATTCTTCCCGCAGATCTTTTAATTTTTTTTCCATCTTTTCGTTTCCTCCCGTTCAGTCATGTTGATCCGCAATAGTTGCAGCGCTTTATATAATCTCGTTTTAATCGTGCTTACGTTCTCTTCCAGAACTTCCGCTATTTCGTCCAGCTTCAGGTCCTCAAAGAAACGGAGGACGACTACCGTTTTGTACTTGACTGAAAGTCCTTCCAGGGCCTTTTGCAAATCCAGGTCAGGATAGTGATCCTCCTCACCGCGGCGCAAGTATTCTATTGTTTCATCATCGGCGACGGTCAATTTCTTCTTCTTCCGCAAAACATCCAGTGCCGTTCGGACGATGATCTTATATAACCAACTATCTATAGAAGCGGCGTCTTTAATTTTGCTGCTGGAGGCTAGCGCTTTCCTGATTGATTCCTGCACGATATCCAGGGCATCCTCTTGGTTTTTGACATAGTAAAAAGCAAGTCTGTACAAATTCTCTTGCCTTTCGGTTATCCGGGCCGCGATTAATTGATTCATATCTGGGTTTTTCATTACATGTTAGAGCTCCTTACATTTAAATTACGTATCCTAGGTACGTACAAAGAATAGACGTTGGTGCAGCCATAAAAGTTTGAAAATGAGCAAGGAAAAATATAAATATAAAAAAATGAAATTTTTTACAAACTTTTAAGACTTTTGGCGCGTCTATATAGTAGAATGATTATCGAGGTGGAGTGCATCATGAGGAAATTAAATTATAAAAAAGTCTTTATTTTTCTATTATGTCTAACAGCTGCTGTAGGAACGCTGGGGTTAGCCATTAAAAGCCTTGCTTTTGATAAGAAGAGAACCGTTTCGGCCTATACAACTGATAAAAATTACCCAGAAGCCGATATTCAAACGTATGTGAAAGATAATACGAAAGGCGGGTATTCAGCAAGCAGGCCTGTTCTGCATTTAGAAAATATCGACAAGCAGCTAGAAGCCTACATAAAGAAAGAAATTAAGAATTATGAAAAGAAATGGAAAGCATCCAACGGAAAAGCTTCCGAGCTTAACCTCACCTATACGATCCTCCATTTCAGCAAACAGACCATTACGATTTCCTTCGATAAATATGAGCAAGTGGAAGGAAAGAAGCAGTCTGGAACCCAGATCTTCACTTATGATATTCCATCTCAGCAAAAGCTCTCTATAGAAGACATCTTTGCCACGGATACTGATTATTTATCCGTTTTATCCGATATTGTTTTTGAAGAGTTAACGCAGAAGGAAGAAGAAGGCATTTCAAACAGTCTCATTAAAAAGGAAAACAAACTGAAGGCAGCCAACTTCAATTCTTTTTCAGTCTTTAAAAATACGCTCGTTTTCTACGTTAAGACTGATGATTCAACCAAGACCCATACAATAGCCATCAAGAAGGATCTTTTTAAAGATAGTTTGCTAGCTTCATATCAAAGTCAAGATTTGAATGAGGATCGTGTAAAGGAATGGCAGCCGAAACATATCGTCGCCAAACTGCCCGTGCAAAATGAATGGATCGACCCTTCTAAAAAGGTCATTGCCTTGACGTTCGATGACGGGCCGCATCCAAGTCATACCATGTCCATTCTGGAAGACCTGAAAAAATTTGATGGTCACGCGACGTTTTTCGTACTTGGAAGCCGCGTACAGCATTATCCGGAAGTTCTGCAAAAAATGCTGCAGGAAGGAAATGAGATTGGCAACCATTCATGGGATCATCCGCAGCTGACGCGCTTAAGCAAGAACAAAATCGAAGATCAAATCGAAAAGACCCAAGACGCTGTAAAAAAAGCTACAGGTACTGAGCCAAATCTCGTCCGTCCCCCATATGGAGCGATTAACCATAATGTTCGGGAATTCATGGAGGATATGAAAGTCTCCCTTTGGGATGTCGATCCAGAGGATTGGAAAGAACGCAATGAAAAGAAAATCGTAAACAAAGTGATGAGCAAAGCCAAAGATGGCAGAGTCATATTAATGCATGATATCTATCAAACTAGCGCCCTGGCTGCAGGAAAAATCATTAAACAACTGCATGACCAAGGTTATCAACTTGTTACTATTTCCGAATTGGAAAAGGTAAAGAAAGACCGTGAACTTTCCGGAATCACCATAAGTGAATAATCAAAAGGAAAGAGCCTGTTTCGTGATTCGGAACAGGCTCTTTCCTTTCAAATGAAATAAGCAGACCTTTGATCATATAGCAAAGGCCTGCTCATTTCATCATTCACCAAGATCTACATTATGGTAAACTTGTTGAACATCTTCCAGATCTTCCAATGCATCAATCATTTTTTCGAATTGTGCTTGAGCTTCTTCCGGAAGGGTTAAGTCATTTTGTGCAAGCATCGTCAGCTCTGCCACTGTAAAATCGCTGATTCCTGCATCCTTGAATGCTTGTTGTACAGCATGGAATTGTTCAGGCTCGGCATAAACGATGACACTTTCTTCTTCTTCAATGATGTCACGTACATCAACATCCGCTTCCATTAACAGTTCAAGAACATCATCAGCCGTTTTACCTTCAATCCCGATGACAGCCGTTGCATCGAACATATAAGCAACAGATCCGCTGACACCCATATTCCCGCCATTTTTCCCGAATGCGGCACGTACATCGGATGCCGTCCGGTTCACGTTGTTTGTCAATGCATCCACGATGACCATTGAACCATTGGGACCGAATCCTTCATAACGAAGTTCGTCATAGTTTTCTTCCGAACCGCCTTTGGCTTTTTCAATCGCACGGTCAATGATCGCTCTTGGAACATTGTACGTTTTCGCACGCTCAAGTACGACCCTTAATGCCTGATTGGATTCTGGATCTGGTTCGCCTTGTTTTGCCACTACATATATTTCCCGTCCGAACTTAGCATAAATCCGACTAGTATTAGCATCTTTTGACGCTTTTTTTTCTTTAATGTTATTCCACTTACGACCCATTATATTCCACTCTCTTTCATCATTGATATATACGAATAGATAATTAAGATACGGCCCTATGAGAAAACCCACAAGGGGAATTCCTTTGAAGATAGGCTATACGTTTACTAGATTATATTATACATCAATTGTATAATTTTGAAAAAGTCCTGCACATCCCTCACTGGCATTTATCGGTACTTTGCGCCATTTTTCATGAAATGCTATGGAAAACATCAGTAGTGGTATAGTATGAAGTGATCGGAAAGGAGAGATGATCCATGAAGGACAACCAAATCATCATCGGGATACCCGGTAAATGGAAGGACCGGACAGAATTGATTCAAACGGTCGCTTCCCAAAGCGAAGGGTATCTGTTAGCCGGGAATGTTTTTCATAACAGTGATAAGAACATTACGTTTCAGGCGGAGATCCATGATTATGAACCCACTTTAAAAGAAAGCTTTTCTTACGCCAGTAAAGACGCCTTTTCAGAGAATGCATTAGAGGAAATCAATGGCCATACCTTTACCGTTTATATAATAGCCGATGTATCCGATACCGGAACTGTTATCGATTTGATCGATGCCGGGGCAGCGATCCTCAAGGCAGGCGGAATGGCAGTGAAAATAGAAACGGCTGGAATTGCCCATTCAAAGGAAGATTGGCAGCATCTTCATCATAGCCCGGATATTCTCTCGGTATATGCCCATTTTGTCACGATCATAGGAGAGGAAGACTATTATTGTTCTTTCGGAATGAAAGCCTTTGGTCTTCCGGATGCCGTGACACTTAACACAATGAGTCCGAAAGAGGCGGCTGCCCTGCTTAACACATTCAATTATTACCATGTAGGTGAACGGCCTCTCTTTAAGAATGGCGAAACCTTTAGCATTCGGCAAGATGCACCCGACTTTATATTGACGGGCCTTCAGGACTTTAGATATGAAGAAGACAATCCCTTCTACAACCCGTTTGGTTTATGGAATTTAGGGACAAGTAAATAGGGGAGCGATCCGCTCCCCCCCAGACTGCAGGCAAATAAAGCGAGTGCCTGCAGTTTTTTTATTTTAAAAGTATTCCAGTCGATTTCGGAAATCAACGACCTAGTCTTAATGATCGTCAGGAATGAGACCCTCCGAACTTCCTTTTTTAGACACTAGGGGTTCAACCGAGTTTTTCACGTTTTTCTTCTGCATGTTCCTTCTTCACGAGGGACATGCCGCTCGCTTGGTATTTGAGGATCTTTTGAATGACCGTGCCTAGATGCGCTCCAGCTTCAACAGGGGGGATCCCTCCTTTATGGATGTTGGAAATGACCATCCTCTCCGCTTCAATGGTGCCCAAACGTGGTTTATAGCAAATGTAAGCGCTTAATGATTCAGCACTGACAAGACCGGGCCGTTCACCGATCAACAGGACAATGACCTCAGGTCCAAGGATTTCACCGATATCATCCATCACGGCAACCCGGCCCTTTTCAATATAAAAAGGTGTACCCGTATCCAGACCTGCCACTGCCAAAGATTGTTTGAAAGATAAATAGACGTCCTCGACATTTTCTTCGATCGCCTTGGCACTTAAGCCATCGGAAATGATGATTTGAACCGTTGGGGCCTTTATGCATTTGGCATCTATGACCCGCTTTGCTTCATCCGAAAGCTTCCTGCCATAATCCGGACGCCGTAAATAGACTTCCTTATCATCGGCCTTCGTTTTCACCTTGAATAAATCCAAGCGCTTCAAAAGAATATCACTGACTTCACCATATACAGCATCGACGGCCGCGGCATGGTCAAAACGGAATTTCAGCCAAGAATCTGTTTTCGGCCGGGTCCCTGACCTGCCTACCCCTATCCGCGCAGGGGTTTTCGCTATCATGGCATCCAAATTTTCCTTATTATTCATTCCCATATCATCCACTCCTAATGGTTAAATATAGTTGGATCACCGGCATGCTTCGTTAATTTTCCGTTCTCCATAATCCCCATCTTCTCCAGCCAAGCTTCATATAATGGGGCAGGCCGCTTATCCATCGTTTGTCTCAAAGTCGCTATATCGTGATAACTCAAAGACTGATAGTTTAACATGCAGTCATCCCCCATCGGAGTTGCGATGATGAAATTCACACCAGCCGCCGTTAAAAGTACACCCAAGTCCTCGATATCATTTTGATCCGCCTTCATATGATTCGTATAGCAAATATCAACCCCCATCGGCAGTCCATGCATTTTCCCCATGAAATGATCTTCTAACCCGGCCCGGATGACCTGCTTGCTGTTATATAGATATTCAGGTCCAATGAATCCGACGACCGTATTGACAATGTACGGGTCAAAATAACGGGCAAATCCATAGTTTCTGGCTTCAAGCGTCACCTGATCGATACCGAAATGCGCTTCGGCCGATAACTCGGAGCCTTGCCCCGTTTCAAAATAAAGATGCTGCGGGCCTGTGCCGGTGCCATAGGCCTTTGCGATCTCATTAGCTTCTTCGAGCAGTTGTACGTTAATTCCAAAAGAGCGATTGGCCGTTTCCGTTCCGGCTATGCTTTGAAAGATCATATCAGCAGGCGCCCCCTGCTGAACGGCCTTCATTTGCGTGGTCACATGCGCAAGCACACAATTTTGGGTCGGGATGTTCCATTTCTGGATGACATCCTGTGTTGCATGAAGCAGCCGCTTTACGCTTTCGACCGAATCATCGACAGGGTTGATTCCAATGAGTGCATCCCCGATTCCATAGGAGAGGCCTTCTTTTAAAGAGGCCAGCATGCCATCGACATTGTCTGTCGGGTGGTTAGGCTGAAGGCGCGAAGCAAGCGTTCCTTTGTATCCGATCGTACTATTATTCTTGGTGAGTACTTCGATTTTATTGGCTGCATGGATAAGGTCGAGGTTCGACATCAACTTGGCTGCCGCTGCAATCATTTCACTATTCAATCCCCTGCTTAATCGCTTTAAGTCCTCGCCTGTCGTTTCGTCACTCAAGATATATTCACGCAGTTCGGCAACGCTCCAATTCTTCACAGATTGATAGATGGTTCCATTGATTAGACCGTCTATGATCCGCGACACCTCATCCTCTTCCGGGGAGAGCAGGGGATAGTTCCTGATGTCCGCCAAAGTCAGTTCGCTAAGCACCGCTTTCGCCGCAATCCGTTCTTGAACGGAATCTGCTGCAATTCCCGCAAGCCTATCTCCTGATTTCTCTTCATTCGCTTTGGCCAGGACTTCTTTCAACGATTTGAATTGATGGATTTCCCCAAAATATTGAGTGGATAATTTCATCGTATGATCCTCCTTTTCCTAACTCTGGAAGGTTAGCGTTTTTACTACAACCGGAACGACCCCTGTCCGCAGCAGCCTTCCTATATCTAAATAATCACCATGTTCCACTTCTGTCTGATCAATACAGATGACCGGCAAATCCGGTTGATTCGCTAGAATGGTTTGACCAAGTGCCTTTCCATAATCACTATCCATGACAATGATCAGAGGCTGCTGCCGATTCGGTTTTTGCTTCAGTGCCTCGGTAAAAGCGACTGCGAGCCGGTGAATGTCCCGAAATGATTGATAGGGTAAATTCGTTAAATAAAAGGCAATATTCAGCCCCTCCTGCAAAGCGTCATATATTGTGATTGCATCCTGAACAGCTTGTGCCATTTTCGCGGCTACATCATCAAGCACGCCATGAAAATCGACCCGATAGACTGGAATATTACGGACTGGCAGATGAGAATCATTCACTTCGATGGTTGCTCCGCTGATTTCAGTTGTATGTGCGCCTGCTCCAAGTACAGTCGCCCGAACCGTTTCAACGGGATGTTCCCACTCCCATGCGGCCAATTCTTCACTTTCCTTGATAGAGGCGGCAAGCATCATGCCGATATCCCGGAAGCTTTCATCCTCCCGTTCTTCATGATAGATGCAATCACTGACACCGCCCGAGAACATCAACACGTCAATTCGTTCTGTCCAAGATGGCTCCTTCCCAACTAATAGAAGTTCATCTTCTTTTGTGAAGGAGCCAGCCAAAAACCTCGAAAGCACCTTCGCCATTTCATTTGCGATGATTGCCCCTTCACCATTCAAAGGAGAGTGCCCTTTTGATTTCAGCCATTTTCCTATTGAAGGAGCAACCCTTACCCTCGCTCCTTCCCACTCCACCAAACGGCCTCCTATATGCAGTGTGCAGGTTCCGCAAAGCATGCCTGAACGGTATACGGCAATATTTGCGGTCCCCCCGCCAATGTCTATGTTCGCTACAGTCTTTCTTGTCTTGATGGAATGTTGATAGGCGCCGGACCCCTTGGCGGCAATGATCCCCTCCAAATCCGGACCGGCTGCCGCTACAAGGAATTCCCCCGCCGCTTTAGATAACCGGTACACCATTTCTTCTGCATTTTGTTTGGTTGCCGTTTCCCCAGTGATGATGACAGCCCCTGTTTGTATGCTTTTGATCGTGATTCCTGCTTTTTGGTATTCACTTTCCACCATTCTTTGAACAGCAGGTATGTCAATTACCGTCTCGGATACAAGCGGGGTCCTGAAAATGGGACTTCGATACAGAATTTCCTTATCGGTAATTTCGATTTTTGGCACCTGTCCGCCACCCGCCACATTCATAAGCGAAAGCTCGCTGATAACAAGTTTCGTCGTACTGGTGCCAATATCAATTCCTGCACTGATGATTCGTTCCACCTGTTCATTCATTAAAATCACACCCCAGTTTTACACCACTTGGATTTCATTGCTGTTTTCTTCCTCGTTTTTCGTTTTATATTCATTTATGCCGATAACTCCTGCTGCACGATCCTTTTCTTCTAATTCCAAAGCTTTCGGAACGGACAGCCAGTAAGCAAGACCGATTCCAATCGCTCCGGCAGATAGCTTACCGACAATGATCGGTAATATTAAGGAAGGCTGAAAGTTGGCTGTAAATGATAAATGATCACCCAATAGGAAGGCCGCACACACAGCGAAGGAAATGTTTATGACCTTATCCTTCGGCGGCATTTCTTTAACAAGCTTGAACATTGCTAATATATTGGCTACCGTGGCTAATATTCCTGCACTCCCGGCTTTGCTCAACCCGATTTTCCCGCCCATCGCTTCCAATGGCTTGCCTGCATATTTTTGAATCAGGTAAATCATTGGAAATGCACCTGCCAGCATTATCCCGATATACCCCGCCGTTTCCAGGGCACGGAATTGGTCTGCCTTATCGGCCATGATCGGATGGAAACCCCAAGCACCAAATACTTTGGAAAACAATCCTGTGAAAATTTCCACGATCGAAAACACGAGTACAAGTTTAATCGCAGCATCCAATATTTTTCCAAACCACATGAAACCTTTGATCATCAAATCCGGCAGGAAATAAAGACCTAACGCGAGCAAGACCACAAAAATAAGAAGCGGGGAAAGGTTCAGGGCAATTTTCAAATAGCTCAACGCGAATTCGTATGTAGAATCCGCATTCGTGGAAATCACTTCGCGGATTTTCGAATTCGTCGCCACCACCAGCACGCTTGAGATAAAAGCGCCAATCGGAATCGTCAGGATTCCTGACATGACACCAAGTGCCATGTATTTATGATCACGCTTCTCCAGCATCGCAAGCCCCATTGGAATCGAGAATACAATCGTTGCCCCGGACATAAAGCCGACAATCATCGCCATGATCCAGCCTTCATAGGATTCCTTCAGCTCGGCCGCTAATTGGTAACCCCCCATATCCGTCGCCAAAATCGTTGTTGCGGCGAGGGCTGGATCTGCACCGATCGCAGCGAAAACCGGGCCGCATACTGTATTGATGAACCAAGATAAATAAGGGATCGAGGCCATGATTCCAGCTGCCGGGATAAATATATGGCCAACGGTATGCAAACCTTCCATGAATTGTTTCCCCAAGCCCTGCTCACTGTCTTTAATCGATGCAATAGCACCGACAACGGCACACACCATAATGATATAAATAACGAATTTACCTACCATCTCCATACATATTCCCCCTGAATTCCGATTTGATTTGGCCTATCGACTTAAAAAAAGGGTATAAAAAAAGACGCCTTTTATAGCCCAAACTTAGGTTTTTCGGCAGAAATGCCTGCCTACAACCAATTTGGTCCATCAAAGCGCCATTGCTTCATCTATTTACTTGTTTTTGATCATTTGCAATGATTCGACGTGCCACCGTCTCCATGGAAAGCTGCTTATCCATACTAAGCCTTCTCAGCTTATTGTAAGCGATTTCTTCGGTAACATTCTTCCTTTTCATGATGATTCCTTTTGCCTTTTCAATGACTTTGCGATTTGTGAGCGTTTCATCCAATTGAGCATTTCGTTCCTGATACTTCTTTGTATTGGCTGCTTGCAGCAAAGCTATCTCCACTGCCGGAATCAGATTCGCCTCCGTAATTGGCTTTACAAGATATCCGACGATGTTCGCTCGCTTCGCCTCGTCGATATATTCACGCTGGCTGAATGCAGTTAAAAGCAGGACAGGAATCTGAAAGGTATTGGATATCACATCGCTAGCCTTAAGCCCATTCATTTTCGGCATTTTGATATCCATCAAAACGAGATCCGGCTGCAGTGCATGTGCCAATTCAATCGCCTTCTCCCCATTACGGGCATGTCCAACCACATCGAATCCTGCATCCTTGAGCATGATCGTTATATCAAGCAGAACAATCGATTCATCCTCCACGACCAAAATCCTCTTGACCACTTCTCCCACCTACCTCTTGTATGGAAATCTTACAGAAGCCAGGGTACCTTCTTTAATCCGCTGAATCGAAAACTCCCCATCCAAATCATTTTCCACCGTCATGCGGATGATATCCAGCCCCAAAGAAGGTTTCACTGCAGGTGAATATCCGATGCCATCATCTCTTACTTGAAGTTCCAATTCAGGACCATCCTTTTGCAAGCATACGGTTATGTTCCCTTCCGTCCCTTCCTTGAAAGCATGTTTCACACAATTATGAATGAGCTCATTCACCACCAGCGCGACCGAAATGCCAATGTCGGAATCAATCGAATGAAGCTCACCACTATATTCAATTCTTAGGCATTGTCGGGCTTGCCCCTCCGTATGAACGATCATATCGCCTATTTTTCTAATAAGCTCCAGCAAATCCACATGATCGACCTGACTGCTTGCCAAAATGATTTCATAAACCGACGATATGCTTAAAACCCGGTTCAAACTGACCAATAAATGGGGCTTGCTTTCTTCAGGGGCTCCTAACCTCATTTGCAGCCGAAGCAAACTGGTCACTGTCTGCAAATTATTCTTCACCCTATGATGAATTTCACGAATCGCTACTGACTTGCTGATCAGCTCCCTCTCTTTATCCCGCAGTTCAGTCAGGTCCCGGATGATGATGAACGTTTCATTGGAATTCTTGTTGCCCAAATGGAACTTCTTTAGTTGGATAATCTTTTTACCAATGTTCATTTCCTTCATCAAAATGTCCTCTTTTGAAGCAAGAACATCCGCAAAGCCAGGAAAGTAATCGAATATCGATTCACCTAAAACACATTCCGTCAAACATATTTCCGATACTAAATTAATGGCAGCAGGATTCGTATAAACAAGTCGGTTTTGGTTATTAATCAGGAAAATGGACTCTTCGATAAATTCAGGAACTAAGGAATTTTGTTGATCTTGCCTATCAAACTGATTGAAAGATACAGGTTCTTCATGAATCACCTTTTCCATGATCAAAACGGCGATGACCCGATTGCATTCCCCCTTGATTGGAACGACACTTTGCTGGACCATCGCTCCCTCTTGAGTCAATGCCCGATTCACGAACATGTCCTTTCCGGTGCGCAATACATAAAATACGGCCGGTTCGAATGCCTCATAAGCAAATTTCCCGACAACCGGATGATCGTAAACCGATTTCACGGAATGTCCGCATGCCTCTGCAACGACAATGGCATGCTTCCCTTCACGCACCGGACAATCAATAAACACATTCGCTTTATTCAAATCGGCTATCAACGGTAAATTCGTTGATAGGTTTTCAAGAATTTGAATATCACTGTCCACTAACTGAGTATGCAACGCACATAAATCCCGGACGGTCATTGTCCGTTCCATAGGCAAAACCCCAATAAACGTTTATTCATGGATATTATTATTGATTATTATAGATATCGACCCTATTTTTGTCAATATTCAAAATATTCTAATGTAATGTATTCTAACATTAGATAGCGTTATTTAAAACGATTGACCCTTATTCTTTTCAACTCACTTGTGGAACAAACACCAATACATCAGCACCCCCCTGACTGTATATCTACAGGCTTGCAGCAGGAGGGGCTTTCTCATTCTTCAGCTGAGAAATATTTGCTGTACTTCAGAAGATAGGACAAATTGGAATAGTTGTGAATAGATTAGCATTTAATGAGATACAACAATAGCGGAAGAAGGCTATTAAATGTAGCTCTTTAGAAATATTTGTAAAAAGATGAGCAAGGAAAAAATGTCCACTTTAAAAAAAAGAGAACATTTTTTCCTTGTATTAAATTCCTAACATTGGGTACGCTTTTATATACTCTTTATTATTTATTTGAATGACTAATTCCTTATAATTTTCATCCTCAAATTGTATTTTAGATTCGAAGATTTTTGTTCCCTTTTCTAAAACATTAGATTCTCCATGGTTATCAGGAGTCTTATTGCTACTTATTTTTCGAATAACTTCCCCTGCATCATTTCCTATATCTTGAATTTCAACAGATTCATCAGTAATTCTATAAGATTGTCCTTCCCAAACAATTGAAGGTGGTACATCTTCGAATAATCCCAATTTATCACTGCTAACAAAACAAACAACTAATAATATGCCAACTAGAAAAAATAAAGATGATTTTTTGAAAATTTTATATCAACCCTTTATCCTAATACAAAATTTTTATATAAGTTTTTGTTGTATGATAGTACGTTACATAAGTTGTGCTTATTAGTTTTCCAGCGCCTGTATATGATTTTACCCGATATTTGGTAGCGATTAAATCTCCATAGATCGCAGGTCTACTCCATTTTTTCGGGTTCGCTTTAATTGAGTACCCGGAACCTTTAGGACTATATGAAACTGAAACACTCCCATATGCCCCTCCTAAAGCTACAGAAATCGAGGTACTTGAATTAGAAAAATTATAATAACTTATATTGTAGTTTTTACCGGAAAAAGCTGGATGCCAACGTAAAGACACTTTACTCTTTTCTGTCCAGCTTGAAACTTTTGTATGATCCTTCCATCCTATACTAGATCGAGACGATAGTTTACCGTTTGTTGGTTGCATTAACTCTCTGTATTCAACTTTAGGTTCTTCGGTGAATAATATTGGCGATTCAATAATATTATAATCAAAAGTTCCAAATAAATCCTCGGTCGAATAATCTAATGCATTTTCCCCTTCATTTTCAGCAGCAAATATAAATGATGGAATAATCGTTAAGCATATTAAAAAACCAACTAAAACTGCTAATAATTTTTTTATATAATCCCTCCTAATCTAAAACGTACGTGGTTTTTAATAATTCAATTAAATCATCTGAATCGCATCATGGAGTTTCATCTTTGAAATTCAAATTCCCAAATTTGAGACACGTAACTGGCGTTTTAGCAAAAGCTTGTTTATTAATAAATGGAAGGACTTTTTATATAAAAGTATCGTTGTTGGTTTAATTAGCCGGGTTTAACTTATCAGAAATTTTTGAAGGCTATTAATGAAGGGTTTAGAGAAGTCTCGTTTGGTGCTATGCTAGTAGGTCGGGGTGGTTTCATTTCATAAAAAACATTTTAATTCCACACATTACCATCTATCCTATTTAGAAAGTCAACATTTCTTCCATACTCATGAATTCCACCTCTTCTGGTTATAGTAAAAAAGAAAATAACGGAGGAGGTACATTCCATGAAAAGTTCAAAGGAGTTTGTTGAAAGCATTCAAGAGCAGCAAAAAAAGGAACAAGGCAATATGCGCCGTCAAGGTAATGGGAATCCCGCTCAGAAATTACCGAATAAAAAACATTAATGAAGACAATCCTCAAAAGATCCCAGCCTTAATATAGGCTGGGATCTTTTCAGTCCGAGGCACTTTTCTTCTTCTTCATCTCTTCGATTTCTTTTGAGAATGTTTCTTCTATCTCTTTTTTATTTCCATATAAAAAGAGATTATCCCCTAATTTGATTTTATACTCGTATAGCTCTTTTCTGATTTTCACCTCTCCGCTTTCAATAAATAAAATATTGATGTCGGCTCCATGTGAAATGACATCAAAGGCTTTGACATCGATGTACTCCGAGTCCTCATAAATATCGATTTCCATGACCACGTCTTCATCTTCTAAAAATAAGACCTCTTCTATCGGGTGTTCCCATAATTCATAATGATTGTACATTTCACTTTTCATCTTATTCGATAATCTATTATTCAGGAATGGAACCTTCACCAAAAAGGTTAAAACCAGCAGGATTCCAATAATGATGCTTAACTCCATCAAACGCAGATCATCTGTAAGCAATGTACTGATCGATGAAATGATGACAGCAAGCGAGAATGCACCAAATAAAATTAAGAACATGCTTATTTTCCTTCGAACGGGATGATCGATAATGGATTTTGACTCGTCAGTTGTAAAACCAGTGCCCGTCAGCATGGAAATAACCTGAAATCTTGCCACTGTGCTTTTTAATCCAGTCAATTTCATCAAGGTTACCGATATTTCAATTACAAGAACAATGATTATAAAATAAAGCAGCATAAAAAGTACATTCATCAAAATGATCACTTCCTCATCTATGGTTTACCCCAATCACGACAAAAGAAATCCCATTCGACGTTCATTTTAAGTTTCCACCAATAGTTGACAAAGCCAAAAAAAACAGTAAGATCCAAAACTTGAATCCTACTGCCTTTTTATCTATATATTTCTTAAATGGATTTCAGCAGCAATTTTTTTAACAGCGGTGTAAATTGCTCTGGCAATTCAGCTACACTCGGAATCATCAGGCGTTCTTTGCCATAGATGTTTTTCATCGTCATCTCTTCACTCTCATCGATGCCTCCATCCGCTAAAAACAGGCCGATGACTTCGATGCCCTTTTTCCTGGCTTCCGAAACAGCAAGGTGTGTATCGACAATGCCATTTTGATCATAATCGCTTGCCGCCGGCTCACCATCGGAAAATACGAGCAAGAAACGGTTTTTTTCGCGCCTTTTTTCCAATTCCATTGTGGCAACCCTGATACTGTATCCATCGCGGTTGTCTTCCTCTGGCTCAAGCTGCATGATTTTAGCTCCTGAGTTTAGATAAAGAGAATCGGAATGGGACTGGATCACATGGAAGTAGTTTGGCTGATATCCTTCCCTCACTTCATTGGCATCTTCCCAGAAACCCACGATCGAGTGGGGGATCCTTAACTTCTTCAGCACTTCATGAAACAGGACGACCCCTCGTTTCGTTTCATCCATTTTGTTATGCATGGAAGCCGAGCAATCGATAAGCAATGTGAATACGGCATCCATTTCATTAGAATCCTGGTTCTTTTTATAAAAGACCCTTGGATTTTCTTCAAATACAAGCGGGAGTAATTTCTTTGATAAACGGCCAAAAACCAAATCTTTTCTTGGTGCGTTCTTTTTATTTTCCAGCGTCTTTTCAATGGTACTGGAGAGTTTCCTCTTGAACGGTTCGATATCCGCAACAAACTCTCGGTAGCGTTTCTCTTCCGTAAGTGTTGGTACTTTGGCTTCTTTGATTACCTGAACGACGTCTTTATTTTCTTCACCAAATGGATGTTCACCGCTTTTGCCCATATTGGTTTGTTTCTTCTCCAGCGTTTCTTGCTGATTGTATTCCTTTTGTTGACTTTCCCCTGATGAACCCTGGATCGAAGCCAGTGCTTGGTCGGCATCTTCCGCTTCCCGGGCACCTCCGCCCATCAGGCTTGTTTTCGTTCCCTGCTCCAATTCAAATTGGAGAAACGTCGAATTACTTTCGCTGTTCTTGTTCTCCCGATGCCAAGTCGAGAATTTTTCATCAATGAACTCACTTTTTTCTTCGTCTGCATCACCTGTATCATCGTTCAACAGTTCATCATTTCTAGTCAGTTCATCAAATAAGGTATTTGCTTTATACTTTTCCACACTTGCAATGGGGAAAATGAAATATTCATTCATCGTATCTTCGTAGCCATCGTTCACACGGAAAACGATTTGCTCGCAAATTCTCGTGATATCACTGGTTTTAGTGGCATCAAAGACCGCATGGATGAACGGTTTGAGTTTCTCCAGTTCTTCCAGCTGCCTTTCATTGGCTCTCGGAAAAATCGGATCCGGCCTGTCAGATTGAAGCAGTAAATATATGAGGCAATATAATTCATCCAGTGCAAAACTTCTGGTGACATTCGTCGCCAATTGGCTTTCGAAATATTGTTTAAGGTAAGCCCCCCTTACCGAAAACCATTTCTTCGTGCCTGGTCTTTCTTTCTTCACCAATTCTTCCAATCGCAAATCTTCCAGCAAAGCGAATAATTGGGCTGCAAACTTCGGAAGCGAACTTTCCCCGATGCTGTCCTGGTACTCCTTCATGCTCTGGATTGTTGTATGATGCAGCGTGCCTATCGTTCTAAGAAGCACGTCCGTTTTCAGCCCTGCTTCCTTCACTTCCTTATTGCCATTTTCCCAAAAGTGGCTGGCAGTGACCTTATTCTCGATCAGATCAATGAAGGAGCCATAATTGTATTCGAATTCCAGCTCAGGAATGCCGGATAAAACAGTCGAGAGATCCTGAAGCTGTAAAAAAAGTGCCGTATCTATTATTGAATCATTGAACCGGATATACTTCATGAGGCATTCTCCTAGTTAGAATAATGTGTCAGCCAAGTTCTTCACGAACTCACGCTCCCGTTCCTCGTCCAACTTATCCACAATGGAACGAAGAATCGCCCGTTTCGGCGGGATCAACACACTCAGATCGCAAGCATCAAGCAAAGCCCTGATCGACGCCGCATCTTCAGCCACCTTCCCTTGATTCACGGCATTTATCAAATCACTCGACAGTTTAACGAACAAATCAATACTTCTTGGATCCTTCAGCTTTGTATTGGTTTCTATCAATTGTTTTAACTGCTCCCCTTCGATATATGGAACTTCAATGACGACAAACCTATTTTTTAGCGCTTCGTTCAACGGCACTGTCCCAACATACCCTTCGTTGATTGCAGCAATCACATTAAAGCCTTCTTTTGCCTTTATGACTTCATTCGTGAACGGATTCGTAATCGTCCTTCTGTAATCAAGCACACCATTGATAAGCGGCAGAGTTTCCGGTTTTGCCATGTTGATTTCATCTATATATAAGAAGTGACCGTGATTCATCGAATTGGTCACTGGTCCAGGTACGAATTCTATCACTTGTTTTTCCTCTTTGTAAGCCAGCGTCTTGAAGCCCAATAAGCTTTCGGCATCCAAGTCGACTGAGCAGTTGACGCTGAACATCGGCTGGTTGAATAAGTTCGATAAAGTCTCGGCAAACTTTGTCTTTCCAGCCCCTGTCGGCCCCTTCAAAAGGATATTCTTCCCCATGCTCAAGGCCGTGATGGCATCCACCATCAATTCCATCTCGGGAGGCAGATATCCGCCGCTCCTGATCAATTCCTCAAATTGAGCAGGATTCTTTTTGCTTGTTTGTAATATATTTGCTATTTCTGTTGGTAATCGATTGATCATTATGTTCCTACACCCCTTTCTGAACATTTTAAGGCTCTTTCCCATTAAAAACAAACACTAAGAAAAGGAGCTGTCATCAAGACAGCTCCCCGACTGTAGATAAACTCGGAATAAAGCGAGTCTCCCCTGCAGTTTTTCATTCTGAAATCCGCTCTCTTACTCCGATGCCAATTTCTTCAATCCAATAAGAGTTCATAAAACAATAAAAAACCATATAGAACTAGTTCGCTGCAGCTTTTTAGGTAAAAGACGTTCCAGCTTGATTTCTGAAATCCGCTCCCTTTCCGCCGACTGTCTGCCAAGCCTCCTCACCGCAAGCGGCTGTGGGGTCTTAGCTAGCCAGATATTCGGCAGGAGTGTCGCAAATTTCTTCAATCCAATAGGGTTCATAAAACAATAAAAAACCATATAGAACTAGTTTACCTGCAGTTTTTTTTAAAAGACATTCCAGCTTGATTTCTTCAATCCAATAGGGTTCATAAAACAATAAAAAACCGAAAGTGTAACCCTGTCTTAATCAAGCTTAAAGATGAAACCGACTACAGTTTTTTCTTTAAAGACAATCCAGTTGATTGGGACGGAAGGTACGAGACTCCTGCGGAAAAGCGCGGCCAAGGGAGACCCCACAGGCGCAAAGAGCGCCGAGGAGGCTCCCGGACCGCCCGCGGAAAGCGAGTGCCTGGAGTGGAAATCAACGTTATTAGGGATTCATTCTGATATCCCTTAATAGGCTTCCTTGGGATCACCTTTCAATAGGTATACCATATAGCCCAATACACCGCCGATGATGGCAGGAATCACCCAGCCCACCCCTACACTATATAGTGGAAGGTATTGAGTGAAAAGGTCCGAAACGGCATCCAGTTTAATGCCTGATGCCACTATTCCATCCATTATGCTGATGATGGCCGTTAATAATAAGCTTCCTAAATATACCTCCGATTTCCCTTTGAATAAGGAATGGAAGAACGTAAGAACAATCAAAACGATCGCAACGGGATAAAGCGCCGTTAACACAGGCACTGTAATGGAAATCAGCTTGGTCAAACCTACATTGGCAACGGCCGCACTGAAAACGGAGAAGATGACGACATATGATTTATACGATACGGCAGGCAGTATTTTATTGAAATACGTAGCACAAGCCGTTATCAAACCGATGCTTGTCGTCAAGCATGCAGCGATTACAATCAACCCTAACAACACGGCACCAGCCGGTCCGAAAAAGTGGTTCGAGGCTTGAGCCAAAACGTCTCCGCCATTACCCAGTTGACCGAGTTTTTCCACACTTGTTGCACCTACATAAGTTATAGACGCATAAACGATCACCAACAAGGTGGCAGCTATTAAGCCGGCTTTCAGACAGAAGCCCAACACTTCTTTTCTTGATGTTATCCCTCTATCTTTGATCGCATTGATGACGATGATCCCAAATGCAAATCCGGCCAGCGTATCCATGGTCAAATATCCTTCTTTAAATCCCTTGAAGAAAGAATTATCTGAATAATCTGCCGCTGGTGATTGGATTTCACCCATTGGGTTAATAATTGCGACCACAATGAGGATCCCGATGAAAATCAATAATAAAGGTGTTAATATTTTTCCGACGATATCGAGCATTTTTGATGGATTGATGGATAATAAACAGGCAATCCCAAAGTATATGATCGTGAATATCAGCAATGGTAAAAAACCGACATCATTAGATAGGAAAGGTTTAATCCCTATTTCGTAGGATACACTCCCCGTTCTGGGAAGCGCGAACAGCGGTCCCAAAGATAAATAAAGAACGACTGTGAAAATGATGCCGAATAACGGGTGTGCCCTGCTTGCAAGCGATTGAACATCATTTTTGCCTGAAAAACCAAAGGCCAATATTGTAATGAATGGCAGTCCAACACCAGTAATGATGAACCCTAAACTTGCCGACCATAAATTGGTCCCCGCGGATTGACCGAGCATGGCAGGGAAAATTAAGTTTCCTGCACCAAAAAATAAAGCAAAAAGCATTAATCCTGTTACAATGACAAAAGACAGCGGTGCTTTCTGTGACATATAGAGCCCTCCATTGTTTTGTGATTATCTTAACGAAGGAAAAAGTTGTCCACAATTTCCGAAAAAAATGACATAACTTCGAACCATTCTACTTATCTGTTAAAATGGACCTTCATGAAACTATGAATCATCCATAACTCTTCTTACTATAAAATCCGGCGGAACGTTTGTCAAAGCTATTTCATTCATTATTCGGAAAAATCTTTCTTTTCTTACTTCTTTTTAAGAAAACTAAAGAGGCATTTAGATTCAACAGAAAAGTTGAGTAAAAAGTACTGCAATTTATTTTGCAGGAAAAGTGTTTTAATATTCAGATATTTTTTCCAAACTATATAAAAAAAGAAACAGGAGGCGCACACATGAATACTGAAAAAGAAAAGATGGTGAGCGGGAAACCTTACATCGCCGCTGATCCGGAATTAATCAGAGATAGGGAAAATGCCAGAAGGTTGACCCGGTTATACAATCAGACAACGGAAAGCGAAGGAGATAAACGGACTGCACTGCTGAAACGGCTTTTAGGTTCCACTGGACTAAATGTATATATTGAACCCACCTTCCGTTGTGACTATGGATACAATATTTCTGTCGGGGAAAACTTTTATGCTAATTTTGATTGTGTCATTTTGGATGTTTGTGAAGTGAAAATTGGCAGGGACTGCATGTTGGCTCCCGGAGTGCATATCTATACAGCTACACATCCGCTGGATCCCTTTGAACGCAGTTCTGGAGTGGAATACGGAAAACCGGTTACGATAGGTGATCATGTATGGATTGGCGGAAGGGCCATCATCAATCCTGGCGTTACAATAGGGAGTCATTCCGTCGTTGCCTCAGGGGCCGTCGTAACAAAGGATGTTCCTGAAGGCGTTGTTGTCGGTGGAAACCCAGCGAAGGTCATCAAGCATATCGAAGGAATTAAATAAGCAGAGTCCACTCCCCCTGAGTGGCTCTGCCCCTGTTTTACGTTAAATTTTCCTCAAGGCTTCCGCGATTGCAGTATCGCCAGAGATTAAATCAAATGAACGCTTATAGGTATTTTCATCGGTCAATGAAGCAAGAATCGTTCGAGCCACATCTTCACGGGCAATCGAGCCTCTTTCCAATTCCTCGGCGGCGGTCACTTTGCCCGTTCCCGGTTCATTAACCAGACCGCCGGGCCGAATGATCGTATAATTTAAATCGCTTTGTAACAATGCCCTATCCGCATAGTGCTTGGCTACATAATACGGTTTGATGGCTTCATTCCAGTTTTCACGATTATTGGCCTGAAAAGCACTCACCATGATGAATCGGTCGATTCCCAGGTTTTCTGCCGCTTCAATCGTTTTGACTGCACCATCCAGATCAATCAACAGCGTTTGATCAGCACCGGTGCTACCTCCGGACCCTGCTGTGAACACGATGGCATCGCAGCCTTTTGCCGCATTCGCAATCTCATCCACTGATCCAGTTAAACTGACGACTGCGGATTCAATTCCATTTTTCTTTAAATGCTCACTTTGTTCTTCTTTGCGAACCATCGCCCGTACACTATGATCCGGGCTGTCTTTTAATAAATCTACAAGATGTTTACCGATCTGCCCATTTGCCCCAACTACGAATACTTTCATAAAGTCAGCTCCCATAATGGTTAGTTTGGTTTCCCTCCAAATTATTTCATGGACTCAGAACATTATCAAACAATCAGCCCGCCGATTCAGCTTTAACATTGGAAAAAGTTTGGCAACCACCCTAATCTATTTTATAATAAGAACAACACGTGTTCTTCAGAAACACAAAGGGGAGGTGTAAAGATGGCAATACGAATGTTAATGCCACCTTCTGCAGCGTCTCATGCAAAGCCTAGTATTGGAGGCGATACTTTGCATGGGGTTGAATTAAGCTAAATTTAATCGCCCGCCTTATCATTTCTAATATTCGGCTTTGCACCTTATTTCATTCTTAATAAAGAATAAGGGGCTGGCAGAAATGAAGTATGTAAAAGCGACGGCCGTTTTACCTGAAAAGCTGATCGTTGAAATTCAAAAGTATGTGCAAGGTGAAACCATATATATCCCTAAACCCGAAAAAGCCCATCACAAATGGGGAACCCGTTCGGGATCACGGGAATTGATCGATGACCGAAATGCCTCTATAAAATACGCATTCAAAGACGGGCATTCCATCCATCAATTAGCCGAGGAACATTTTCTCTCCGCGGAAACCATCAAGAAAATCGTTTATTCTAAATAGGATTACACGGGTAGCACTGATAATGATATCAGTGCTATTTGTATGCCGAGTATGTTTCTTAGTCGTTTTCCCCCTTTTAAAGCAAATGCAATTTATGTAAAGTAAAGAGAAACGGTACACTTGCAGAAACAGGAGTGAAGAAAATGGAACCTTTTATCAGGAGCGAGCAGTATAACTTCATAAAATCCCAAACACAAATTCTCATAAATGGACACGCGACTGCCAACGATAAGGATGTGATCAACACCCTGAAAACAGTCGCCAAAGAAAGGGTACTAAGCTTATTCAGTGACTTGAGCGAAGAGCAAAAACAACTGCTGGACCCAGTGGATACCATCAAAGATCCCGCACAAGCCGAAGCCTTTCTCTTACAGGTGAAGCCCTTTGTGATCCCATTTAAAGAAGTAACCGAAAAAACGATAAAAAAACTATTTCCTAAAGCAAAGAAATTAAAAACCCCTTTGCTGGAAAACATCGATTTGAGAGAGATTTCATACCTGGGATGGGATGATGTCGGATCCGGAAAGAAATTCATCATTGCCCCCCATCATCATAAACTCACCGGATTGCATGGAACCATTAAACCTGCCAACAAAAAAGGGATCTGTGCCATATGCAGCCGCTTTGAAGAAGTAGGGATGTTCATGTCTGAAACAAAAGGAACCGTCCAAGGGACATTCATTAAAAAAGGGAATTATATTTGTCTGGACAGCATGAAATGCAACCAGAACATAACCACTTTGGATAAAATGACCGACCTGATCGAACGGCTGAAATAAAACGGAAAAGCAATCCTTCAATGGAGAAGGATTGCTTTTTGTCCTTGTTAAAAAAACTCTCATTTTGTCCTGCTATGGGATTCTAGTATAATGGAAGCGATACATGAAAGAAGGATTGATATATTGAAAAGCAAAATGAATCAGTTGTTCGAAGATCAAAAAAATATTCATGTGCTGTATTCCTATAATGAAATGGAAAATTACATTAAACAAGTTTTAAGTTATATCCAAGATGGCATCATGGCGGGAGATTACGTCATTCTTGTTGAAAATGACCGTATTTACCCCATTATTCATAAAGAACTAAGCACTCGGTTAACGAAAGATCAAATGGAGCTCCTTCACTTTGTGAACAACTTCGATTTCTATTGCTCAAGCGGCAGTTACCATCCTCCTGCAATCGAAGAATACTTTAATAAAACGGTACAGCCCTATGTAGATAATAAAATCTCTTTCCGATCATGGGCACATGTGGAATGGGCAACCTTGGAAGAGCCCCTGCATATCATAGAGGAGTTTGAGAGAACAGTAGACAAAGCTGTAAATCTGCTGTCATTTCCATTAATTTGTGCGTACAAAGGTGAAAGGATGCCAGACTACCTGAAAACCATCCTGCTGGAAACACATCCTTATGTTCTAAAAGACGATGATATCATCATCTGTGAACAATACTTGCCCATTTAGCTTGAAATAATACACTTACACGCATAGGAATTCCCCTAAGCGTGTTTTTTCCGTTGCATTTCGTGAATTCGAGGCATTTACTCGTGAGTTTTGTACATTTACTCGTGAGTTTCGGCATTTTACTCGTGAATTCGGCTCTTTTACTCGTGAGTTCGGCGTTTTACTCGAGAATTCGGGGCATTTACTCGCGGGCACATATTTCCCACCACAGAAAAAAAGAAGCGCCATAATGGCACTTCTTTTTTTGAAATTAAGGCAATACGGTTGCGCCCATCAAGTAGCGGTCCACTTCTCTTGCCACTTCTCGGCCTTCATTGATTGCCCAAACGATGAGGCTTTGCCCTCTTCTTGCATCTCCGGCAGCGAAAACCCCTTCGACATTCGTTCTGTATTCGCCATAGACGGCATCAATTTTTTGATTGACTGTTTCTACGCCAAATTGAGTTAATAGCGGCATTTCCGTTCCTTCAAATCCGATTGCGATGAAAACGAATTGTGCAGGCCATACTTTTTCAGTTCCAGGAACTTCCCTGAAAATGTACATTCCGTCATCGCCTTTGATTTTTTCCATGGAGATTGTGTGCAGTTCTTTAACGTTGCCATTTTCATCGGCGACGATTTTTTTTGTTTGGATTGAATATTGACGCGGATCTGCACCAAATTTCGCTTCCGCTTCTTCATACGCATAATCAAGGGAAAAGACATTCGGGTAGGCTGGCCACATATTATCAGATGTACGGGCTGTCGGAAGGATCGGATGCTTCCCGAATTGTACGACGCTCTTACATCCCTGGCGAAGGGCAGTTGCGACACAGTCAGCTCCTGTATCCCCGCCGCCGATTACGATGACGTCCTTCCCCTTCGTGTCTATAAACTTGCCGTCTTCAAAATTGGAATCCAGCAGGCTTTTAGTCGATGTAGTCAAGTAATCCATTGCAAGGTGAATGCCTGATGCCTCACGTCCTTCAATTACCAGGTCACGCTGCTTTTGGGCACCTGTGCAAAGGATGACTGCATCATACTGATCTTTCAGTTCTTCGGCTGTTATATCTTTGCCAACTTCTGTATTGGTAATGAAATCGATGCCTTCCTGGGTCAATAATTTGATTCGGCGTGCAACGATATCCTTTTCAAGTTTCATGTTCGGGATTCCGTATGTCAACAGCCCGCCTGCACGGTCTGAGCGCTCATAAACCGTGACCGAATGACCTGTTTGATTCAACTGGTCGGCACTCGCCAATCCTGCCGGGCCTGAACCGATGATGGCAATTTTCTTGCCGGTCCTGCTTTCAGGGATGCGAGGCGTTATCCAGCCATTTTCAAATCCTTTATCGATGATGGTCCGTTCTATGTTCTTGATGGTAACGGCAGGATCGCTTATCGCTACCGTACAAGACCCTTCACAAGGGGCCGGGCAGACGCGCCCGGTGAATTCAGGGAAATTATTCGTTTTCGATAAACGGTCCAATGCTTCTTTCCATCTGCCGCGGTACACCAAATCATTCCACTCCGGAATAAGATTATGAATCGGACAGCCCGTAGTGACTCGGTTCAATTCCATGCCCATATGGCAGAAAGGGGTAGCGCAGTCCATACACCGCGCTCCCTGTGTACTTAACTTTTCATCAGAGAAAGGAGCTGTATACTCTCTCCAGTCGTTTAAACGAGTGAGAGGATTCCGGTCTTTTGGTTTTTCTCGCGGATAATCCATAAATCCTGTTGCTTTTCCCATCTTTCTCTCCCCTTTCTTACTGCATCACAGCTTGTTTAGTGATTTTTTTATCTTGAACGGCATTTGCTTGGAATGCACTCATGATCGCTTCTTCATCCGTTAGCCCTGCACGCTTCTGCTCATTGATGCTTTTGATCATCCGTTTGTAATCTTTCGGAATGACTTTTACGAATTTCTTGGCGAAATCCTCCCAGTTCTCCAGTACATACGATGCTTTGGCACTTTCTGTATAATGAAGGTGGCTGTAAAGCATTTCTTTTACCTCGTTGGCATCACCCATATCATCAAGCGTCTCGAATTCTATCATTTCACCATTGCATAATGCCTTGAATTCTTCTGCATCATCAGCAAGTACATAAGCGATGCCGCCTGACATGCCTGCCGCAAAGTTTTTGCCGACGTCACCCAGAATGACCACGCGTCCGCCTGTCATATACTCACAGCCATGGTCTCCTATTCCTTCAACGACGACATTGACTCCACTGTTCCGTACGGCAAATCGTTCTCCCGCACGGCCATTAATGTAGGCCTCGCCGCTTGTTGCACCATATAAGGCGATATTTCCGGCAATTACATTGTCCCCGGCCTCGATCTGATTGCCAGAAGGTGCCGTGACAATGATCTTCCCGCCAGATAAGCCTTTCCCAACATAGTCATTCACATCACCAGTCAAATACATCGACATCCCTTTTGGAATGAACGCTCCAAAGCTCTGGCCCGCCGATCCTGTAAAACGAAGTGTAATCGTATCTTCAGGCAACCCTTCCTCACCGTAGCGTTTGGATACTTCACTGCCGACAATCGTTCCGACCACACGGTTCACGTTGGTAATCGGGAAGCTGACATCCACCTGGGTTTGGTCATTTAAAGCAGGCTCCACAACAGGTAAAATCTCACGGATATCCAAAGATTCTTCTATTTTATGGTTTTGAGGAAGTTGATACGTACGAATCCCCTCCGGTTGGAAAAGAAGTGTCGTCAAGTCCAGATGCTTCGCTTTCCAATGGTTTTGCGCCCGCTCGCTCACTTGTAAAACATCAGTGCGGCCGACCATTTCTTCCAGTGTTCTAAAGCCAAGCTCAGCCATCGTTTCCCGGACTTCCTCAGCGATGAAGCGCATGAAATTCACGACATGATCCGCATCTCCAGTGAATTTGCTGCGAAGTTCAGGGTTTTGGGTAGCTACCCCGACAGGACAAGTATCCAAATGGCAAGCACGCATCATGACACAGCCTAGGACCACAAGCGGTGCTGTAGCAAAGCCGAATTCTTCCGCTCCAAGGATAGCTGCCATGACCACATCGCGTCCCGTCATTAACTTCCCATCCGTTTCAAGGACAACACGGCTGCGCAGGCCATTCAGCATCAATGTTTGGTGTGCTTCGGCAAGACCCAGCTCCCAAGGAAGACCAGTATGTTTGATACTCGTTTTTGGTGATGCACCCGTACCGCCATCGTACCCGCTGATAACGATGACATCTGCGGCTCCTTTGGCCACGCCGGCTGCAATCGTGCCTACGCCTGCTTTTGACACAAGCTTGACGCTGATCCTGGCATCACGGTTCGCATTTTTCAAATCATGGATCAGCTGTGCCAAATCTTCAATCGAATAGATATCGTGATGCGGAGGCGGTGAAATCAGGCCGACACCCGGTGTGGAACCGCGGACCTCTGCAACCCAAGGATATACTTTGTTCCCGGGCAGCTGGCCGCCTTCACCCGGCTTAGCACCTTGCGCCATTTTGATTTGAAGTTCATCGGCATTAACAAGGTAATGGCTTTTCACTCCAAAACGGCCGGACGCAATTTGTTTAATACCGCTGCGGCGATTATCGCCGTTTTCATCAAGTTGGTAACGGCTAGGGTGCTCCCCGCCTTCACCGCTATTGCTTTTTCCGCCTAAACGGTTCATCGCAATCGCTAATGTTTCATGTGCTTCCTGACTCAATGAACCGAATGACATCGCACCCGTTTTGAATCGGCTGACGATGGATTCCACGGATTCCACTTCATCTATTGAAATGCTTTGGCGTTTTTGATCGAACGAGAATAAATTCCGTAAAAACCCGAGTCTCTCTTCATTCGCCAAGTTTGAATATTGCTTAAATAAATTATAATCGCCTTTCCGGCACGCCCATTGCAATGTATGGATCGTTTTAGGATTGAAAGCATGATGTTCCCCTGTTTTTCTCCATTGAAAGTCACTTCCGCTTTCAAGCGTTTCATCAAGGGAATCGGCTGCAGCTTTCCTATGGCGAATCAACGCTTCATCTGCGATCGTTACCAAATCGATCCCACTAAGCTGCGATGCCGTACCGCTGAAATAGCGTTCGATCACATCAGCACCGATTCCGACCGCTTCGAAAATTTGTGCGCCGCGATAACTTTGAATCGTTGAAATCCCCATTTTCGACATCACTTTTACGATGCCTTCTGTCACAGAGCTTACATATTTCCTTACCGTTTCTTCGTAGCTGGTGGCCAAACTGCCTTCCAATACCGCCTGCTTATATGTTTCATAGGCAAGATACGGGTAAATCGCATCCACTCCATACCCGATTAGGGATGCATAATGATGGACTTCCCTTGCTTCCCCCGATTCAACGATAATGCTCACCTTCGTACGGTTACCATGGCGGATCAGCTCTTGATGAAGGGCGCTCGCAGCCAGCAGGGAAGGAATCGCAGCTTTTTCTTTGCTCATATCCTTGTCAGATAATATCAAAAGGCTGACACCATCAGCGATCGCTTGTTCCGCTTCACGGCAGATGCGATCGAGTCCACTCTCTAAATCTTCTGAAAATAAAGTGTGAATGACTTTGCTCCTGAATTCAGGATAGGCATTTTCTTTCAACTGCTGCATTTGACCTGGCGTCAAAACAGGTGAATCCAATTGAATGCGGCGGCTGTTCGTTTCATCCGGCTTCAGCAAATCTCCTTCCGCACCGAGAAATGTCATCGTTGACGTGACGATCTGTTCACGCAGCGAATCGATCGGCGGGTTGGTTACCTGTGCAAAAGATTGTTTGAAATAGTTGAAAAGCGATTGCGGGCGATCTGATAAGACCGCTAACGGAATGTCATTGCCCATGCTGCCCAGTGGATCTTTACCTTCGTTAATGACCGGCAGTAAATACTTTTGGACATCTTCATACGTGTATCCGAACGCTTTTTGCCTGAATAATAAATCACTCAAAGGCTCCCCTTCGAGGACAGGTTCTTCGTCACTTAATTGAACAAGCTGTTCGTCCAGCCATTGCTGGTATGGATTTTCCTGCGCCATTTCCGACTTGATCTCTTCATCGGAAACAATACGGCCTTCCTCTAAATCTATTAAAAGCATTCTGCCTGGGCTTAAACGATCTTTATATAATACATTCTCCGGCTCCACATCGATCACGCCGACTTCAGAGGAGAAAATGATGTAATCATCTTTTGTTACATAATACCTTGCCGGCCTTAAACCATTTCGATCAAGGATGGCGCCGATTTGCTTGCCATTCGTAAAGGATATGGCCGTCGGTCCATCCCATGGCTCCATGAGCATGCTATGATATTCGTAAAATGCTTTCTTTTCCTTCGTCATATGCGGATTTTCCGTCCACGGTTCAGGAATGAGCATCATCGCCGCATGTGCCGGTTTACGCCCGGCAAGCACGAAGAATTCAAGTGCATTATCAAGAATCGAGGAATCACTGCCGTCTATATCCAGAATAGGCAGGACCTTTTGCAGGTCATCCCCGAATGCTTCCGAAACAAACTGCTGCTCACGCGCTTTCATCCAATTCACATTACCTCTAAGCGTATTGATTTCACCATTATGGATCAGGTAACGGTTTGGATGTGCCCGTTCCCAGCTAGGAAAAGTATTCGTACTGAAGCGGGAATGCACTAAAGCGAAAGCGGAAACGAAAGACTCCTGTTGGAGATCAAGATAAAAAGCATCCACCTGCTCTGGCGTCAACAATCCTTTGTATACGATCGTAGCACTTGAAAGGCTGGCAAAATAAAAACGATTGCCGCGTTCCCGGGCCCAGTTTTCAGCTTGTTTTCTAATAACGAACAATTTACGCTCAAAAGCTAAATCATCGGTCATCTCTACGCTTGCCCCGATGAATACTTGGCGGATCGTCGGACATGTCTCCTTGCCGACCTCCCCGATTTTCGTTGCATCAACAGGAACCGTTCTCCAGCCTAATAACGTTTGGCCCTCTTGTTCGATAAATGCATTCAAACGAGCTTCGATTTCATTCCGTTCATCATCATTGTTAGAGAAAAAGAGCATGCCTACACCATAGCGTCCTTTTGCCGGCAAATTCATTTCCGGGCATGCCAGCCTGAAATATTCATCAGGAATCTGTACCATTAATCCTGCGCCATCTCCTGTAAGGGGATCGCTGCCTTGTCCGCCGCGATGATCTAATTGGCACAGCATATTCAGTCCTTGTTTGACGATGTCATGTGTAGCAAGCCCTTTTAAATGAGCGTATAAACCGATCCCACATGCATCATGTTCAAATTCAGGATGGTAGAGCCCTCGTGCTTTTGGTATTTGATTGTATGTCATATTAATCGCCCCCATCGTATTCTTACACCGTTATGTCACTTACATTTATTCTAGGTTTTCAAATCGATATAAACAATATATAATTCTAGTAGAATCCATCTCAATTTGAGATGAATGGCAGGAGGATGAATAAATGGAACTACGACAATTACGTTATTTTGTTGAAGTCGCCGAGAGGGAACACGTCTCAGAAGCCGCAGAACACCTGCATATCGCACAATCAGCAATCAGCCGGCAAATCTCCAGACTGGAAGATGAGCTTGGCGTACTTTTATTCGAGAAAATCGGCCGGAATATCCAGTTAACCCCAATTGGTAAAATTTTCTTGATCCATGCCAAAACGGCGATACAGGCGATTGAATATGCCAAATATCAAATTGAGGAGTTTTTGGACCCTGAACACGGAAGCATTAAAATCGGGTTCCCGACGAGCCTCTCCACCCATTTACTGCCTACCGTCATTTCCGCTTTTAAAGATGAGCAGCCGAATATCGGCTTCCACTTAAGACAGGGATCTTATTCCTCTTTAAAGGAAGCTGTCAAAAATCGCGAAATCGGATTAGCCTTCCTTGGACCGATCCCGACAAACGATCCAGATATCGAGGGTCATATCCTATTCACGGAAAACATATCCGCTTTATTGCCAATCACTCACCCATTGGCTGATAGGAAGAGTGTGCGCCTAAGTGATTTAAGAAATGATCCCTTCGTCTTGTTTCCAAAAGGATATATCTTTCACACTATCGCTCTCGAAGCGTGCAAAGCAGCCGGTTTCACACCGAACATCGCCTCGGAAGGTGAAGACATGGATTCCATAAAAGGGCTCGTTTCTGCCGGAATCGGAGTCAGTCTGCTCCCTGACAGTACCTTTTATGAAGTCATTCCAAGACTCACTGTCAAGATCCCGATCGATACACCCGAAGTCAAACGGACGGTCGGCATCATCACTCCTAAAAACAGGGACTTGGCTCCATCAGAAAAACTTTTTTACCAATTTGCCAAAAAGTTCTTCTCTGTTCTCGAACAATATCAATAAAACATGGCCTTCAAAACTGTTAATGGAAATTGAAGATGGGACAGATCTTCCCATAAATATTTCACTAGACAACTTACCTATAGCCCACTGAACGAATAATGTATCAAGATTATTCGTTCAGGAGGAATTTACATGCAACCCACCCATTCACATCTTGCTTGGCATGAAACACTCGAGCTTCATGAGTTGGTCGCCGCCCAGTCCAATGCCCTTATGAAATTCAAAAAAGCCTATCCAAAAATAAAAGACCCCATTCTAAAAACGATATATAAGCAAACGATCGACACCCTTACCCAAAACATCATGGAGCTGCTGCAATTTTACCCGTTGACGCCTAAAACAGGTAGGGACGACGATGTATCAAGGGATGACGCATCGGCCGCCGCTGCCGGGGAATTGCTGGGCTTTGCCAAATCATCTATCAAAAATTACGCAATGGCGATTACGGAAACAGCCACCCCTTCCCTTCGAAAGGTATTTAAGAAACATTTAAATGGAGCCATCGATACCCATGCCAAGATATTCAACTACCTTTATGAAAGAAACCTCTATCCTGCTTACGATTTGAACCAATTGCTTCAAAATGACGTCGATGTTGCCAATAAGGCTCTTTCCCAACCTTTCTAAATGCGAAAAAAGGCAAGCATACCGATTGCTTGCCTTTTTTGCCGCGTTCCGATTCCGTTTTTCATTATAATGTTATAATATATAAGAATTGGATTTAATTAGGTTATTAGTGTTCAAGGGGTGAAAATCATGAAAAAGATCTATTTATCCATCATCCTATCCCTGCTCTCCTTTTCTTTAGTTGCTTGTAAGGCCGATGATCAAAAATCCGAGAATATCCTTTCAGTTCCAGAGCTGACAGCAAGGGAGAAAGCCATCCTCGAGAATTCAAGTGAACATTCCTTTCTTATCGATTTCAGTGTGGATGATACATACAAGGAGATGTCCGTCTGGGTCGAAAAATATGAATTTGGCAAACTTGTCGAACCTGAAATGGGACGCATGACAACGGGGATTGAAAAGAATGGGACAATCATCTTTACGACATCGAAAACGGATGATGATCAAAAACGATCGATGTTCAACGTCAGCATTCAAAACCATGATGGTACGGATACGTTTACTTATCCTGAAAAAATCGAAAAGAAGGATGCCAGCGTATCGGGCAGTCCAGATAAAATCGTTATAAAGAAAGATAACAAGCCAGTATTGGCGAGCATTTGTTATTCAAGCAATCAGGAAGGCATACATTCACTTCCCACTGATTTTCATGGCGATAGTGATAGCCATATGGACGAGTTGAAGGAATACGATGTGGTCTAACTTCTAAGAAGTGAATTTACTAAATGAGCTGACAAATGCAGGGGCAAGTTTGTTTTAACACGATACTATTGCAAAAGTTGAACGTTAAACCCTATGAATTCTAGAAAGTAAATGAGGCATTTGAAGAATCAAAAAATGTTTGTCATCTAATGGTTAAAGATGAAAAAAAACATTGGATGACTGATTTTGCTCATTTGATAGTTGAGTCAGTCCAAGTTATAGGATGGTAGTAAATTTTTCTACATTTTAAAAAGGGGTTGAAGGAAGAGGTATTTGGGTGTAATCTTTAAAAATAATAAAACGGAAAGAAGATCATTAATTTGAAGAAAATCATCCTCCTCTTTGCAGCAGTAGTCATTGCGAGCTCTCTCGGACATCAAATAACCGGTGGATATATGGACCCTCGAAAATCCCGCCCTCGGTATATACATTTGAAATAAGGAATCCGCTTTTGCGCTTGATTCCTTATCATTTCGGAAGTAAATAAATATTATCATTTTAAGAAACGATCATGGAATTTGAATCTAAGAAAACTTATCACTCAATTAAGCTGGTATTAAATCACCTTAAATTACTCAGTCCTCATTATTTCTCTCTCCAATACCAGATCACCTTCATTCGATATGTAACCATCTTTTCCCGTTTTATCGATATATACGTTATAGCCCTTTTTAAGTTCGATCACGATTGGCTTTTTCACTTTTTCGTCGATATCCCATTGAATCGTTTGCAAGCGAACGGCGAGTATGTGAAGTTTCATAATTAAAATGGGACATGCCAAATCTGACATCATGAAGAAAATGCACATGACAAATCATTTTCTAGCATCACAGCTCGGAAAAAGGCACGCTCATAGCAAAAACACCGCGCTCACAAAAAAAGGCCGTTTAACATGTAGTTAAACGGCCTTCACCTACTATTTATTTAGATTTTTTAACGGTTACTTTTGCTGCTTTTCCTGTATTGCCCGCTTTGTCTTTTGCTGAGACGTATAATGCGGAGCCTGCTTTTTTCTTGCTGATTTTGATGGAGAAGTTCCCCTTACTATCAGCTTTTGCCGTTCCGATGTTTTTATTGCTGTACTTCACGGTAACGGTTGAACCGATTTCCGCTTTACCTGTTACTTTTGTTGCTTTATCGTTTACTTCATTCACTTTCGGTGTACCTGGAGCGGTTTTATCTTTAACCGTTACTTTTGCTGCTTTTCCTGTATTGCCCGCTTTGTCTTTTGCTGAGACGTATAATGCGGAGCCAGCTTTTTTCTTGCTGATTTTAATGGAGAAGTTCCCCTTACTATCAGCTTTTGCCGTTCCGATGTTTTTATTGCTGTGCTTCACGGTAACGGTTGAACCGATTTCCGCTTTACCAGTTACTGAAGTAGCTTTATCGCTTACTTCATTCACTTTCGGTGCATCCGGGGCGGTTTTATCGAGAACAGTCACGGTTGCCGCCTTGCTTTCACGTTTTGCTAAGTCCGTAGCCGTGACTGAAAGTTTAGTTCCGGCCTTTTGCTTGCTGATTTTCACTTTGAAATTCCCTTTGCTGTCCGTGTTACCTGAACCAATCACTTTTTTGGCACTATTTTTGATCGAGATTTTCATGTCCGCTTGCGATTGACCCGTTACATACGTATCTTTGTCGCTTAAAGCTTTGACAGTTGGCTTGTTAGGGGTTGCACCCTTATTCACGAATACTTTGATTGAAGATACTGCTAGTTTGGAAGAATCAGAGATATTCACAGTAAGCAGCTGCTCAGCTTTTTGGACCGGAATCGTAACGCTGAACGTTCCGTTGGCTGACGCCGTTCCTTTACCGAGTGTTTTGCTTCCGCTTTTCACTTCGATCACTGACCCTTTTTTAGCTGAACCAGTCAGTTTTGTTTGCGTATCCATCACAAGATTGACTTTAGCATTCAAGTCCACTGCACTAAGTGCACTGTACGCATTCAATCTTCCGTATCCAGAGACTAAATCTTTTCCGACAGGAAGTTCTTCTTCCGGTATGATGATTTCGCCATCTTCCGGTACATAGTCCTCATAAGGGTCTACATTATCTTCTTCTTCAAAAGCGACATATTCCGATGTCTCATGAAGGATTTCCCTTACTTCATTCACTTTCAACCCAGGGTTTCCGGATAATAATAAGGCTGTAGCTGCCGCAACATGGGGAGCTGCCATTGATGTACCATCCATGTAAGTAACATTCCCGTTAGGCACAAGGCTTGGGATGGCTGTCCCTGGTGCGACCATGTCCAACTTCGATCCATAATTGGAATAATCGGATACTAAATCAAGGGCATTAGTTGCACCGACGGATATGGCGTATTTTGATGATGCAGGATAAGAAAGACCTTCCATCCCATCATTACCGCTTGCCACGACAACCATTACATTCTTGGCAGCGGCATGTTTCAAGGCATATTCGATCGTCCTGCTATATTCTCCGCCCAAGCTAAGGTTTATGACCTTTGCACCATGATCCACGGCATATTTAATGCCTAGTGCAATTTTCTCATTGTCTCCAAATCCTGAAGAGTCCAAGACCTTCACAGGCATGATTTTAGCTGCCGGATTGATTCCTTGCATGGAATAACCGTTATCTGCTTTGGCAGCGATGATTCCGGATACATGTGTACCATGGCCATTGTCATCGATTGCTTTTTCTTTCTTATCGATGAAATTCTTACCTGACTCCATTTCAACGACACTCTGTAGATCCGCAAGTGAATCATCGACACCTGTGTCGATAACCGCTACCAACGTATCTTTTAAATTGCGTTTCTTAATAAGGTTCTGCAGTTTTTCGTTATCGATGTCCGCTCCCTTTACGCCTTCTTCCCCACCGGCGTTATTCAAAGACCATTGATACGGTGATTGAATGTCGGCAGAAAGTGCTTTGTACGTTTTTACCGCTTCGATATATTCCACTTCTGGAAGTTTTTCGATACCGGATAGAGCTGCTGTGCTCATTTTAGCTTGGTTCTTTAACTCGACGACATACATATCATCATACAGAACCTCTTGTTGCTTAGGTGCCGATAATGTTCCATATCCTTTTCCGCTTATCTTGGATTGGACAGCGCTTAATGACTTCCCAGGTTTAAGTTTGACGATATATTTGTTCTTTACATTTTTCGAAGCAGGAAGTTCGATTCCCGCTTTGCTTGCGATATCGACGATCCTCTCACCTGCAAGCTTATCAAGATTGATTTTCTTTGCAATGGCGTCCATATCCTTTTTCAATCCGGCCGGAGCAACATCTGCCGACTTTTTGAATAAGGCCTTGATCGCTTCTTGCTGCTTGTTGCTAATGACTGCCGTACTGCTTGCTCCATTTTCATTAAGATCCTCGATAAGGGGCTTAATCTCGACTAAGTGATTATAAACGGCTTCCCTTGCCGTTTTATTACCTGCCAGATGGAGGGCCAGGAATGGCGAAGCTTTATAATATAAAGAGGAAAGGGTACGTCCCTCAGACGACTTCGTGAGAACTTCATCTCTAAACACGCGGAGTGTTTTCAACATGGATTCTCCTGTTTTCTTATCGTTTACACTGACTTCAACCGGGCAAGATTCAAGCTCCTCCCCTTCGTCCCCGGCAGATGGCGGCAATGTTACTGAATGCGCATTGATGGAATATTCAGCTACATTTTCCGCATCCGGGATGGGATTTCCCTCATCATCCGTATCGCCGAAATATTCAACTTTAACATAATATGTGCCTTCCCAAGCATATGGGAAATCGACTACAGCTTTTTCATCAGGATAAGAAGAGATAATATAATTGCTCTCATCTTTTTCTGCTTTTTCTTTATCTTGATATACGGAGATATTCAAGATTTTGTCCGAATTGACTTCGAACTCAATATGGGAGAACTTTTGTACTTCTTCTGTTGTGGGACTGATTTGGTACCATTGAACATCCGGTTTTTCAAACTTTCCGTCCAGAGTGTCCCCATTTTTAATCGTTTTTACATTTTCAATGGGTGTTGCAGCTGCTGCTTGAGAATTCAGTGGAACCATCAAGCTGAAAATCAGTGCAAAAATTAGTGCAAACGCCGTAATTCGACTCACATTCTTAAATTTCACGGTTTTCCCTCCAATAATTGGTTAAAAAAATATAGTACTATACCAAACTATCACACTGTAAAATTTTATCAACCAATTTTTTTCCCTTTTTTATGTCAAATGCTTGATTTATTAGGCCAAAGAGCTGAAAAATGATTCGCATGAACCAATTAAGCAAGTTATTTACGTTCCGATTTCCTCTCATGACGATAGTAGATGTCCATTTGGCAGATTGATCGCTAATAGAGTTAAATCGGTGAGTATCCTAACATGACCTTTTTCCTATGGTCAGCCACTACCACGAAAAAAAGCTGTCCCAGCAGTATAAATATGCGGGACAGCTTCCAATCATTTTTATTTAGTTTGCGACGATATTGACTAATTTACCTGGTACGGCAATCACTTTACGAACGGTTTTCCCATCGATTTGTTCTTTGATGGAATCATCACCCATCGCGATTTCTTCCAGTTTTTCTCTCGTAGTGTCAGTCGGCACCATTAATTTCGCTTTGACTTTTCCGTTGATTTGGATGACGATTTCGACTTCGTTATCCACTAACTTCGCTTCGTCGAAAGCCGGCCATGTTCCGTACGTGATACTCTCGGAATGGCCCAGTTTAGACCAAAGCTCCTCGGCGATATGCGGTGCAACTGGTGCAAGCAGCTTTACGAAGCCTTCGATATACACCTTAGGAAGCGAATCCGCTTTATAAGCATCATTAATGAATACCATCAATTGTGAAATCGCCGTATTGAATTTCAATTCCTCATAGTTCTCGGTCACTTTTTTAACCGTTTGATGATAGACTTTTTCGAGCTTGCCCGTGTCATCCGTCTCTGTCATCTTATCTGTGATCGTCCCGTCATCGTTGACTAATAAACGCCAGATACGGTCAAGGAATCTGCGAGAACCGTCCAATCCGTTTGTGGACCAGGCAATCGAAGCATCCAATGGCCCCATGAACATTTCGTACATGCGAAGTGTATCGGCACCATGGCTTTCCACGATATCATCCGGATTCACGACGTTCCCTTTGGATTTACTCATTTTTTCATTATTCTCACCAAGGATCATTCCTTGGTTAAATAGGTTCTGGAACGGTTCCTTCGTTGGCACGACACCGATATCGTACAGGAATTTATGCCAGAAACGAGCGTAAAGCAAGTGAAGCACCGCATGCTCAGCGCCGCCAATATAAATGTCGACCGGCATCCATTCTTTTAATTTCTCAGGATCGGCAAGTGCTTCTTTGTTATCCGGATCGATATAACGAAGGAAGTACCAGCTGCTTCCTGCCCACTGTGGCATCGTATTCGTCTCACGGCGTCCTTTTCGTCCGTTTTCATCCGTTACATTCACCCATTCCGATATGTTCGCAAGTGGTGATTCGCCTGTACCCGAAGGCTTGATGTCCGTAGTTTTCGGTAAAATCAATGGAAGTTCTTCTTCCTTCACTGGAGACATCGTGCCGTCTTCCCAATGGATGATTGGAATCGGTTCACCCCAGTAACGCTGACGGCTGAACAACCAGTCGCGAAGGCGGTATGTTATTTTCTTCGTGCCGATTTCTTTTTCTTCCAGCCATTTGATCATTGTCGAAATGGCTTCTTCCTTATTCAACCCATCAAGGAATTCCGAATTCACATGAAGTCCATCGCCTGTATATGCTTCACTTGTTACGTCTCCGCCAGCTACGACTTCCTTGATCGGCAAGTCGAACTTTACTGCGAATTCATAATCTCGCTCATCATGGGCAGGAACGGCCATGATTGCTCCTGTTCCGTAGCTGATCAACACATAATCGGCAATCCAGATCGGCATTTTTTCGCCGTTTACCGGGTTAATCGCATAAGCCCCCGTGAACACGCCTGATTTATCCTTTGCCAAGTCTGTTCTTTCCAAGTCGCTTTTATGTTTCACTTCATCTAAATAGGCTTCAACTGCCGCACTTTGATCAGCTGTCGTAATTTTATCGACAAACGGATGTTCAGGTGCCAATACGGCATATGTTGCACCGAATAACGTATCCGGACGAGTCGTGAACACCGTGAATGTTTCATCAAAGCCATCGATATTGAATGTAACCTCCGCTCCCTCGGAACGGCCAATCCAGTTACGCTGCATATCCTTGATGTTTTCCGGCCAATCCACATCATTAAGATCGTCGATTAAACGATCAGCATACGCCGTGATGCGAAGCATCCACTGTTTCATTGGGCGGCGCTCAACAGGATGGCCTCCACGCTCACTTTTCCCATCGATGACTTCTTCATTCGCCAATACCGTGCCAAGTGCAGGACACCAGTTAACGGCCACTTCATCAATATAGGCAAGACCCTTTTCATATAATTTCAAGAAGATCCATTGCGTCCATTTGTAATAGTCGGGATCTGTCGTGTTTATTTCACGATCCCAGTCATAAGAAAAACCAAGGGCTTTGATTTGGCGGCGGAACGTATTGATGTTGTGCTCCGTGAATTCAGCTGGATCATTTCCCGTATCGATCGCATATTGCTCTGCCGGAAGTCCAAAAGCGTCCCAGCCGATCGGATGCAATACATTATACCCCTGTGCCCGTTTCATCCGTGCCAGGATGTCGCTTGCCGTATAACCTTCCGGGTGCCCGACATGAAGACCAGCCCCTGAAGGATAAGGGAACATATCCAGCGCGTAGAATTTGCGTTTGCCGCTTTCTTCACCCGTTTTGAATGTCTTATTGCCTTCCCAATACTTTTGCCATTTCGTTTCTATGCTTCTATGGTCAAAACTCATATGATTTCCTCCTAATTTCCGTATAAAAAACAATAAAAAACCCCTCATCCCAAAATAGGGACGAGAGGATTATGTATATCTTCCCGCGGTACCACCCACATTGGCGATAGCTAAAATCCGCCCAGCTTAAAACATCCGTAACATGGATTAAAACGCCAGGCATTACTTATTAATTCACACCCGGGACTCCAAGGCGAGTTCGCGACCGTCCCAGGTTGACTTGCACCATCCGTCAACTCTCTTTACTGGTTTAAACCGCTACTATTCCTCATCATAGTCTTTATGAGAATATTGATTTTATTTCATTCTAGTCAATTTCACCGATAATTGCAATAGCCGTACATAAACATTATCGACAGGTTTTTCATTATATATGCGAATTCAGGAAAATTCGTGCAAAAAAGGGAGCTATTCATTCATAGCTCCCCTGCTTCCATTTAATGTCGCAGTAAAATCATTTCATTCCTCAATTCGTTCAACTGCTGCTTCATCCGCGAAAGCATTTCCCGTTGCTGGTCATTCGAACTGGCATACAATCGTTCCATATCCGTCAAAGCCTCTTCGATATACCTTTGCGAATTTTGAAATTGTTCATCATCATAATGCTCCTGCCGTGAGGCCTCGTTAAATTCAAACTCTGCAAAATGGAGAGCCCCTTCACATTGCTCTAAAAAATGATCGACGGATTGTCTGGTTGCCATTTCAAACCCTCTCCTTCGCGTCTCATTTGGATGATACGGAATCATCTTTTCTAGTTTGAGCAAATAACGGGAGGATTATCATTTTTTTTTGAGCAATCAACCTTTATCCCAAAACTTCTCACCTTGATGGGAAATGAACTGCTCGATCCATTCGGCAAAGCCCATATGGAGCTTCTCGCCTTCTTCAAAATCATCGATATGGCCTTTTACCATTAAATACTCCTTATCGCCTTTGGCGACGGCTTCCCCATCGATCACAATATTATCTTGATAAATGCAGGCCACTTTATAGCATCCCTCGTAGGAATTTTCATATGTGTAATTAATAATATCATCCAAGCTGTATAAATCGTTTTCCCCGCCTGATTCCACATTATCGAACAGACGGCATCCATTGGTTATTTTTAAAAACTCCTTATAATCCTCAGGCAGAAGCAGTCCGGTTTTCTTTTCAAAGGAATGAATTTGTTCATCCGAAGCAGGTGAATTGAAGGTGCAAGTGGCTTTGTATGTGAACCCATCTTCATTTACTTCGATCACCTGATTATTTTCGGCTAATTTCTTTTTCATTTGTTTGATCGCTTCTTCAACTTGACCGGTCATGTCCATCAGCTCCCGATTGGATATAGTCATTCAAAGATAAACTGGAAATAGCAGCAAAATATTTAGCCTTCAAGTATACAGTATACGCTTATTTTTCAAAAAAAGACCTAGCTGCGAGAATGTTGTATAATATATGTTGCGCTTTATTTTATTTAGGAGGTTGCTGATTTGAATCAAGCAAACCCGTTTATATATGCAACGGACAACAAACGATATCATACATGGAATTACCACCTGAGAGAACATTTTGGACATAAGGTCTTTAAAGTTGCCCTGGATGGCGGTTTTGACTGTCCGAACCGTGATGGCACCGTCGCACATGGCGGCTGTACCTTCTGCAGTGCCTCAGGCTCTGGTGACTTCGCTGGCAGCAGGGTTGAACCCTTGGACGTCCAGTTTAAGAAAATCAGCGAACGGATGCACCATAAATGGAAAGATGGAAAATATATGGCCTATTTCCAAGCATTCACGAATACGCATGCACCCGTGGCAGAGCTTCGCGAGAAATATGAAAGTGTATTGACCCAGGAAGGTGTCGTCGGACTCTCCATCGCGACACGCCCGGATTGCCTTCCAGATGATGTAGTCGAGTATTTAGCGGAATTGAACGAACGCACTTACCTTTGGGTCGAGCTGGGTCTCCAGACGGTCCATGAAAAGACCGCAACGATGATCAACCGCGCCCATGACTTCGATTGCTACAAAGAAGGCGTCGATAAACTGCGCAAACATGGCATCCGCGTCTGCTCCCATATCATCAATGGCCTTCCTCAGGAAGATTACGGCATGATGATGGAAACAGCCCGTGAAGTCGCCAAACTCGATGTGCAGGGGATAAAGATCCATTTACTTCATCTATTAAAAGGGACACCGATGGTCAAACAATATGAAAAAGGCCTGCTCGAGTTTCTTGACCGTGACGATTATGTCAGCCTTGTATGTGACCAGCTGGAAATAATCCCTCCAGAAATGATCGTTCATCGCATTACGGGTGACGGTCCGATCGATTTGATGATCGGTCCAATGTGGAGCGTCAATAAATGGGATGTCCTGAATGCCATTGACGCCGAACTGAAACGCCGCAACAGCTGGCAGGGGAAAAATCATCACATGGAGGTACAATCATGAAGCTAGATCGAATTTTGCCTTTCGCCAGGATTCTGCTGGAAAAAGCGGTCCGCCCCGGGGATATAACCATAGATGGCACGATGGGCAACGGCTTTGATACCGTCTTTCTTGCAGGACTTACAGGTGCAGACGGACATGTCTATAGTTTTGATATTCAGAAAGAAGCGATCGAAGCCACAGCGGCAAAACTGAACGCCGAGAATTTACAAAAGCGCTGCACTCTCATTCACGCTGGGCATGAACATTTAAGCAAATATATCAAGAAAGAACATTCCGGAAAGGTCACAGGTGCCATCTTCAACCTGGGCTACCTACCTGGCGGAGACAAATCAATCATCACCCAAGCCGAGACGACGATATCAGCCATTGAACAGTTGTTCGAACTGCTGGCGCCTGAAGGGATCATCATCCTCGTCATTTACCATGGTCATCCAGGAGGATCGGCAGAACGGGATGCATTGATGGATTATGTAGAGAACTTCCCTCAACAGAAAGCCCATATCCTGAGATACGGGTTCATCAACCAAGCAAACAATCCGCCATTCATTGTCGCGATTGAAAAGAGATGATAAATCCGACACCGTTCGATACGAACGGTGTTTTTTCAATCCCAGCTCGCAGGCAGCAGAATTACCAATCATAACTTTTTGAATTTTTCGTCTAAAATGATTATAATGATAGAAAATAGATAAGAGGGTGCAGAAAATGGAACATTTGCCTACTTCATTACTGACCGATATATTGACTGAAAAAATCAAAAGGGATTCAAGTGAGCAATACGGGGATTTTGTCAGCTCGCTCAACTCTTTGACAGAAGAACAAAAAACCATGGAGGACCTCAAACAATTTGACCATCATTTTGATAAGTTCCTGCCACAGCTCGATTTAATGATTTCCACCCAAAACCATGAAGCGATCATGAATATGAAAGCGACGCTTTTGGACCTATTCGCCAATGACTTGACCTTCAAATCCATTTATCTCCTATCCACTGCATTATCCAACAAAAAGGAACTTACTCATTTGAACCAATTTATGTATCCGGTTACTTTCTGGGCACCGGTCATCAAGTCGAACGAATTGCTTAAAAACGCAGGCTGATCCAAAAAAACTGCCGAAGTCAATGAACTGCCCCGTAAATGTTAGACACCAAACTAACATTTACGGGGTGTTTTTTATGGCTAATTTTTCTGCCGAACAGAAAATATTCATTGTACGACTTTACCTTGAAGGAAAGCACAGCTATATGGATCTTCAGAAAATATTTGAAGTT
>NZ_JBFTMS010000032.1:0-54080 GCF_056397085.1 Peribacillus sp. 05N428 | reverse complement strand
CGGACACGGTGGTGGTCATGGCGGCGGTCAATGGGACGGACACGGTGGTGGTCATGGCGGCGGTCAATGGGACGGACACGGTGGTGGTCATGGCGGCGGTCAATGGGACGGACACGGTGGTGGTCATGGTGGCGGTCAATGGGACGGACACGGTGGTGGTCATGGCGGCGGTCAATGGGACGGACACGGTGGCGGTCATTGGGAACACGGACAATGGATTCCACGCTGTAGGAGAGTATGGGTTCCCGGATTTGGTTGGACTTGGATTTGTAGATGATGAAAAAAAAGACAGCTTATGGCTGTCTCTTTTTTTGCTTTTTCTTCGTTTTGTCCATTAACTCCAATTACCAGTATGCTTGTTTTCCTACTCCCCATCTGATGTTCAAATTCCTTCAAACTACATCTCTTCATATTATTGATTTCTATCCATTGAAAACCTTGATTTAACAAGTTAAACAAACCATCAGGACTTATTCCCTAATGGGTTTTGTAGAAATAAGACTTTTTTACTCATCCTTAATAAGTTACCGAGAAGATAAGCAAACTATACCATATTACAGCTGTACGGAATCTACCTTGGCTTAGTACGCTACAAATTAATCCAGGTAGTAAAAAGGATAAATGTATATCGCTTAATCAAAATGTAACGGGGTGATGTTTATGAGAATGAAAAAAGCATTTATAGGTCTCTCACTCTTATGTATGATTGTTCCTGGTATTGCCAAGTCAGCCGATTCTTTAAATTCCGTTGCTGAAAATGATCGGAGCAGTATCGTTGCAAATTGGAAATTCACAAAACAACATGTTAAAAGCGGTTCAATCGATAAAGGTAATTTAATTATTGAAGATACAACCAAACAAGGAAATGATATAGAGTTAGTGACGATAGGTGACCCTGCATCACCCGAATTAAAAAATATGTTGAAATGGTCTGAAGAAGATTATTATGCTCAAGATAAAGTTGATAGCTTGAAATTCGCCAATTACGAAAACGCCCCTGCAGGAAGATATTTTAAAACCAAACGGGATGCACCTATCAATTCAGAGAATTTCGATAGGGGTTTTACCATTGAATTTGTATTTAAGATGCCAAGGAAACCCAAAAGTGACATGGGGCTTTTTTCAAGACAAGGACAGGCGGCAGATCTTAATAAAATGGAAGGAGAGAAAAAAATCCTTTCTGCTTTATCTATATCCAGTGATCAAAAATTGCACTGGACAAGCCATCCATCCAATTTAAACTATAATGTAAGCAATTGGTCTCGTTCTTTGAATGCTGGTGAATGGTACCATTTGGCAGTCGTTAATGATGGTAGCACAACGACTCTAACTTTAAATGGCGTTAGTGATTATGGAGAATCAGAAAGGGCCATAGGTATTGCAGCATTAAAAGGTAAAGGCTGGAATATCGGTGCAACAGAGTTAGGAAATAAGTTAGATGCACTTTTCGCAGGGAATATTCAGGAAATACGAATTGCCAATAGGGCATTAACTGAAAAAGAATGGCTAGTACAGGATGCTCGTGACGATGAACCCTTTGAAGGATCAAACAAGTCCTTTCCCATTCTAACGAATAAGAAGAATTATAATTTCCTTTTTGTTCCAGATACCCAGAAATATTCAAGCCAAAATCCTGAGATTTTCAATAGCCAAATGAACTGGATATCCACTAACACCAAGAAGAACAATATTATCATGAATACATTTGTTGGGGACATTGTCGATAGTGATTCAGAAAAACAATGGCAGAATTCACTCAGAGCCATTTCCCTTTTGGAAAAAAAGGAAATTCCATATATGATGGCGGCTGGGAATCATGACTATGCTGCCGGAGATCCTTTTTTAACACATTATGGGCCACAGCGTTTTATGAATAAAAAATACTATAAGGGGTCGGCCCCCTCTGGGTATAGCTCATATGCAATCGCTAAGGCAGGGAGTTATGAATACTTAGTTTTAATCGTGGATATGAAAAATCTGCATAAGGACTTGGAATGGTCAAAAAAAGTTCTGGAACGGCATAAAGATAAACCGACAATCCTCGTCTCACATGATATTATTTTTCCGAAAGTTAAAGATGATAAAACCATTGCCGTCGATTCGACCAATGGCCGGCTGATATGGAATGAACTTGTAAAGAACCATAATCAAGTGTTCATGACGGTTAATGGACATTTTTATGGGATAGCGCATCGGGTAAAACAAAACTCAGCAGGAAATGATGTCATTCAAATGCTGGTCAATTACCAAACGAATTATCGAGGGGGAAATGGCTGGCTAAGACTTGTAGAATTTGATGAAAAGAAAAATGTATTATTATTCCGGACTTATTCCCCATATGTCGATGGAATGACTAGGAAAGAAAAGTCCTATATTGATTATAAATTTTTAACAGGTGAAAATAATTCATTTAAATTGGATTGGGACTTTAAGCATAGATTTAATTTCAGGTAATGAACAGGGCGGAAAAATCCAATTCCCCAGGTGTATTTGATTGACCTCATCAACCTGGGTGAATTCCTTTTATTGGGCTGCCCTCCTATGTGTTGAGCCGTCCAAGAAGGATAGACATACATTCATGATGACCTGGAATGCCGCTATTTTTTCTGGTTTTCATGCTGCTTTTTTCACCACTGATTTATACTTTCCGAAACCATTAACGACAAGGACCCCCAATATCGCAATACTGCCGCCAATGACTGAAAGGGTACTAGGTACCTCCTGCAGCCAAACCCAAGCGACGAAAATGGCAATCACAGGTTCAATGTACAACAAACTGGAAACGGAACTGGCTTTTCCTAATGATAAAGCGATTGCCCAAGTTACATAACCGATGGCCGCAGGGAAAATACCAACAAAAACCGCTGATAAATGACCTTCCAAAGTAGCTTGTTGAATTTCTTGAAATAGCCCAGGAAAAAATATAAAAAAGGGTATTGTACCGATCCATGTGAAATAAGCTGTCAACTCAATCGGATTATAACGGCTAAACAGTGGCTTTTGGAAAACAAAAAACACCGCAGAAGCAATAGCTGACATCAGTACTAAAAAAGCTCCTTCAGAAATATTCAGGGAAGGGCCTGCGGTACCTAATGTTATTAAGGTGATCCCTGTGAATCCAATTCCTAAACCAATCCATCCGTATAGTCCAAGGCGTTCTTTTAAAACGAACGCAGCAATGATCGCGATGAAGACAGGTGCTGAACCGATCAGCATTCCAGCCGTTCCCGCCGAAACTGTTTGTTCCCCGAATGTCACCCCGATATGGTAAATACTAATACCAATAAATGCAAGGATCGAAATCCTTAACAAATCCTCTTTTTTCGGGAGTCGAAATTTCACCCCAGGCCAGAGAGCATATAGGATAAAAACCCCTGATGCTATAAGATAACGAACAAGTACCAAATGGCCGGCTGAATATCCGCCATGTAAGCTTGCACGAATAGCAGCGAATGTAGATCCCCAAATAATAACTGTAATAGATGCCAATAAAAATGCCTTTGTGTTCAAAACCTATTCCTCCCAACCATTCCCTATAAACTGAAGGTATCATGGATACGTGAGAACTTCAATAAATTTTCTATCTCGCTGTGAAGTGTCACAGTAAAATAACGAATTAAAGCACTATCTGTCAGTAATCATCGCCGACGAAGTAAATACCAGATAGGCTTGGAAAGGAAATCTTTTTTGATCCCGCTTAGAAAAGCATGCTAAACAAAAGCTGCTTCGTATAGGAAGCACCTTTTGTTTAGACTGTAGACAAACTCGATATAAGATTGCCTATATTTTTTTGAGTGAGTGTAAAATATGAACGTTGAATTCCACTCCAGGCACTCGCTTTCCGCGGGCGGTCCGGGAGCCTCCTCGGCGCTCTTTGCGCCTGTGGGGTCTCCCTTGGCCTCGCTTTTCCCGCAGGAGTCTCGTACCTTCCGTTCCAATCAACTTTGTTTAAAAATTCAGGTGGAAACCCTTTTGTCTACAAACTTGTTTACAATTAATTTTTCCAAATTAAAGCTTACTTGAAATATTGTCTTGAGACTTTTACACTGTAACCGTTTTGTGCTGCAATACTGAAAAATAACGTTTAAAGTGTAAATTTAATTAACTATTTTCTGGTTTCCAAGATGAAAAGCGTCTTTCAATAATGCCTAATAATGAAGTAAGAATGATTCCCGTAATCGTAATGACCAACACGCCAACAAACATGCGATCTGTTTGTAGATTTTGTCCATTGCTTGTCAATTGGTATCCGATACCAGCTGTCGAAGCGAATAATTCACCTACAACCACTGCAATTAATCCTTGACCGATACCTAAGCGAATACCGTTTAAAAGGAATGGTACCGTCGAAGGCAATGCAATTGTTTTAAAAATTTGAAATTCACTTGCACTAAATGTCCTTGCTGCTTTTATTAAGTTTTGATCTAATGTTAACATAGCTTTTTGAGCGCTCATCACTATTGGAAAGAAGGCCATCAAAAATACGATAACAATTTTTGATGCTGGTCCTATTCCGAATGCGATGATGATCACTGGTAATAGGGCGACTTTAGGAGTTACATATAGTCCTGAAATGAAAGGGTTAACTACAGCATTAAAGGTAGAATTCCAACCCGATAACACACCAATTGGGATTCCAATAAGTATGGCTAAAACAAAGCCTGAAACAAATTCGTAACCACTTACCTTCATATTTTCCCAAAAGGAAACTTCTTGGACCATTAAAACTGCCGCGTGTGCAATTTCAATTGGTGAGCTAATGAACAATGGATTTATCCATTCATTTTGAGAGGCTGCTTCCCAAAGCAACAGGAATAGTAAAACAGACGCAACACTGATAAAAAATGACTTTTTTTCTTTTTTCATTTTCTTCGCCTTTTTTATCTTGTGCTTTGATTGTGTAAGTTCTATCATACCCTTCGTCATAGTATTCTCCTTTCACATTAATTATTTTTCTTTATTATCGAAACCTTGTTTTGAAGACTCCTGTTCAATAATGGACCAAATATGATCAACAAACTCTAAAAATTCCGGGCTGCGCTTCACATGGAGATCTCTCGGTCTAGGTATATCTACATCCACAACCTCCACTACACGTCCTGGTCTTGCCCCAAAAACAAAAACTCTATCAGCTAAAAATACCGCTTCATCAATTTGGTGTGTAATGAAAAGACTTGTCTTTTTTGTCTCATCCCATATTCTAAGTAACTCACCTTGCATAAATTCCCTAGTTTGTGCGTCCAGTGCCGAAAATGGTTCATCCAGTAAGATTAATGACGGGTTTACCGTTAATGCCCGAGCCAAGTTTACCCGTTGCTGCATCCCCCCTGACAATTCATGTGGATAATGGTTTTCATAACCTTTTAAACCGACCATTTCAATAAATTCATGGGCCTCTTTCTTTTTCTCTGCGGTTATTTGCTTTAACAGTTCAACTCCATAAAGAACATTTTCCAAAACAGTTCTCCAAGGTAAAAGACTCGGGTTTTGAAAAACCATTGCCCTGTCCTTGCCGGGACCATCAATTTTTTGCTGATCTAATAGAATTTCACCCTTACTTGGCTTAAGTAATCCAACTACAGTATTTAAAAAAGTGGTTTTTCCACAGCCGCTCGGCCCAACAATACATATAAATTCACCATCTTTGATATTCAAGTTTATATTCTGCAGAGCAATCACTTCTGTACCAGTTTTATTGTTTACGTAAGTAACATCTAAAAAACGAGTAGACAATTTGAAATTTTCCAGTTGTGCATTTTCCATCTTACCTATCATCTCCTTTCTATCTAATTATTTTTTAAATGCTTCTTCTATATAACTATTTGTCCAAATAACATCTTCAGTAGTATCCTGTTTAGTAGAAACGCCTGACAACTTGCCGAATTCAACTAATGGATCCTGGGCATTATCCCAAGCTTCTTGATTCATTTCCCCATAGCCTTTAAAAGTGTTTTTCAATCCGATTAGTGATTCCTCTAGGATATCAACATCAATTCCATCAAAATAAGATACGATTGATTCGGCAGATTCTCTTGGATTATTACGTGTGAATTCCATACCTTTACCTATTGCCCAAACTACTTTCAAAGATGTTTCCTGATTTTTTTCTAAATATTCCTTTTTAGCAAAAACAGCTTCCCAAACCATATTCCCATACATTGGCTCTTCACTTGTATTGATTACAATCTCACCAACATCTTTACTCTCCGCCTGTAAACCCATTGGAGGCGATGCTATACCACCGTCAACAATCCCCTCCTGCATACCGCCAATCTTCGATCCATCTCCTGCTAATTTGACAGTTTTAAGCGTATCGGGGTCAACATCATGCATTTGCATTAAATAGCGGGTGTATACGTCCCCAGAATCACCAACAAGGTTTGTACCAATAGTTGCCCCATCCAATGAAGCAACTTTATCTTCAAATGATGAGTCTTTAGAAACATTCTTTTTCTTTAGATATTGTTCAGAGAGTGTAATTTGATAGGTTAGCGCCGAATTTAATGATTGAATAGCCAATAAATCCTCACCTTTGTCAAGAGGTGTGAACATACTTCGAGGACCTGAGACCGCAAATTGAGCCTCACCTGATAATACCGAAGCAATTACTTGTGCTCCTCCACCACCAGAAACAATTTCAGCTTCAATTCCTTCCTTTTCAAAATATCCTTGCTCGATGGCTACATATAATGGGGCAACCGACAACAACCGTGCAGGTTCCGTAAAAGTAACCTTTACCGTTTCCCCTCCTGAATTTCCTTTATTTTCTAGTGTTGTTTCGTCACTTGAACCGCATGCAGATACTATTAACACCAAACAAAGCAGAACGAACGCCAATTTATTCTTAAACATATTACTTACCTCCCTAAGTCTTTTTTACTTAATTCCTAACTTTTAGAACACTATTAAAAATTGTCCATTAGACATACATCCCCCCTAAATGGTTTTATATATAAAACATAATTTCATATACACATCAATTCTAAATCAGCAGTCCCATTTGGGTCAATTGTAATTTTGTAAAATTTAGATAATTCAGTAGATTCCAGCACAAAAAAACACTCATTTAAAATCATGAGTGCCCTCTAACTCTTGGGATATAACCTTCTGCTAAATAAAGGAAAAAGACTTAATGCTTCAGCAATTTTAAAGATTACAATATAAGAATCGAAGTCAGTACTAAGAATATGTTTTTGTTAAGGCTAAAGACACCTACCATTCTACATAATGGGATAAATTAAGATGTCCTAACGACTATTATTATGCCTCAATAAATCAAGTTATTTAATTAGGCCTCCAATGGAAAGGAGTCTATATTCATCTTGTATTTTTACTATTACGAACGCTTTACTTTACTCTTCAGCATACTAGGATTATTTTTTTCAGTTAATAACAGGGATTTAATCCGAATCCAGGGACGCTCATTCTCCCATTCTACTTTGACTGGGACACGGAAGGTCTTTTCCAATAATGATTCGGTTAATACGTCCCTTTTTTCTCCTTTATCCATAACGTTCCCCGAATTGATTAACATAGCATGGGTTATGGATGGTACGATTTCTTCAATATGATGTGTAACATATAAAATGGTTGGGCCGTTCGGTGCAGCAGTCATATCTTCAATAGATGCTAACAGCTCTTCTTTAGAGTAAATATCCAGTCCATTGCAAGGCTCATCTAAGATTAATAATTGCGGTGAAGACATGAGGGCCCTTGCAATCATTACTTTTCTTTTTTCACCTTGAGAGAGTGTGTGGATAAATTGGTTAGACAAAAGTTTGATTCTGAATTGGTCAAGTAATGCTTTTGCTTTCTTTACATCATCCTCTGTAATTTCCTCATATAATCCAATTGAAGCAAATTTTCCGCTTAAAACTACTTCAAGTGCTGTATCATTTGGGCGTGACTGATATTCCTGATCTAATGCGGAACTGACCCAGCCTATGGATTTCCGCAGTTCAGGAATATTCGTTTTTCCAAAAAGATTTCCTAAAACGGATACTTCACCACTATTCGGCCATTGATAACCTGTAATCATTTTTAAAAGAGATGTTTTCCCTGATCCATTTAGTCCTAGAAGTGCCCAATGTTCCCCTTTTTGGACCTCCCATGAAACCCCATTCAATAACAGCTTTCCATTTCGCTTCCAGATAATGTTTTTAAGTGAAATGATGCTTTTCGTTCGACTCACTTTTTCTCCTCCTTAAGGTATTAAAGCCTTTTACAAACGGTTTTCCGCATGTACAAAATTTTTAAAATGTTTCCTTGGTCCCTTGCTACTAGTAGACAAGAACCAATGTCCCCTAGCAATCAGGGTTAGGGAGAAAAACAATTTAACTGAATAATGCAATTATACTGATATTTTAACATTTTAAAATATAGATTCTATCTTATAGAGCTCCAATTTGTCGCATAAATAAAGAGTTAGTGATTTTACAAGGATTGAAGTTTGCAGGACTGCAAACAGTTGCCAGCCATAATTCAAGTGAACACTTTACCCCGTTTGTTACAAATGCGAAAGCTTCTCTAACTGCATGCTTAACAAACTGTTAATAGCAATATTGCGGTAGTCAGGTTAGTGAGACGATTGAATTTCTTAAATAACATGCAAGTTGAACTTTTAAAATGTCTTCTGGATTCGAAAAGGTAATTTGAAGCTTGTCTTCGATTCTTTTTAGCCTTTGATATAAAGTATTAACATGGATATGCAAAATTTTAGCTGTTTGTGTTGCTTGACGGTCGTTCTCCATATAGGCAAGCAGGGTTTGTTCTAAATCCAAAGTACCATCTTTATCAGATTGGAGAGGTTTAAAAACTTCATTTACAAAAGAGTTCAAGTCATCAATGGGTTGGTGAATAAAAAGATGATTAATGCCAATATCCTGATAGTTCACGATATTTTTAAGCTGCCTCGAGATCAGAAAAGAAAGGGCTTTATCCGCTTCGGAGTAACTTTTCGTTATATTCTCCATACTTGGATAGCAGGTACCCATCCCTATTTTTAGAGATTCTTCATGCACATTATTCCAGTTGGTATGAATAAGCGCTAGTCTCTTTTTTACATAATCTTGATCTGCAAAGTTATTAAATTGGCATACCAACGTCACTTTATTTCCATAACCAAAAACGAGTGAAACAAATATTCCTAAATGCCTTTTAATTTGTGCAATTAGTTTGTGCATTTGCATATTAACAAAATGGAAATCTGCATGAGGATGTAGATGAATTACGATCGCCATATAATAGGGATGTTGATTAATTCTAAGCTCAATGGCCTTCTTTCGTATCAGATTATATTCTCGGCTCTGAATAAAATCATTGAATAGATCATTTGTTTTTTGATAAAAAGAATCCACTAATGTTTGTTTTCTGATAATCTCTAATGCAATTACTGAGCTTGCCTGTTCAATAATCATTTTGTTTAAAGGAAAAAGATCATCTTCCTCCATTTCTACGGCCATTATTCCAATCGGAACATCGATAGCAATAATGGGGTGAATATACAATGACTGACTATTATAAGACTCAGTAAAAAAAGACTGAGTTGGTAATTTTGTATTTATTTTTATCAGCTCTGAAGGAAGCTCCGCTTTCCATGGGGTTGGATTAGAATATAATTGATCATCTGTTAAGTCTACTATCATTAATGGATGGTTTATCATCTTTTTTATTTCATTTGCGATTTTTTGTAAACCTTTACTTTGAAGAGACAGTTTTATTAAAGAATTGTGAATGGTATCTCGTTGAATTAAAAGGTCATTTTGTTTTTTTAGATTTTGGTATAGCTTCGAATTTCTTAAGACAATAGAAACCTGATCGGAAAAACTTTCTAACAGTTGTTGATCATCTTTCGTTAAAAGAGGATAAGCACCATTTTGGTAGACGATCAAAACACATAAAGTACTCTCCTCAACCTTTATTGGCACTGAGATAATGGATTGTAAATCGTCAAATTGGACAGAGTTATACAAATGAAAAAGATTACCTGGTGAAATATTAGAGGATTCTGAGAGAATTCCCTCTATATTTGTAAGAATAAAAGATTTATTATCTTTAAAGGTTTTTCCGATAATTCCCTCCCCGACCCTCATTCTCATTTTGCCAATTTCTTTATTAGGACCGCCTGTCCATGCTTTGGGAAAAAGCACGTCTATGCTTGGTTCGTATATCCATAAAACTCCCATATTAGCCACAGGTATAACAGACAAGGCATTTTCTAATATTTTTTTTAACAAATCATCTAAATCTTCGTGTACGGATATATCACGGATGCTCTCCATCATTTTGTTCCTAATATATTTTTCTCTATATAGCATTACTTGCAAGTAATGTAAATCGATTATCGTTTTAAGTTTTTGCTTGCTTTCGATTTTTAATACGGATGATTTGCTGATCCTGAGGACAAAGGTTGTATGATTCACATAATGATAGTAAATATCGGTGTAATTTTCATGGGTGCGAATTTTTTCATTGAAAAATCTTTCTGGTATGTGTGTTGCTTTGTCAAAATGATGAGATAAAACAAGTGAAAAATCTAATCCATTTAAGCTTTGCCACAGCTGAAAATGTGAAAAGCAACAGTCACCCACTAAAAATTGTTTGATTTTCATCAATGTTTCCACTTTATACAACCTCCATAGGAATATGTAGACCTCCACATAGTTTATGTAATTATTATATAGAGTCAAACATTGTTTGAATAGTTAGAATTTTTTATAATTATACAGAATTCAACTAATTTCGCTAGGAGGAATTATATGGTATCTAAATTGTCGCAGAACTGGAAGTATGTCATTATCATCTTGCTATTTTTAGGATGGTCAATTGGAAACTTTGATCGATTTTTTATGAATTATGCGATTTTAGGTATTTCAGAGGATCTACATTTAAGTGCCTCCCAGACTGGAATTGTTTTAAGCAGCTTTTTTGCAGGTTATGCCTTAATGCAAATTCCCGGTGGGTGGCTCGCAGATCGGTTTGGCTTCCGAAAAATCATTATCATGGCTGTTTTTGCTTGGTCCGTCTTCACGATTTTGTCGGGAATGGCGTGGTCCTTCATGTCCTTAATCCTCATTCGATTTCTTTTTGGACTTGGGGAAGGCAGCTTTTTTCCATCTGCGTCAAAAGGTATTGCGAGTTGGTTTCCACAAAATGAACGTAGCCGTGCCATGTCCTTCATGCTCACTTCTGGGACGATTATGGGGGTAATAACACCAATAATTGGTACCCAGTCCATGCAAAGTATCGGTTGGAGAACAATCTTTTATATTGCGGGTGCCATTGGTATTATATTTGCCTTCCTCTATGTATTTTTCATAAAAGAGCGGAAAGATTCAACTGTAGGAAAAAGTGAAAACCCTTCAAAAAATAAAGCACCTTTAAGAGAAGTTTTAAAAACTCCGATCATCTGGAATTTGTTCATAGCCTATTTTGCCATTTATGCCGTGCAATGGGGATTAATGGCGTGGATGCCAACTTATTTAGTAGCGGAACGCAATCTCGACTTAACATCAGTCGGGTATATTTCAGCTATTCCAGCGTTTGCAGGAATTATTGCAATGATTGTAAGCGGCTATATTTTGGATAAATTGCCTGAAGGGAAAGATAAGGTAATTGCAGCTGTATTTGCAGTATTAACGGCGGTTTTTCTATATTTAATGGCTTATGCACCAAATATAGCAATGTTTGCTGTCTATCAAAGTGTTGTTACTGTATTCATGTCGTTTAATATTATTCTGATTATCTCAGCTCCATTAAAAATGCTGTCTGAAGAGGTTGTAGGTACTGCAAATGGGTTCATTAATACCGGAGCCCAATTCGCTGGGGTTCTTACTCCGATGTTAATAGGATTTTTAGTCGATGCTTTTGACGGTTCTTATACAGTTGCTTTTATTATGCTGATTATGTTTGCTCTATTGTGTGCGGGATCTTTATTTTTAATTCGCACTAAGAAAGAGGTTCCTTCTTTCAAAAATAATGCAATTTAGGAGATGGAAAAATTGACTACTCTAACAGAAAAAATTACAAATTTAATAGATAATAAACGCACCTTGTTTACACAGCTAAGTGATCAAGTATGGGAGTTTGCAGAAACCAGATTTGAGGAATTCCGTTCAGCTGATTTGCTTAGCGAAGCAATGGAAAAGGAAGGGTTTACCGTAAAAAAGGGAATAGCTAGTCTTGAAACAGGTTTTATTGCCTCATATGGATCTGGTCATCCGGTCATTGCGATTCTCGGGGAATATGATGCCTTGGCAGGGCTAAGTCAACAAGCACGCAGCAGTACATTCGAGCCCATTAATAAAAATGGAAATGGCCATGGCTGTGGACATAATTTGCTGGGAGTAGGTTCCTTAGCGGCAGCTATTGCGGTTAAGGATTATTTGATGGAAAATAATCTTGGTGGAACAGTACAATATTTTGGCTGTCCAGCAGAAGAAAGTGGATACGGGAAAACTTTTATGGCAAGAGACGGTCTTTTTAAAGATGTTGATGCTGCCTTCTCATGGCATCCTTCAACAATGAATGCTGTCATGAACTCCACTGCCAACGCTGTCATCCATGCACACTTTAAATTTAAAGGGAGAAGTGCCCATGCCGCTGCATCACCACATTTAGGAAGAAGTGCCTTAGATGCAGTCGAACTAATGAATGTTGGAGTCAATTATTTGAGGGAACACATGATTGATGAAGCTCGGATTCATTATGCTGTAACCAATACAGGAGGATTGGCTCCAAACGTCGTTCAAGCTGAGGCGGAAGTGACATACTTAATCCGTGCACCGAAACCAGATCAAGTAAAAGAGCTTTATGACAGGGTAGTTAACTGTTCCCGCGGTGCGGCACTTATGACGCAAACGAAGGTTGATTTCGAAATTCAAGGTTCCTGCCATAATTTAATTCCTAATATGACACTTGAAAAAGTGATGCACCAATATATGCAGGAAATAGGAGCTCCTCTTGCTACTGAACAGGATATAAACTATGCAAAAACAATCTATGAAACGTTGACTGACGAGGAGAAGCGTGCGGCAGCTTTACAAGTTGGGAAACAAGGAGCTTCTCAATTAGCAGAACGACCTATTGCCGACTTTATCGTTCCTTTCTCTGAAAAAGAAACATTTATGGGAGGGTCTACAGATGTTGCCGATGTTAGCTGGAATGTTCCAACCGCACAATGTGTTACTTCCACCTGGGCGTTCGGAACACCCTTTCATACTTGGCAGGCCGTCGCACAAGGTAAAGAAAGCTACGCCCATGATGCCATGTTATTAGCTGGAAAAGCAATGGCATGTACCGCTATTTCGGCTCTTGAAAACCCAGAATTACTTGATAATGCTAAAAAAGAGTTAGCTGAAAGACTCGACGGGGAAACGTATACATCCCTAATTCCAAAAGACCTTACCCCTCCGAAAAATAAACAAAAGGGTATCAAACAAAAATTGTTTAATTGATAGTTTGATCAATGAAAAATAAAAATATCATTTAGATGCATTACGGGAACCATAAGTAAAGGTGTTTTATAAAAAAATAAATAAGCCTACTCGAGAGTTGTTCTCGAATAGGCTTATTAGATTTAATCACTGGCGCTTCATCAGGAATTGGAGAAGTAACTGCAAAATACTTGGCGAGTAAAAAAGCTAAAATTGTTTTAGGCTCTCGTCGCGAAGACAAATTAAAAGCAGTTGCAAATTTGAGATGTTTAAATATAGGCTATATTAATGGTTAATGTTGATATTTCGATAATAAAAAAAGAATGCCTATATATAGGCCTTCTTCATCGTTTTTTATGACCATTTTTCTTCATCATCAATCCATTGATTATTTTTTAACTCATATGATTTAGTATCATCGTGGAAAACAAAGAACGATGGTAAATTCAATATATCCCCACCTGATTTTTTCCAACATTGACTAAACCAATCTGTAAACGCTTTTTGTTCTAATTCGTATATTGCGGGATAGTTTTCTTCGTAAAAATTATCAAAAAAATCATCCAATGAATTGTCGATTAACTGATAGTATGTAACATCAGGAACTATATCAACACTACCTGCAAAAACTGTTGTGTCATTACCTTCATAGAAAACTTCGTTAGCTTCTCTATCCATAGAGAACATCCTTATTGAAATTTCAAAATTTGTAGGTTCAATAAATGCGGTAAAATCCAACAAATCTATTTCAGAAAAATAGTTGTATGTAATGATATTTTTAAGGTTAGCTACTAACAAATCTGAATGTTCCTCAAGGTTAGCTTTAATGGAATCAATATAATTATCGACTGTTAACATATTTTATGGTCTCCTTTTTTAATGCCTTATTCAAACAAATGCACCTGCTATTATGAAGTCACTAAGCTAAATTTTGCTTACGGAATCCATATCTATATAAACCTAGAAAGAAAGGATACATTATGATAAGCGTGAAAGCTGTAACGAAAATCATTCCCCCTACTCCAAGTTCTGGATCATTAAGCACATCCAACATTGTGTATGCACGCACTTCAATTACAGTTATTATAAATACGAATTTCCAGAATGACTTTGATAACCATTGTTTGTTATATACATAACCAAATAATCCAATTGTGGAAATAATACTGATAACAGTATCAGTAGTTTCTATCACCGGACCATGAACCGCTTCTACAAACATTGAAGCTATCGATATAGCTATAATTAGCCAAAAGTAAATTTTCCAGAGCATTTTTTACACTTCCCTACTAATTAAAATGAACCTCTCAATTTTTCCATTCTAGTATATCAAACCAACCTAGTAAAATAGGCTTATTTTTAAAATAATCCTTTTGAAGCGCATCCCAATACAATATACGCTCATTACTCCCAAAATACCTAGAATTAATTGGGTGTTTATATTAGCAACAAAAAAAAAGCCCTCACAATGAGGACCTCGAAAAAACCTACTCTTATGTAACCTCCCGTAAATTGTTTCATCGAGCATATCTTGTTGGACGAGCTTTATAAACTTATTTCTGCTGTTCTTCAATCACCACGAGCAATTCTTCCCCCGACTTATATTATTGTGGTCTTCACTCATTTTGTATAGAACTACACTACCGTTAGTTAACTACGGATTTTAACTCATCCCAGATGCTTTTTACTTCTACTATAAAAAAATAGTAGTACAAACCATGACCTTGATTTGTACTACTAATGTTAGTTTGACTCTTGTTTATGCTAAGTAAGAGCGCTTAATATCCTTCATACTTAGAATCATCTTCATACTGAATTTGCTCCGATTCTGGTTCTTCCTCAGGTGTTTCTTCCGGCTCCGATTCCAGTTCTTCCTCTGGTTTTTCGTCTGACTCCGATTCTGGTTCTTCCTCTGGTGTTTCTTCCGGCTCCGATTCCAGTTCTTCCTCTGGTTTTTCGTCTGGCTCCGATTCTGGTTCTTCCTCTGGTGTTTCTTCCGGCTCCGATTCCAGTTCTTCCTCTGGTATTTCGTCTGGCTCCGATTCTGGTTCTTCCTCTGGTGTTTCTTCCGGCTCTGATTCTGGCTCTTCCTCAGGTGTTTCTTCAGGCTCCAATTCTGGCTCTTCCTCTGGTGTTTCTTCAGGCTCTGATTCTGGCTCTTCCTCAGGTGTTTCTTCCGGCTCCGATTCTGAATCTTCCTCTGGTGTTTCTTCCAGCTCCGATTCTGGCTCTTCCTCAGGTGTTTCTTCAGGCTCTGATTCTGGCTCTTCCTCAGATGTTTCTTCAGGCTCTGATTCTGAATCTTCCTCTGGTGTTTCTTCAGGCTCCGATTCTGAATCTTCCTCAGGTGTTTCTTCCAGCTCTGATTCTGAATCTTCCTCAGGTGTTTCGTCAGGCTCCGATTCTGAATCTTCCTCAGGTGTTTCTTCCGGCTCTGATTCTGGCTCTTCCTCTGGTGTTTCTTCCGGCTCCGATTCCGGCTCTTCCTCTGGTGTTTCTTCCGGCTCCAATTCCAGCACTTCCTCTGGTGTTTCTTCCGGCTCCGATTCCGGCTCTTCCTCTGGTGTTTCTTCTGACTCCGATTCCAGCTCTTCCTCAGGTGTTTCTTCCGACTCCGATTCTGAATCTTCCTCAGGTGTTTCTTCCGGCTCCGATTCCGGCTCTTCCTCTGGTGTTTCTTCTGACTCCGATTCCAGTTCTTCCTCTGGTGTTTCTTCCGGCTCCGATTCTGAATCTTCCTCTGCTGTTTCTTCCGGCTCCGATTCTGAATCTTCCTCTTCCGACATTCCTTGTTCATATTCAGCCAGTTGGTCGAACTCGTCTGGCTCGTTTGGTGGTACGAAGTTCTGTTCATTTATTGACTCTATCTCTTTTGGATGACTACGACATTTGTAACGTTCGAGTGTTTCTTGTCGTGCGTTAAATTCCTTTTCAAATTTCTCGAACGCCTTCTGTCGGTCTTCAAGCGATTTGTTTTGCGAGCTCCATTGATATATATTTTGCACAAAATTCGTTACTTTCGTCCCGAGTGGGCTATATTGTAAAAAATGCTTCGACTGCAGCGCATTTTCCTTTAATGCATCCGTTAAACCGGTCCCTTGTAGAGGTGTGCCAATGTCGATTCCTAGGCTACTAAATAGTACCGGCGAGCCAAATTTAATCGTCGTATCGATGCGGTCCATAAGCTGATCCGTTTTATACTGGGGCATTAAGCTCGGATTTTGCAGTACTTGTTTCATGTATTCATTTTTTTGTTGATATTTTTCAGGCGAACTAAACACTTTGACAAATAAATCGGATTTCGTATTTTGATAAAATTCTTTTGGTGATTGTTTTATTTCCTCTGCTGCCGTTTTTGCCTTTTGATAAGAAGCTGTAATTGCTTTTGTAATATCAAACATACTCCATTACCACTTTTCAAGGGCTAAAAACCCCCGGCTTATTAAATGCGGAATCCATTTCATTGAAAGTTCGATTGTTTGCTTTTCATCATGTCCTGTAATAGCTACGACATTCTCAAAAAGTGTTTCGAGCGTCCAAAAAGGATTTGCAAGACGCCATAATGTCGTTGGTAAAATATCAAAAGCAATCATCGTGTCTCCCATCAGTTCTCGAAACACCCATTCGTCGTTTTCATATTTAATTATTTTTCCTTTTGGCACGAGGGTGTACGTTGCTAAAAATTCCTTGCTAGGGTTAGTTGGCCAGTCCAAGACTAATCCTTTCTCTCTTAATACCTGTAACTCCTGTTCAACTCTATCTACTGGAAGCTGCAATGCTGCGGGTAATTCGCTGAGCTCATAGGCAGCCATATTCGCAATCTGCCATACGCTATACGCTTGTTTTGTTAATGGAAATGTCTGCTTATAAAATCGGACGCCATAAGTAAGCCCTTTGTCTTGTTCAAAAAATCCTAATCCTTCGCCTGCTCCTACAATCATTTTGTTCACTCCTGTTCTCCTAAATCGATATATTCTAAGTTCCATAGGCCGATCTGGACAAGACGGAATCCATTATTTACGAGTAGCGCGAATGCCTCCGCTAGCGGCAGCTTACGCTGCTTCATAAGTGTATCGATTACTTCTAATAGCATCGATTTACCAGCTGCAGCATTCCAAACATCAAATTGGTCTTTCGTTAACACAATGCTTTTTGTTGCCTCGGTATCGGACATGAGCCATTTACCGTCCACCAAGCCATGCGCATAGCCTTGACGAGTTGCGTAAAGACGCATTAAGTTTGGATCTTCAATGGCGAAAAATTCCCAACGTGCGATAAGCTGTTCGTCCGTTAATTTTTTCAGTACAAGCGGCCAGTTAAAGTTTTTTACATTGGCAATCTTTTTCTGAATCGCTGACTCCCACTGCTCTAACGTTTCAAAGCGGCTCACTTGCCCCCAAGCCTCATATTCAAACGGTGTGAGCTGCTGTTGCTTCACACCATTCATTACTAAAAATACACGGCTACCGTTCTCCATTGGGAACTCTCCAAGGCCTCGACCGAGCTGTACAAATGGTTTATTTTTTTCCAAAACAAAATGCCTCCTTATTTTTCATAGTTCAATGGGTAAAATTTAAACGGCTCACCGTTAAACGGGGAGACGATGCATTGACCAATCGACAACTCCGTTAAATCCCAATCCTCGATGACATGCCCGTCAATCATTTGATCCTGCACGCCTTTACTTGCATTCGAGGATACATAGGCGACAAATTTCTTATTCATTCCGTGACGATTCGTAATAAAGCGGCGGCTTTGCTCGTCAAATAAGCGGAACGCAAACACTGTCCCAAAACCACTTAAAATACTATCACCGAGCGCCTCAGTATAAACGTGGCGTACTTGCCCAACGTTTTGAATGCCGGCTATTACACGAATGCCTAACGAGCGACCGAAGTTCAACGCATTGTCCATATAATTCAGTTTCGGAATTAATGGTAACTCATCTAAAATGAAAATGACATTGCCGCGTGCTTCAGTTTCCTTTTGTCCAAGCGCATTTTTCATCGCTATGTCTAATAATAGCGTATAAATTGGCTTTAAGACGTTGGCGCTGGCAATATCGTATTCTAAAAACACAGCACGTCCGCCGCGTTCTTTCACCGCGCGCGTTAACGAAAAATTGCCGCTTTCGCGGAAATTGCCGGTAAAGACGTTAAATAAGTTTTGGTATAGATGCATAAAGAACGACTGATTCGTTTTCGGGTCGTTGGACTTATGAATGTAGTTGCGCACCCAAGCAAAATCTTGATGCTTTAACAATAAGTTACGCACCGTCACGTCTGATGCCTCCTGTAGCCATCGAATAAAGCTAGCATGATCCTCTTTTGTACCATTTTTATCCATTTCACGTACTTTCGCACATAAAATGGCAGCGAATAAGTCTCTTGCACCAATCGAGAAAATCGGTGCGCTGGAATTTTCCATATCCTCTTTAAAAAGGGAAGAGGCAATTTCCCAAATAACTTCCTCGCGCTTTTCTTCCTTTGTGGCCATTATATCATCGAAAATATTCCAGCTCACCATTCCCGGCACGTCCTCGCTTGCGTTCGTCAACACGTAGTCCCCTATTTGATAAAACTTTTCTAAATAATCACCTTTCGCATCGAAAAATACAAACACATCATCTGTTGTTGCATTTTTACGCAGTCCATTGATTAAATGGAACATCGACACGGATTTCCCGCTGCCGATTGAACCGATAAAAAGCATATGTCGACGCAGTAAATCCGGATGAATCGATATCCCCGTTCGCTCTTGTCCAGGAATGCCGTATTTCGAACTACCGTACCATCTCACTTCTCCTGGTTGTAACGTTGCTAATGTTTGACCGTCAATGACTTGATTTTTTAAATAACTCATTGCTGCTCCTTTCAAAAAAAGTTGTCCTTCCTAGGAAGAACAACGCTTTGATTATCCGAAAATGTTTTCTTGCGCTTGTTGCTTTTTACCGCATTCTGTACAAAACTCTGCTTCTGCTAGTAGTGTCGTGCCACACTCACATTGCTTTGTTGACTTTGGGCTTTCTTTTGTAGCTTTTGTCTTTTTCGACACTTCCACAACCGAATCCGTCGCCGTTACTGCTGTTTCTTTTACCATTGTCGCTGTTTGCTTAATAGTTTCTATCGTAGATGTTAATTGCTCTTTTTTACTATATTGCCGAAAGTTTTCAATAGACATTGGCTTGTCAATCCATTTGCTGACTGCTAATTCACCCATAATTTGAATATCTTGCACAAGTGCCCCAATTTCACGAATCATTTGTTCAGTATGTTTCCCTGGGCCAGAAGCGGCAACCGTCATTACCGCATCATGTTTGCTAATGCGTGAGAATAAACCGCGGCTTGCTTCAACAGCAACGCTAATCGCTGGAGCCGCTTGGCTACTAAAGATAGATAAATACATTTGTACCCCACCAGCACTAATACCTCTATAGGCAATGTAGCTACCAAGAAGTAAAACGAGCAGCATAATAATATTAAAATCATTAAAGATGCCGACTAAGCCAATGAGAGCAATAATTACGCCGATAATAATTTGGATAATACTTTTTTTACGTGTTAACCCACCGACCACACCGGTAATGTTATCGATTTTCGTATCGCGAACGATAATGCTTGAGCCCATCGCGGAGGATGTGCTACCGGTAAAAATTAATCGACGATTCGTCGTGATGATATACCCTTCTGATTTAGGCACATCAATATATGATGCTTCATACTCGCGGATGACGACTTCATCTTCTGCTAAAATAATGCCACGTGCCGTTTTCACAAATATTTCCTCCTATTGCTTCGTTTTCTCGGTATTTAAAATTTCAATATTACCAATGAGGTAACCATTGCTCTTCTCATCAAATACCAGCGTATAGCGCTTATCACGCTCATACAAATATGCTTCTCCATCCGAGGTAAAGATTAACGATTCAAACGTTTCAACCGTTACCGTTAAATCTTTCGCTTGTTCAAAACTTTTAAATTTATTTTCCATAAACGTATAATTGTACGATTCAAATTCACGATGAGCATTAACGAATTTCTCATATTCTTTATACGTCTCCGTACCCGATTGGAAATAATCGCTCACATAAGAGAAGTCTGCTGCGATAATCGCTTGCTCATAAGCAGCGCGGTAACTCTCTAAAAAGGTTTGTGCTTCTTCTTTACCAAAAGTTTTAGCTGTTTGAATGACTTCATATTCTGGAAACTCAAAATACACCGTTTCCTCAGAAGATACTTCAAATTTTTCAGATTTATACGTGTCATCGTCAACTTCTAATACAGCTGAAACGCTTACCGTTTGACCTTCTGGGACACTTGCAATGACATCACCGTACTGTGCGATAGTTTGACCAGTGGTCTCACCATCAATGATGAGCTCCGCCTCTGGATACGGCGTATCTAAATAAATAGCATACGTTTCAAAATACACCTCTGCCGTACTTTCCTCAAAACCGGTCGGGTGAACAATTTGTAGCTTATGCGTTAAGTCACCAGTAGACGATGTCGCCTTTGCATCTAACGTATATGTACCTGGTAAAAGCATACCAAGCGATGTATGTCCACTCTCATCGGTCGTGGTTGTTTCATCGAGCATTTCAAACGTGACATCTTCCATATTGGCTTGTGCATTTAGCTCATAGCCAACCGCTTGCAAAGTATACGTTGAATAAATGCCGAATTTTTTCTGTTTTATAACTTCTAGTAAACGATTGCCGTTTGCATCAAGTACATACGGTGCACTCTCCTTGTCTTCTGCAAGCCTCGTTACCACTGATTCAATCGTATCAGCAATAGTGTGTAAATTATTCTCTTTCAAATAATCTTTGTACGAACCTTCAGAGTATTTTACATTCGCTGGTACTGTAATTTGCTCAAACAACAAATCAACATTGTCTGTTTCCGCGGCTTTTGTTGCAGCCGTTATCACCATATTTTTGTTATAGAGGAACAAGCCGGTGACATACAACACCACGACTAAAATAACCACACTGATGACGCTAATAAACCAAGGCTTTCTCCAAATGACTGGTCGGCTCAATGCATGCTCACCAGCAGCCATTACTGGTTCTTCACTGGAAAATGCATGCCCACATTTCAAACAAAACTTCGCATTAAAATCATTTGACGCAAGGCACTGCTCATTTTCACAACGCTTTAATCTCCCCATGTCTCCCTCCAACTTCAAAACTAGTAGTATTGTATCATAAATTCACGCTCTGAAAAGAAAAATTTTTCATCTCCGTAAAATTTCCCCAATTTGATACATCATTTCCCCCTATAATGTAGAATAAAATCTAATATTGCTTTTGAATAAAGTTTGAGAAAATTATTATTAAGCACTTTGATTAATGAACAGATAGAAAGAGCATAATTTTGAGAAATATTGATCAAAACATGCTCTTAACATAATTAATTGTAAGATACCCTGTATAAGAAACTGGTTGTGACAGTATCGAAGAACCATTTAGTGTACTGCTAGTACGTATACAAAAATTAACAAATCTCTGTCATATATATTGTTAATCTTTTTTTGAGGTGATTCTCTTATGGGAGCAATAATTGAACAGTGTGCTGGCATAGATGTACACCAAGAAACAGTAGTAGATTGTGTATTATTTGGTCCATTAGATAAAAAGCCAAAAACCTCTATTGAAACTTTTTCAACAACAACGGGACTCTTGGCATTAAGTGATTGGCTGGCTACCCTTCAGGTATCCGATGTTGTGATGGAAAGCACCGGATTCTACTGGAAACCAATATGGAATATACTCGAAGGATCTTTTCACCTTGTTCTTACCAATTCCAKGCATGTAAAAAATGTCCCAGGGCGTAAAACTAATGTAAAAGATGCCGGTATCTTCGTTCATTTTTCTTACGGCAGAATTTATGTCTTTTTTCTATTCACAACAAAAAAGCCCTTACAAGAGGACCCCCAAATAACTTTATAAAGTAAACGTTCCAGACAATGCTTCATCGAGTAAATCCGTTTGGATAAGCTGGATAAACTTCTTTCGCTGCATAATCACCAGTAATTCCTCCCCCGTGTCGCAATTCAACCGAGGTAAGTACTCTATATTAATTTCCTGACGATAGGGCTCAACGTTTAAATAATCTATACTCCATGTTTTTTTTCACGATGTACAACTCTTTCAGCTGTAGCCATAATAGCATACAATATATAAGCCTTCAAAGTATTTAGGGGCCCCGCTTAATATCAAAAAGAGTTTCTGTGATCCCTCCCCATAATATATAAAGGATGTGTCAACGTACCCGCTAGTCGTAATGACACTGCTGCTTCCTCATGCCATGTTTCCTTTACTGGTGTCTTTACAAACATCCTAATGCCTCCCAATTAAAAGTATATTGATCGTAGTTTAAGATTTCTAAATCAGTTTCAATACTATCCAACAGATCTTCAGGGTACCAAAAAACCTCCTTATAAACCGTATCGATAGGTTTTATAAGACCTGTTTCGAACAGGGATCTTCATCGTATTTAGAAACAATTCCTTTGAATCTGCGTTTGAATCCTTTGACATAAACTTCTTGTCCGATATCAAAATCATACGGAATATCAGGCTGAAGAGCACGAACCTTCCTAACCATAGAATTTCGGTGATTATAGTCAATCTCTTCCCCTGCACTTCTTTGTTGATCCAGTTTTCGAATCTGCTCTTTTAATGAATCGCGATATGCTTTTTTATTTTGCATGGGTTTGTCTCTCCTTTAACAAATTAAAAAAGACTACTCATTGTGGGCTTCTCTCGTTTTATATAGAACTAAAATACGGTTAGTCAAAGGTTCTGAAAGGTATTAACTAACTATTTCAATATTAATGTTCTTATTACAGGTCTTTGGGTATCTCGAAGCGGCACTCAATAAATACTCCCTTGCGGCCTGCTCCACATTAGTTAAGTCGTAATTATCTCCGACCCTCTCTTTAAACGTGTGTAATAAATCGATATCCCCTTGAAATGAAATGCTACCTGCTGGGTATTGACCAATACCATAACCACTAACGTCCATAGGCATAACTCCAGCTTGCCCAAGGTTGTTTTTATCAACCCATATAGAAAAAAGCCTTGGGTTAGCATCTGTACAACTCCCTATAAGTACTACAAACTTTGCACCTTCATTAACTTCATTTTCAGACATGTGTTGCTTAATATGATTTAAAGTTAATTCTGCTAAATGAGTTATTTCACAATCATTTTCACGAATAAATTCTATGAAACCATCATGAAATTTTGAATCGACCCTTCCTGACATACTAACTAGCTTATCGTTAATTCTAAAGACTTTCCTTTCATTTTCGATTCTTATCTGATTGGAAAGATTATCATTTACATTTACATTTATTCTTAAGGAATCAGAACCCATAAGAAGATAGGGATTAATCCCCGTTTCAGGATTCGGTTTCACAATTACACCAAGCAATACGGTCACAGTATTTCCCCCTTTTTAGTTTTGATTCTATTCATACAATAGAATTCCTTTTATCTTAGTCGGAAATTAACCCAGGATTTAAAATAAAGACCCCTGCCTATCTCCGTTTCCTTCAACGTAGCATACTTTATTAATCAAATACACTAATCCGGCTTCGGAGATGGGTGTCTTTTGGTCAATCAGCGTGAATTGTTTAACGAGGTAAGGGTTATAATAAACTTTAGAAAAGTGCGCAAGATCCATATGTAGTCTGGCACCATGAAAATCGCTTTCCACACCAGCATGGACCCGCTTGCGCCTTTCTTTAACTGTTTTTAAACGGCCAGATTCAGACACTGGAATTTACATACTCCTTTAAGTAGGACGGTTTTAGTGTAAGCTACAAAGGACCCTGACTTTAATCAAGGTCCTTTTCTTTAAGGTTTATTAATGTACTCCACTACCACTGTTTGGCTTCCTTTTAAGTAATTCAGCAAATTCAGGAGGCATATCGTCAAATCTCTCTACCGCTCGTTCTTTTACGGATTGTATTAGATCCATTAATTCTTTTGGCATACCATTTGTTGCTTCTTCTTGAACAGTAATGACCCTGTATCCATATCAATTGAATAAGCACCATCTGAACTTAAGGTTAATTCTTTTTCGATGGCTGCCCACAATTCATTTTTTCGATTCCTCATGTCAATTTGGCACTTTTTTAAAGTTAAACAAACTTTATTTTCCTCATCTTTTTTGTTGATTCAATTGATAAGTAATATTCAATATCTATAATATTTTGTTTATCTCTAATATTTAAAATTAGATATTGATTTAAATAAGATACTAGTTTTGCCGAGTTAATTTTCAACTCTTCTAAGGATTTAATTCTTTCCTGTGTTATTGAACTAGTATATGACGTATATTTACTAGTCTTTTGTGCATTTACTAGAGTTAAAAGTTAAATATCACAGAGACTAAAAGTGCTCCAATTGCTATTATCCGTGTCTTTCATTCTATCACCCTTCATCGAATTCTAAAAATTCATTGATTAATTTACTAACAAATTGCGCACTAGTATACCCCGCATAGTCTTTAGCATAATCGTCTTTTGTGTTATCAGCCATATCACTGATAGACTTAACTACCAAGGGTGAAGGACGGGGAGCTAAAGCGTGTAGAGCAGCAAACATAAAACCAAAAGCTTCCATATCCACTGCGGTAATCTTACGATGTTGAGATTGTATTTCTCTCTTTTTTTCACTAGTTGCGATTACAGCTGAACCAGATACAAAGGGAGCGATGTACACTGAAAGGCTATGAATGAATAATTTCGATTTATAATTTGAACGTATTTCGTCAAGAACATGACTCGTGGTTCTCAGCCTATTTATATAACTCAAAAGGTTTATAGGCGCTCTTAATTGGTATGGACTATCTTCAAACCTAGTACCTCCATCTTCGTCAATAAATTTGCCATCACCGTAATCCCAACATGGATCTGCTATTATTATATCGCCAAATTTCAAATTCCCTTCGATTGCACCAGCAACACCTGTCATAAATATATATTTCGGTCTAAAATGATGAATTAATTTAGTTGTTGCTACTGCAGCAGCACTCATTCCCATTTGCTCACAACTAACTGCAACTAATTTTACTAAATAACCTTCATTATTTAAAAGACTTCCAGTGTAATAAATTAAATTATCTGATGGTATATTTACCCTTTCCCAATTAGCATCCAATTTCAGTATATTTTCTAATTCTATATCTTCTAATGCGCAAACAAATCCAACATCAAAATAATAATCTGGGATAGCGATGTTAAATTTAGATGAATTTACTTCGGATACTTGATTAGTAAGTCTTATTTGCCAGTCATCGGTTTTTTCATCAAACTTAATTAATAAATGTAATTTATCTTCAAAGTTATTTCTGTAATTATCAAATTCAGAAAGACCAATAATATAATTAGGCCTTTTATATCTATTTGTATCATGAATTAGTCTTAATATTTCTAACCCACCATCAGTTAAGGGTTTATCTCCGGTTCTTTCAGGGAGTTGGACGTCTAAAATTAAAATATCATATAATTTATTTCTTAACTTTTTTTTCCCTTCAACAATATCTGATACTGTCTCTATATTTTCTATTACAACACTTGCTTGAACTAAACACTCTCTTATTTGTGAAACTTTTCGAGGATTATCATCAATGATTAATATTTTTATCAATACTTATATTCCTATATGTTCTTTTAATAAATTCATAAGTTCTATCTTCCAAGAGTCATTTGTAGTGTTGTAATAAATAGTATCTATATAGTTAGAGTAACTTTTGTCTGCTATCGATTTTCTTAATTCTTTTAAAGACAGATCACGTTCAAATCGATCATATTGAGTAATAACAATTGTTGGAACCTTTATATTTCTACGAGATAACTGTCTTAGAATCTCTTCTCCTGCGAAGGACATTGGTTTACCGCCAGATTGTTCAACAGTTATTTTAAAAGTGGGCAAACTCATATCTAAAAGTAATAAATTATAGTCTTTTATTGCTAATGCTCTTAAACCATTCGTATACGAGCTCTCTAATTCAATAATAGTATTATTTAAATGTTCTTCTAAAAAGCCTATAAGTTGTTCAGACTTTTGTTGGTCATCTTCTATTACTAATATTCTCATACTAATAACCCCTCTAATAAGATACAAAGATCTACTTGGAAAGAATCCTCATAGATGTTAAATTCCAGTTTACCTCTAGTTCTTAAATCAATTTGGATTAATTTATATAGTTTAGGCAAACCAGAGCCACCTTCTGTACTTATAAAATCTTTTGTATTACTTTCGGAAGAAATTTTTCTTTTAGAGGCTTCAATATTTTTAATTCTTATTTCTAAGGGCACTGCTTCAAAGTTAACTTTATTAAATACTTTAATATTTAAAAATGGTCCATTTAATATTCCTTCTACTACAATTTCTAAATTATTAAATCCACTACGTTTCATAGCATTATCGAATAGAATAGTAAACAAATGAACAAATGAATTTAAATAATTACCCTTAAATGTTATTTCTTCATTAATTGTACTATTTATTATACTCATAATATTAATATTCATATTTTTAGCAGCTTTAAAAGCAATTTCGATAGGCAAACTCAAATTAAAATTTTCAATTTCTAAATCTTTATTCCTAGTAAACCAAGCAATAACACTATCAATATCTCGATTAGTTCGAGTTTTTACTTGCTTAATTTTATTCGTTAATTCCAATAAATTAATATATTCGGGTGCTTGATCTAAATTATAAAATAATTCATCGTAGTATGAATTAATACTAGCTCTAAAATCACGATCCAAATAAGATCTAATTTGTATTAGATTATTTTCTGTTATATCCCAAAGATGACTTATAATATATTCTATAAATTCTGCTAAAGTAAGATTCTTCTGAAATGATACTTCGTAATACAATGATCTTATAACAGCTTGGTATAAAGTGTAATCAAATAAACCATTTAAATTTTTCTCAGTTTGGATTTGAATATATACGTCTTTTAATTTAGCAATTTGATTATCATAACTCTCAGAAAAAACATTTAAATTTTCTTGGATAAATTGTTTATTTGCCTCATCACATTTAATTTTTTCTAACCAATACTCATTTTTAACATATAAACCTGTTTTAGAATCTATTTGAGTAATTATCTTCTCTCTTTCTAATTCTCTTCTCAATTGCCCAATTAATGAGCCATGTCTAATTCCAACACTTAAGTATCCATTTAATCCATAATGCTTACTATAAACAAATTCGTCTCTTATACTTTTAACTAACGAAACAAATAAACCCCATCTTTCATTAACATAGAATGGAACAAATTTTGCATTTTGAAAATCAGATAAAGAAAAATAATTGTTTGTAACCTCATGATTATTAAAGTAATCAAGAGTTTGGAATCTTGAGAAGTCTTCTTTTAAACTTTTAATTAAGGTAGTTTTTATGCCTTTTTCATCTACGTATATTTTATTACTTTCAATAACTCTAGTTAGCTTTTTAAGTGTCATTTTCTGTGTTATTTCTTGTATTTCAATATCATATAATGATTCATTCTTAGGATCTAAGTCTTTCAGTATATTACAAATTTTTATCCTTTCTCCCTCAACTTCTGAGTGATTTTCAAATTCAATTGATTTAGACATAATATCAATTGAACAAATATTTTTTAAAAAGAATTTTAACTTAGATTTTTCAAACACCTCATCTAACTTATTTAAGTCAGAAGGTTTATTTAAATCATAAGCATATAAAAAATCTTCGTAAATATCTGTTAGTAAGTAGTCTCTGTCATTAGATAGTTTTTTTGAATAAAAATAATACAAAATAGGAATATCGATTATAGTTTTGTCATATGTTTGTGCGTCTAATAGTTCTATTAGATTCTTGAAGTCTTCATTAGAAAGTAAAGAAATGTTTTTTAAATAATGTTCAACCACAATTTTTGTAGTAGTATTTAATTCAAAAGTCTTAATATAACATTGAGCTAATATTGAATAAATTTCAAATTTATTTGTATCTGTTGTAATTTTGAGTAAATCTTCATAAGTTTTAATGGCTTCAATATAATTTTGATTACTGAAGTAAATTGCACCTAAAAATTTTAGTTCCCTATCTTTTGGTAGCTTTAATGTAGGTAACTCTTTGAAATCATTATTTAAGAATAAAAAGTGTGATTTTAAAGTAGGTGAGTCCTTAACATATTCCTTATATTTATTCAGTATTTGTATACCGTTTTTATTACCATAAATCTCTGTGAATACGCTTGATTTTGGTAATAAAGAAGTTTTAAAACCCATTCTGCAAAATTGATATCTCAAAATATTATTTGTAGGTTCAATTGAGTGCATAGTAATAGAGAATAGCTTCCATGCCCAAGCCTCTGAAGAAAACTCATAACAAATTTTTAAAAGTGGCTGGATTTTTAATAAAGTATCCGTTCTATCTAAATAAAATTTATGTAAGAAATTTAGTATCCTTCCTAAAAGTTTTTCATCATCAAACTTAATATTCTCATCTAAATAGATACATGATTTTACATATAACTCATAAAGCTCAACATAATCTGGAGAGCTTTTTAAGAAACTTTCACACAAAGATTTTACGGTTTTATAGTCTCCAGAAGAGTAACAATCTAAAATGTTTAGCACAAGTATATCTTCATCTGCAGGTGTATAATTTGACCTGATTTTAAAGTTATTAAAAAGGCTTTTATCCTGAATATTTTTAAGATTATTGAGTACAATCTCTAGTACTTCACGATTTATTAAACCTTTTTCTGTTAAAGAAACCAGAGACTTTGTAAACTCTAAATATCTATCTATTAATGGAAGGGAATGATCAAAAGCTAACTTAAAGTGTTCATTTTCAAATTTTTCATCCTTTAAACTTAATTTATTTAAAAAATAGCTTCTTCCTACAGCGTCAGGAAAATCTTTAAAAAGACTGTCTATATATCCTTTTAATTCAGATTCGTATTTTTCCGTTGAAATCACTTCTTCAATACTCATACTTTTAAAGTGTAAAATTATTTTTATTATCTCTGAAACATTATCGTTTTTAATAATTTCTTGGAAAAACTCTTTATGCTTAGATACCCCATATTGTCTTTGATATAATTTCATTCTACTTTCAATTAACCAAAGGGATAATCCTAACTCTGTTTCAATTTCATCAAGTATTTCATTTGCTTCTTCCCAATTATTCTCAAAAACAAAAAAATTATAACCATTCCTCAAATCAACAAAAAGCTTAATTTTATCTGAATGGTAGCTGATTATTGCTGATATCCATATAATTTCATTTTCTACATCAATATAGTGTTGAGTTTTTTTTCCACCTAAACATTCATAACTCTTAGGAAAAGTATTCCCTTCCAAAAAGCTTGTGATATTAGGTATCTTTTTTAAAGAAGAATAAAGATTAGTTAGATCATTATTAGATGTATCAAGCTTTAATTTTGTAATCAATTTATATGGATTTTTATATTTAGCTAACATCCTTTTATATAATTTATAATTCATAAAACACCTCCAAATAATTTATGATGTAATTTAATCCCCATTATTAAATAAGATTATTATAAAAGGCTTGTCTGAAAAGAATATTTAATTGACAAGCCCTTTTATAAGCTATCTTCTTAAAACTAGTCTTCTAACGGTTCTCCTTCATTAAATCAATAGTATTATTTTTGTTATTTATAAATCATTATAAATAAATTTTAGAATTGTAAATGCAGTTAAATTCCCCTTGACTAACAGAAAATCCCCTTCTTGAATTTTTATCTCTTTAAAAGTTTTTAGTTGTAATTGCTTTCCTCTTAATTTCTGATAAAGATTTTTTGCTATCTCAAAAATCTTTGTAGTATTCCCTGCCTTAGTTGCTTCTACCAGTCTTTTTTCTTGGTTATTTTTAAAATTTAAATCATGTAGGTCGTATTTGTTAACCAGTTCAATCCATTCACTAAAAATTTACGAGCTTTTTTCATTTAATATATATAATACTATTTCATCACCTTGAAAAACAGTATTGAAATACCATTCCCATTTTACAGTAGATAATTTATTAAGCATTTTATTTGAATATTGTTGTGCATCATTGGAAACTCCATACCTGTTTCCTAATTTACAAGCTATTATCCAGACAAACATGTACCCAAAGCCGCCCAGGAATTGTAGTACCAAGTTGTAAAAGAAGCTTCGCGGCTGCTGGTTTCTTATGGAAATTATCAAAACCATAGTGGATATCAGATAACTTTTTTGTTACCTCTATAAATGAACGAGATCTTAAATCTTCTGGTACATAATCAAAACCCTGTGTTTGGACTTATTCTTTTAGGTTTTTAAATTGGAACATTGGTACACTATTATCTAAAGAGAAATATGCTCCGATTAAGTCGTTTTCAAATTCCTTCAAGTGGTTGACTTTTGCACTTTTAATAACACAATAGGAGCACTTTACTCCTTGATCCCAATCCTTTCTTATATGCGCCCTTAATCGATTTTTCAATTGTTTTGACTTGCCAATATATAAGAGGGTATTAGTTTCAAGACCCTTTATACGATACACACCTTTTTCATATGGAACATCAGAAAATTGCTCCATTTCTATAAAATCTGACCATGGAAGCCCCATAAAGTCTGATGATAACGGCGTACCTTGAAAATGCAATGGATTGCCACTTTCTCCCCATGTATGGTTACGTTGATCTAAAACTTGTAATTTACCTCCACGAAAATCACTTTTACGATTTTTTGACTTTTCATAGTCCTGATGAAAATGACCATGATTACAAAACGTCGATCCTCTATTTCTATTCGATATATCCATAAAAGAAAACATTCTAGCCCTTCACGGTTCTCTTTTGTCAAATCCACTTGAGAAACTGAGCATTCAAACTCCCATCCTTCAGCATCCTTCCAAGCCCACAATGAAGGAGCAGCGGTATGTGGTTCGTTAAAAGGCATCTGATCTTTAAGGGTATTTCTAATAAGCCCTGTAACTCGCTCATGTAAGTTCCGGCCCGTTTGACCAATGTACATGAGATGGTTTAGCCCCACTGGCTTAATACGATACATACCGGGGGAATTTGGGAGTAAGCGTTTTGTTTCCATGACTTGATTAAAAGAATACCAAGGAGTCCAGGTCAATCCTCCCCAAGTTTCTCTTAAATAAGACTGCCTCATAGTAATGCTGCGCCTTTCTAACATTTTATCTTACTGCTTAATTATTGAAGTTGATCACCGATTTCCATCCCACTTAATGGGACATGAAATTTGATACCTGCTTTTTCGAGTTGGGTAGCAGGTATTGTCTATATTTTTCACCCGCAAAGAAGTATATTTCTGTTTGACTTGAAAAGTCCCTTAATAGTTCTTTAGCAACGTTGTATGCCCACTTTCTTCTTTCTACAGCCCTGATCTTTAGTAACGTTACATCATAAGGGGAAATTACTTTGCTTTTATTTATCAAACCATATTTTGCCGATAGTATATACCAGTCATCAAATTGAGAGTGCTTAATATATGTGGTTATTTTCTTAAATAAAGTTGATGCTCTGCCGCCTTACATGGATGATTTTGCTTCTTCTTTGTACAACTTACCAATGCGATTCTTTTCATGACATCTCCTAACTACTCTATAAAGATAACAGAACAGCTTTTCATTCCACATGATAAAACGTGTTTGCTTAATGGGTATTGGCAAAATAAGATATTAAACTCTATTATTCTCCACAAATACATTCTTCTTATGTCACTTAAAATAAAGCTTATTTTCAGGATGAACGGGTATTTTTACGTTTTTAGCCAAACCGTACAGAACATACTCTTCTTTAGGAATCTGCTTAGAGATATGCAGTCTACCTTGACCGTCAAACGAAATCAAGCCTTTGTCATACAGCGCATCATGGTTGAAGCATAATAGTATTCCGTGGTATGGATCTAGTCGCTTTCTGATCTGAGCTGTCCTTCCATAGTTTAGCGTGACTAGCTCTTAGAAGGACTTCCATTCCAATGCCACATAGCGGGCATTCATTATACCAGAGTAGCATTAAGCTCTTTCTAAATTTTTGCYGGCCGCGTCGGATTTTCATTTTGGCCTCTGATTCAGTTTAGGCAATGATGGTTCGTAATGGGTTACGCTCTTTTTCAATGACTTCATCAACAGGAAGTTCTAATTGATCTTCCCCTGTATACAAACCCTGAGCAGGAGAAGGCTAACTTAGATGGTATACTTTTATTTCTACACACATACAAAAGGAGAAGACTAGAAAATCTTCTTCTTTTTAATTTAGTATAAAGATTTTATATTTTAAATCTTTTTGTTTCTTTTTTCACTTTATTCCATTCAATTTTTATATGATTTGATAATGCTTCTTGTAAATGTTCTTCAATTAGATTTATTTTCCAAAAAATTAAATTTTCAATATTTTTAGATTTATACTGATTGTTTTTAATATTTATTATGAATATCTTATCAAGTTTTTCAGTACATTTAATCAAGTCTTTATTTTTTTTGAAATCTATGAAAATATTCAAAACTTTTTCCAAATCGTCTAACTGTTTAATTAATTTTTTCTCATATATATTTTCTTTATTTAACTGAAAACGTATTCTCCACTTTAAATATTCAAGTTTTTCTACATTTTCATTTATAGCCATATTTTCTTCTAATAAAAACTTCAACTTCTTTATTTCCGAAAAGTATTGAGCAGTATTCTCTTTTAGAACTGTTAAAGAATCTATTCTTTCTTTAGTTACAGAAATCAAAAATGCATTTTTCTCACTTATCCTAAAGGTATTAAGTAACGTTAAAAATGAGAATATTGCTGTAGATATGACTCCTAATGCTGTAAATCTATCTTTTGGTTCTAAAGATAAAAAAATATCTATCATGAATTTCATTTCTCCTATTCTAGATAATCTCTTAAAATTAGATCTATAAATGATGAATTGGTGAAGCAAGCATATTCATGTAAGTCATCATTTTTATCGATATCACCAAAGTCTGAAATAGACTTACACACAAAAAACTTTGGCGATGATAAGATACTATTTTTGCTTGCAAATTCCACACCATATGCTTCCTCCAAAAATGATTTAAATCATACATAATAGAATTATGAATGTTTTAATATAAAAACACGGTTATTTATTTAGATCCAATAATAATTTATTTATAATATTTTCTCCTAGGTGAAATACAATTTTACACTTCGTTTTGTACGCTTTCATGTTTTGTAAGAATTAAATTTTTCGAATCGTTTATTAAATTCTCCTCTGGATAGAAAGCAAAATCTGGATTGATACTCTCTCCCGAACTAATTTGATTATATAGGTTCAATTCTTTTTTAGATCTATTAAGACTACTATCTAAAAACATTAAGTTACCTATAGTTCCCATAGGTAAATTTAAATATTTATATATATATATATCCTTTATTTTATTTCTAGCAATTAAATGTTCAAAATCATAGTTTCTACCTATTTTTAATCCACTATTACTTTTATCTAAATTATAAAAGATTGTAATTAACATTTTAGAATTATCATAAAATTGAATACTTGGATTCGTAATTCTTTCTTGCCACCAGATTGCTATTGCGTCTTCTAAATCCTTTTTCGTTGGTTTATTTAAATAATTTCTAGTTTGATCTAAGTAATATTTATTTAACCTTGAATCCCCAGCATTCCTCCAATTTCCTAACGCTGAATCCAAAATATAATAGTATATTAAATTTTCTATAGTTTTTGAATATTATATATCTCCGCCGTTAGGGGTCTTTCCCCTGCCCGATACTCCCTTACCCCTTCATCAAATGGCAACCATTTCTGAATATTGGGTAAGTAAAAACCCCATTCATTGTCCTTGTTCCTTATAACACGTGCTTCAGGAACCTTGCCTGAATGAAATTTCTGAAATAAGACAATATCGTGACTAGGATAATAATACTCAAATCGTTTTGGGCGTTGGGATTCAGATGATTTCAGTAATCCGGCGGCTTCCTCATATGCTGTTTCTGATATAATCGTCCTCTCATCACCATAAGGGACAGCCTCAGCTTTTATTGAACCATCTTGTATATATTTATAAACACTTTGAACAGATAATCCCAATTTCTTTGCAACATAATTAGGACTCATACCTGTAGGGAAAGATTGCTTTTCATATACTAGTCGATCCACTTCCGCTTTTTCATAACGGGCCTCTTTATGTAATCGATGTGGGTCCAGAATTTTAATGATTTTCTTCTGCTTTCCATAATGGTAGACCGTTGCCTTGGATACTCCTAATAAATCAGCTACTTCTTTTTGTGTATACCATTCCACTTTATCCCCCTCCCATCCTTCTTGATTATCCGTTCCTGTTATTGGAACATCCCGTTGGTTCCCATTCGTCAATTCCTCATGATACAAGACTGCTTCCGCCTGGCCAAATTTCACACGATATTGGAGACGTGGGTGCTCGATCACTTCCAAAATCACGCCTTCTTTTTTTTCAAATTGTTTAAAGAATGGCGCGCTCTTAAATGATCCAGTTTCGAAAAGGGTTTAAAGATTGAAGAATATGAAAAAAGTCCAGATTAATAAAAGATACTTCCACACCTACATCTAATTCATGTATGTTTACTTCTTTTTATAAAGAAAGGAAAAGATAAAAGAGGGAGAACAAATAATCTGGATGACTTGTTCTCCCTCTTTTTTAGAATCCCTTAGGTATACACGACAAAGGAATGATAGGACATGTTAGGGAAAGCCACCAGGGGCGGCGTTGGAAAATGTTCATAACAAGTTAAAAAATGGAGTTCTAATTATTTAGTTTGAAAAACTCAAATTCAAATATTTAATTCTTCTCCCCGAACTCTTTTCCTGCTGATTTTTGATCCTTTATTTTAAAAGAAATGAGGAAGCTAATTAACGAAAGTGCAGCGATGACAATAAATGAGATTTGCGCGCCATACATATCAGGATGGACTATCTCGGGACGCTGCTGAGCATTTTCGGTAGCTGTTGTCATCACAGTAACAAGTATTGCTGTACCTACAGATGCGGCAATCATTTTCATCGTATTATCCATTGCTGCACCATGGGCAAGTAAACGTTTAGGCAGCTGGTTTAAGGCGGCCGTTGAAACAGGCATCATTACCATGGCTAATCCGAACATCCGAATACTGTACATTACCATAATAAATGTAAAACTTGTCGAAGGACCAACATCCATGAAAGTAAAGGAGGAAGCGGTTATGAGGAGTAATCCGCCAATAACCAGCCACCTGGCCCCAATCCGGTCAAAAATACGTCCAATGAACGGTGACATTATTCCGGTAATAAGTGCTCCAGGAAGTATGGCTAATCCAGCTTCAAACGCAGTAAATCCTCGCATGTTTTGCATAAATAGCGGGATGAGCGTTTCGGCACCTATCAGACCCATAAAGGTAATGGCTCCAATAATGATAGCAATCGGCAATAATGAATACGTGAACACACGGAACTCCAGCATTGGATGCTTCAATCGCAATTGCCTGTTGATGAACCAAACAAGTGAAATTGTCCCAATGCCTAGGGATATGATGGTACTCTCGTCTGTCCAGCCATAATTACCAGCAGCTGTAAATCCATACAATAATCCACCGAAACCTACGGAAGATAAAACAATCGAAAGCACATCCACTTTTGGCCGTGTAACTTCTGTTACATTTTTTAAAGCGAAGAACGCAACAATGATATCAATAATAGCAATTGGAAGAATGATAAAGAATAACACCCTCCATGAGTAGGTCTCCGTAACCCAGCCCGACAAAGCGGGACCAATAGCCGGCGCGAAGGAAATGACCAGACCGACCAGTCCCATGGCTGCACCCCGTTTATGAACAGGGAAAATCATTAGGAAGACTGTTTGCATTAACGGGAGCATGATTCCTGCTCCGCTCGACTGAATCATCCTTCCTAGCAGCAGCATTCCAAAATTAGGAGCTAGCCCAGCTACCAATGTACCAATAGCAAAAATCCCCATCGCGGAAAGGAAAAGCTGTCTGGTGGTAAAGCGCTCCAGTAAAAACGCGCTAACAGGGATCATGATCCCATTAACCAGCATAAAAACGGTTGTTAGCCACTGTGCACTATTTGCCGTAACATTCATCTCCTCCATCACAGGAGGAATAGCGGTAATCATTAATGTTTGATTCAAGATCGCAATAAATGTACCCGCAAGCAAAAGAGCAACAATTGTTGTCTGTTTACGATTTGTTGAACTCAATTATGGTCCCCCTTTACGATTTGGAAAAAAACATACTTTTGTAGATTACACGAATTCACATCAGATTTCCAGTAATTTGCTGTTAAAAATAAAAGCAATAAAGTCGGCATTAAATAATTACTTTCCCTACCAAAAATAGGGGATCCCCTTTGAAGAACAAGCTGCAATCGATGTTCGTATTGGACTATTTTAAAGGGTTGCTGTTGGGCCAGATACGTTAGCACTTTCAATAGTCACTCCATTTTAAGAGTTGATCAAATAGCGGAAGCAGACATCAAAACAATCTTCAAGTGATCGACCATTATTGCATAAAAAGCACTCTTAACTGGCTATAACAAATAATCACCATTGCAATTACGTTGCCGATATTTGCTTAGTATATTTCCGCGTTTTGATACCGTAGTCCATATGTTCTAAAAGCGAATGATACTTTTTTAATTTTGTTCATCAAAATGGCCATTATCTACAGTATGTTTTTCAGCCATATTTATAGTTATATAGAAGAAAGTCGTCATATTCAGAGTAGTTTTGCTGTATTTTGGATTCTATTGAATGACGCTCTATTAAAACCCAAGACCCATAAATGGTTTAAAAATTAAAGATATGAAAAGTAGTACAATTTTTAGATATTTCCACAGCTAATCCTGCAAATTAAAAGCACCCAATTTAATGGATGCTTAGATTTCCTTTCTTTCGTAATCTTATTTCAAATTTATCACTGAAAAACTCATTTGCATTAAAAATAGTACTAATGTCTGAAATATCACCTATGTTCACAATTAAGGCTTCATCAACTTCTTGATCTGTGAGAACTATGCGATATTCATATTGATTTTCAAAGTATCTATCTTTCCAAAAATAAATATCAGTCCCTTGATTTTTATAAGAGCTCATCCTTGCTGAGGAATTGATGTTATAATCATCATATTTTACCAAGCCCCCTCTGTAAGCATAGCCTTTTTCATTGAGTGTTCTAGTAATTCTGTCAATAAATTGCGATGGAGTAACAAAAATTAAGCTATCTCCGAACTCCCTGATCATTTTATCGATTTGTTCATTAGGTAAATCAAATTTGGTATAGTAATACTTTTCATCCTCGTTAACCACTTTTAACATATCGCCAATAATTGCAAACATACAATATAATGGTCTTTTTTCATTTATATTTTTTCTGAAATTCAATTTTTTAGTTCGCCCCGACATTATTAATTCATTGGTATCTTGAGTAAAGAAATTCATTGTTAATTCCGTAAAAACATGTGCTGCTTCAAATTTGTCTCCTACACCTTTTTCTCCTGAAGCACTTTCTATATCAATATACTTTTTGAAATTATTCATATATAAATCTCCAGACAAAAAACTTTCCACAAAAGGTGTGAACTTTATAAATCCAAAAACTTGACCTTTAAATCCAACGTCTGACATTTTCATACGCTTCATTCCCTCCTATTTAACTACTAAATTCACAAAAGGGACTATTCACCGGTATTTATTCCCAGACTATTATGAACGTTTACTATTAGTGAACATGTAAAAATGTATGCCTAGTTTACAAAGAATATACTTCAGTAAAAAACGCTTATCCAAAGGTATACAGTCTTCTTTTTAACCTCTCCTGATTTCATAATCTCTCCCCAAAAAAGCAACCAATTTATCACGTGCATTTTATCAAAAAAATCCTTGTAGAGACGACTCAAAATTAATGTTTAGAAATAAACGTAATAACGCTTTCCATTTTATTGTTGGTCCAATATTCTTTTTTTAAAGCAGGAATCGTGAATATACCGAATATCCTAGGGCAGCGGTACTGTATAATGGAAGTATAAGTTTACTTATTTTTAATGCTAATTAATTGGCGTTCAACTTATTTAATCCATCGGCAGAAAGGTTGGTAACTATTTTGAGTATAAATCCAAATATGGTGGAGATAGCCTCCCTCCTTGGGGAAACGTCACGTGCAACAATACTTGCAAGTCTGCTGGATGGGCGTTTTCATACGGCAGGTGAATTAGCATTGATGGCAGCAATAACACCTCAAACCGCCAGCTTTCACCTTTCTAAATTAGTGGAAGGTAACCTTGTTATAGTTGAAAAACACGGACGACATCGCTATTATCAGCTAGCAAATGGAGAAATTGCGCACATTTTGGAATCGTTTCTGGCCATTTCCCCACCTCCTGAAGTACGGTCGTTAAAACAATCAAGTCAAGTCAAAATGCTTCAGGAAGCCAGAACCTGCTATGATCATTTGGCAGGAAAACTAGGCGTCCAATTAACTGAATCGATGTTGAAAGCCGGATATTTGAAAAAAGAAGAGAGAGAGTTTACAGTTACACCCAAAGGAGATCATTTTTTTTCAGAATTCGGCATCGATTTGCTTGATTTAAGAAGAAAGCGCCGTTCATTTTCCCACTCATGTTTAGACTGGAGTGAACGTCACCATCATCTTGGCGGAGCTTTAGGGAATGGGATCCTTACACATTTTTTTGATTTAGGCTGGATAGTCCGTGTTCCATCTATTCGCGCAGTAAAAATCACACCTAAAGGGAAAGAAGGATTTAAAGAAGTTTTTTGTATAGAGGTATAATTTAATAATCCCTCATGATGAAAAAGAAAGGTTCTTTTTCATCATGAGGGACTTTGCTTTAGCGGCTTAAATCCATGCGATTACTATAAAGCTCTTTTAACTAATTTATTTTCCTTTTGGAAATTGCTATTTACAAGATAGATGCCAATGATGATAAACAGTCCGCCAATTAAGAGTGAAGTGTATATCTGTTCACCTAATAGTGCCCACCCTGATAATACACCGAAGAAAGGTGCCAAAAATAAAAAGGCACTTGTTTTTCCGGGATCACTCTTTTGTAAAAGGTAATACCAAACAGCAAATTGCACGATCGATGACATGATACTTAACCATAATAAAATGAACAACGAATTACCATTCAGTATGAAAAATGGTTTTTCAAGAATAAAGCTGCCAAGTAAAAGCAGTAAACCGCCAAAAAGCATCTGATAGGCAGATAATACCCATGTATCGGAAATCGCCCCCCATTTTTTCGCCAATAAAGTGGAAATCGCCCAGAAAACAGAAGAAAGAATGCCGAAAAGAATACCAACCTTAAATTCAAGTTGCGCTCCCATCGTTATAATTACTCCGACTAATCCTAATAAAACACCAATCCATTGATATAGTTTATAGCGTGTTTGTGAAAAGATCGTACCGAAAACAACAACAAGCAACGGGTTCGTGAATGTAAGAATGGAGGATTCACTTGCTGTAATCGTGCGTAAACTCAGGAAAATGCACCCCATTACTCCGGCTGTTTGAAAAGTGCCGATAATGAGCATTTTTATCCAATCCCCTTTAGAGTTTGGGTGCGGTCTTTTTAAAAAGATTACGATTATCGCCATTATGAGTCCGGCAAGTGTGAAGCGTAATGCTGCTAATAATAATGGGGATGAATAAGGTAGACCAATTTTAACTACTGCAAAAGAAGAACCCATCAAAAATGTCGTTAAAAGTATCAACACTGTAAATTTGTAAACATTCATTTTTTTATCTCCTGACATATTTAAATGACCAATCTACAGATAGTATAGCCGGTGATTATTTCAGCTCTCATCGAAATATGGAATACAAGTGGATCAAACTTAATGGTATCGACATATTATAGGGAATCTTCATAGTTAAATTGATATAAGTAACCTCTTTAAATCATCGTATTCAATAGAGGTAACCTCATCCTATTTTTCATATATTTCAAGAGGCAAATCATCCGGATCACTAAAAAAAGTGAACCTTTTTCCTGTTAACTCATCAACACGGATAGGTTCAACTGGAATGTTTTCGTTTTCTAAATCTTCAATCGCTTGATTAATATCCTCCACTTCAAAAGCAAGATGTCTAAGCCCTCTAGCTTCAGGATAACTAGGACGATGGGGACTATCAGGAAATGAGAATAATTCCAGCTGATATTCCCCTCCGACGATAAGATCCAATTTATACGATTTCCTTTCTGACCGATATGTTTCCTTCTCAATATCACACCCTAAAATATTTACATAGAAGTTCTTTGACTTTTCATAATCAGAACAAATTATTGCTACATGATGTATTTTTTTAACCTTCATTTGTGTCCTCCCTAAGAACATTGATTATTTTTATAAACTAATTTTACCAAAGTTATACATTAATAAACACTTAGATTTCAGTGCTTCCTTCGGACTCCACTGCACGATACTGGTACATCCATTTTCCTTTCATCGGATATAGGTCTAAACACTACTCCAAATAGATTAATTGCAGCACATTAGAAAAATTGTATTTTAAACATGAAAAATACCCAGGCCATACTGTTTGAATAATATTTATGATAATATCGTATAAAAAAATAAAAAGCCCTGTTAACTGAAATTCAGTAACATCAGGCTTGTCAAGATAGTAGCTGAAGACTTTTATTATATCAATCTATTTTACAGCAGGAATTGTTTGTGGATTTTCTGATATGAAATTTTCCCTACCCGATTTCAAGGTCATAAAAGCGATAAAACAAACGACCCCGAATGAAACCAATAACCAAACAGCCCCATTAAATGATCCATCGAAAGCGTCTATGACAAAACCGATCGTTAAAGGAGCGATGAAGCCAGCCACTTGCATCCCTAAATTGACCACTCCCACTGCAGATCCTCCGATTGCTTCCGGTAAATACTTTAGCGGCAGACTAAAAATGATAGTGGATAAGGCTGCGGAAAATATAGGTATAATGGATTGATAGATGATAACTCCCGTTACCGTTTCTGCATGAAACATGAGATACACGAATAACGCTAGTCCTAATCCACTAAAGCCCCCTATCCATTTTTCCCGACCAACTTTCACTTTATCCAGTACATAACCGGCGATAATATAGAAAGCCACAGAAGCTATTGCAGGGATCATCTGTAAAAGACCCATGGAAATTAAATTCAGGCCACGTTCCTGCACCAAGTAAGTCGGCATCCATGACATCACTCCCCAGCTGATGAAACCATATGCAAACGAGGCAACCATCAAACTAAGGACCAAGGGGGTTTTAAACAGCTTAATAAAAGAACCTTTGACAGGAACTTCCGTTAAGGAATCTACTTCTCGCGGGCCCTGACTCCCTACTCTTGGTTTTAATAAGAACAAATATAGCAACCCAATCGTAAACCCAAAAATCCCAATAATGCCAAACATCATCCTCCATCCGATACTAACAAGCAGAGTGGCTGCGAGAATGGGTGAAATGACACCTGCAAAAGTGAGTGCGGAAAGAAACAAAGACATTGCCCGGGATCGCTTTTCTTCCGCAATGGACACTGCTATCATTTTGGCCCCAGCAGGAAAGAAACTTCCTTCCCCCAATCCGAACATAAAACGAATGACCAACAACGATACAAAAGACCATGCCAATCCTGTCAGACTGGTAAAAATGGTAAAACTAAAGACAGAGACAATAAGCACGATTCTAGCGCCGAAACGATCGGCCATCCAACCGCCGGGAATCTGCATAATTGCATATCCTAAAAAGAAGATGCTTAATATCAGACCTGTGGAGGATGCGCTTAATTGGAGGTCATCGGATATATGGACAATCCCATAATTAATGACGAAGCGATCCAGTGCCGAGAACAAATTACCTGCAAAAAGTAATAACAAAATCATTTTTGGATTTTGACCGAATGCTAATTTGTTCACTAGCATAGCCCCCTAGTTTAGCTTTAATTTTCATCACAATTTTTTAAACTCTAAGGAAACAGGATCATGGAGTCTCTAATGTCGAGGATGCGGGTTCAATGATAATCGGTGCTTTATGTCAAACATATAGGATTTTCTTTTATAATTAAACGCAGTAATTTCCGGTAGGAAATTAAGTAGTCTTTACCTTTTCTTGTCCATATACTGGGTTTCCATCTATGAAGGTGGCCAGAATTGCTATGTCCCTAATTTCTTCTGGATGAACAGCTGTAGGGTCAGTCTCGAGAATGGTAAAGTCTGCTTGTTTTCCAATTTCTATGCTTCCTGATCGTGACTCATCAAAATTTAGTTTTGCGCCAAAAATAGTCATCGACTTTAAAGCTGTTTCTACATCAATGCGCTGTTCTGGGCCTAAAACATGACCTTCTCTCGTTATTCTATTAACTGCAGCCCATACTGAAAATAGGGGTGAGATTGGGGTAATTGGACAATCGGAATGCAGGGTGAACAATAAATTGTGTGCAACAGCTTCAGCTAACGGACTTATACGCCTTCCACGCTCCGGACCCAGGAAAATTTGTTTATGCCTGTCCCCCCAATAATATACATGATTGATGAAGAAGGATCCGGCTACATCATGTTCCCTCATCTTCATGATGTCCTCGGTGGTTGCGGTTTGGACATGTTCGATTCTATGACGATGCCCTGTACGAGGGCTATTGGATAAAGCATATTCATATGCCGCTAATATCGAACCGATCGCACGATCCCCGTTTCCATGCGTTGTGATCCTAAACCCTCGTCTGTGCAGGTCTAAGACTTCTTCATTAAATGCTTCCTGATGATGAATGAGATCTCCATATACATCTTTATTTTGATAATATGGAAGACGTAAAGCTCCTGTTAAACCTTGTATGGAGCCGTCCTGAAACATTTTTGCGCTATCTAATTTAACCCGTCCCCCAGACCTTTCCCTGAGTTCCAGGTCCAGTTGAGCTGGAGAATAACCCCCGAATGGCTGTCCTTCACGAAGCTGCTGATGCATGATCATCAGTCTCGTTCGCATCGGATTAATTTTTTGTTCAGCCGCTTTAAGATGAACCTCTAAATCTTCCAAATTATTAAATCCAACTGCAGCATCTGTATTCGTGGTAATTCCTTGAGCTACATAATCTTTTGAAGCCTTTCCTAACATGTCAACCTGTTGCCCTATTGTCATTTGTGGTATGTGATTATTTATTGGTGCCATTGCCGCTGGTTCATATATTACTCCATTCAGTCTTCCGTTCTCATCCCGACCATAATGTCCGCCTTGGGGATCAGAAACTTCATCAGTTAAACCTGCTAATTGCAAAGCAAGCGAATTTACTGCGGATAAGTGCCCTGAAGTGTGTGTGATGACTACAGGGTTATTTGGCGAAACCTTATCTAAATCACTCCGTGTAACATGGCGCTTTTCATATAAAAGCGTATCATCATAGCCATATCCCCTTACCCATTCGCCATCGGGAATTTCTTTTGCTTTTGCACCTATTAACTCTAAAATATCTTTTATGGATTGATTGGGCGGTGTACCGCAGTTCACCTGTCCCATCGTTAATCCATACATTAAAATATGGTTATGAGTATCGATAAAGCCTGGAATTAGGGTGGCTCCCTTTAAATCTACAACATCAGTACTTGCTGTAATCTCCACTGCACTTTTAGGCGGCTCACACTCATCCCAAATCCCGACGATTTTTCCATCTGCTACAGCAATTGACCTAGCCCGACGATTCCTGTTATCTAGAGTCAGCACATTTGCATTTTTAAATAAAAGATCGATTTTCATCATAAAATAAAGTCCCTCCCTTTTTTTGGGTTTTAAATCCACTTCATTTCGTCATAGTACTAACTTGGCAAACTGACAGATAGAAATACTGAAAAGATAGGGCAAATACTCACAAATCAATCCGGTGTAGAATGACACATCCTTTCTTTAATGAAACAATAGATTTACCCCATTTTACTAGTGGTGTTAACATCACGTCGTCCGAACCAGTATAAAAGGCATAGTTACATTAAAACATTTAAATTTATAATTTTCAATATTTTCTAAAAATAACAATAAATATAGGGTGCTTTATTCGGCTATAAATGTTATTTAATCTAAAAAAAACTGGAATCGAGCAGTTTATGTTTCGCTTATTTTGATAGGACTTCATTATGATTAGAAATAATGTAAATTTGTATTGTCCCATATATTCAGCAAATAAAATAGGCAGCACAATTACCACCTTTATCCCAATACGACATTCCCCCTCTTTTCACATTGATATATATGTCCCTAAAAAGAGAGGATTTTTGAATGTACTATAACTATATGTGCCATATTACTTTGATTCTGAGATTATTTGAAAAAGGAACTCTCTTTCAATTGTTGGACAATGTTCTTTTTCATCTTAAACATGATGATTCCAGATATCATGATTATGATCCCGATCAATTTATTTATGGTAAATGGTGCTTTTTCAAATCCGAACCACCCAAAGGTGTCAATCAGAACTGCCATGGTTAGTTGTGCGACAAGGACGATTGATATGGCATAGGCTGGTCCTAGAAGGCGGATAGCCTGCATGATGCAATAGACGAGCAGGACTCCCAAGACACCACTTAATAGATACAGCTTATTTATATGCCCAATCGCTAACAGGTTCTTATCATCCATCATAATGAAGATCGATAGTGATGAAATAAAACCAAGCCCGAGAACAATTGTTGTGGTCGCCCAAGCTCCCACTTTCTCACTAACTCTTGTGTTAAGGACCGTTTGCATACTGATGAAGACACCAGCCACCACGGCAAACAGAATTCCTTGCATAATTTACAGCCTCCTGACTCATTCATAAATATTTCCCTCTGCCCTTTCCCGAAGCCGAGCTAAATCTTTAATATTAATAACTCCTTTTTTTCTTTGAATGATACCTTCTTCACAGAATTTATGAATGACTCGATTTAAATGCCGATAACTTGTTCCTATGAGATCAGCTATTTCCGTCAGATTCAATTTGTCCATTTCTTTGTGAAACATAGAGCTGCTTCCTTCTGATGAAAGAGACAACAGGTAGCTTGCAAGACGTACCTCGACGGGATAGAGCCTGTTCAAACTTGCGGCATGGGATTCTGTGAAAAATTTTTGTGTAACAATCTCCAATAAAAAATGCAGAAACTCGAATCGGTTCGTTTCCATCGTTCGTAAGTCATTGAAATGAATACCGATAACAATTCCTTCACTGACTGCCTCAACTGTATTGAGTGCTTGCATCCCTTTTATATACTCCACATCTCCAATAAGGGCCAATGGCGTTTTAAACCGAACAATTAACGATTTTCCTTCAGGTGAAGTTGTAAAAATCTTTAACTTTCCCTTTACTAGAAAATACATATATTGAATACCCTCACCCTTTGAACATAAAATGTCTCCATTATGGAATTGGTAGAGAGAGATTTTCTCCTTCAGTTCCTTGGAAAATATCATATTCAGCTCAAACTTTTCGAGATATTCATCGAGACCTGATCTATCTTTTAATTTTTTCAATGTCCTATCACCTTTTTACAATTTAAATATGACTACACCCGTTAACATCATAGCCATTCCGATAACTTGTTGAAACGACACCTTCGTCTTAATCATTCCGAAAAGTCCCCTTGAATCTATTATGAAGGCACATATAAGCTGTGCAATTAAAATGGTTGCTATTGCAAAAGACATGCCTAGCAGATTGATCGCCGTCATTTCCCCAAACACAATCACGATGCCTAGCACTCCTCCAAGCAGATATAAAATGGGAACCTCACGAAACCCCTCCGCTCTTCCATCACGGACACATAAATAAATGATGATGGAAAAAATAAATCCGACTAGATGGACAATCGCGGTAGTATGCCACGCACTTAGCTCCTCACTCATTCTTGAATTGAACACACCTTGCAACGATATGAACACGCCTGCAATAATGGAAAATATGATCCCTTTCACTCTGACTCCTCCTCTATGGATTTCTTCTATTATTAAAATACGGAAAAGGAGTATAGAGAAAGGACATATGTCCCATTTTCATTTTTAATTTTACGAAAAATTGATTTCAACTTAAAATTCACGAAAAAAACCGCTGATATCGTTTGAAATTTTATTAGTATTTACGGGAATTTTTCGTTATATGTAAAAAAGAGCCCTTCAGTATGATTTGGGTGTACGAACACCACTCATCTTACAGAAGAAGCTCTATTAATTGGCACCTCAAACCTAATTTGACTGATTGAGAGACCGAGCGAATAATCCTTAAAATTTATACTGCCGTATAACCGCCGTCGACAATTAGGCTAGTGCCAGTAACAAATGATGCATCGTCACTTGCGAGGAAGAGAACGGCTTTAGCCACTTCTTCCGCTCTGCCTAAACGGCCGATTGGATGTAAATCGATCAAACCTTGTCTTATTTCACCTTGTGCTTCGGCAATAAGTGGTGTATCTATATATCCAGGGCAAACTGCATTGACACGAATGCCATCTTTCGCATAAGTCGAACCTAACGTTTGTGTTAACAGTTTGACCCCGCCTTTCGCAGCAGAATAGGCTGTTACCCCCGGTTTCCCTGCATGGCTATGGATGGAGCCTGTATTGACAATGGCGCCGCCAGTAGATTGTTTTTGCATTTGCTCTATCGCATATTTATCGGATAGGAAGACACCGGATAAATTAATATCAATTGTTTTTTGCCATTGTTCATAACTTAACTCATGGATGTTTCCGTCTCTGGCAATTCCTGCGTTTGCGAACATGATATCCAGTTTTCCATATTTGTTAACTGTCTCTTCGATCATATTCTTTACGTCATTTTCATTCGTCACGTCAGTTTTAACAAAAAGAGTATCATACCCTTTTCCATTTAACTCTTCTGACACCGCTTGTCCATGATCAGCAAAATCGGCAATGACCACCTTTGCTCCTTCTTCTGCAAATAATTGAGCCGTACTTGCTCCAATCCCGCTTGCTCCCCCTGTTACGATTGCCACTTTGTTTTCAAGTCTCATCATATTACCAGATCTCCTTTTCTTATTTCCTACGGATTCCTTGAGCAACAGAAATCTCCATCCCTAGAGGTTCTCCCTGGACGACCATTCTTATACAAACAAAAAGCTGATGACAATGTTGAAATAAAATGGCCATCAAATAGCTTCATTCTGTGTTCATACATTTATTTTACTCCTTACAATTTGAATTACTATCCTATAAAGTGCTGTATAATAATAGGGTTAGTTTCCCCTTTTTATAGGGTATTTTGTTTTTAGGAGAAGGAATTCACATGGCTCATCCCTTTCATGCATATGAAGAAATAACATGGCAGCAATTCATATTATTCATTAAAAGTCATAACAAACGGATTGAAGAAAATATTAATATTCATTTGAATCTAGAGCCCTTCATATTAGAACCTGAACGTAAGATGATACAAACATTACTGGAATCATTTTTACTATTTTTATCCGCTCCAAATATCGACGACATAAAAGACACATACGAAGAGCATTTGGATACTTGGCTTCAATCACATTTACCCCTTTTAAAGGATAATCATTTCAGCATGTTCCGATTGATCTTTGAAAAGGCCATCGTTACCTCATTGGTAAACCTGAAACATGCCCAAACCCTTTCCATCCTTATGTTCTTATTATCCATTTTCTCTCATCTCATCCATAGCTATAACAAGTGGACAGGCGACGAACCGGAGCAACACCACAAAACCAAACAAGAGAATGCAGAACTTAAGGGACTGCAGCTACTGGACCAATTAGATGAACTTTTAATTATCTCAGCAGGATTTAAGGATTTTGCTTTTATCCTAAAAAAATGTGAAGAGTTCTTTAACTATAAAAGATGTGTATTTTATGCTTATATTCCTTGGTCCAATCAATTATACGGCACCATTGGATCCGAGCTGCCAAAAGTTCAAAGCATGAGGGGGCAACTCAGCTCCAAGCAATCCATGGTGTTCAATTCAAAAAAGCCGGTATTTTTAAAGAATCCCCATAATTACATTAAAGAGGAACATATACAGCTATTTAATCTTTCATCTGTCATCTTTGTACCGATTGTTCATGACCAGCAAGTGTTCGGCTGGCTGACCTTTGATCAATTAGGGGAGGAATTCGATTATTCAATGGATGAACTGACTTTACTTGAACAGGTAGGAAAACGGCTCGGTTTATATTTATCAAGAAAGGATGATGAGGTATCAATAGGTACCGACATACAATTGACGGAACGTGAATCCATGATTTTATATTTGCTGGCTGAGGGCTATAACAATAAAAAAATGGCCGAATTGCTGCAATTAAGCGAGCATACAGTTAGAGATTATGTAAGCAGTTTAATGACAAAGTTTAAAGCTAAGAACCGTACACAGGCAGTCGTTTATGGTTTTCGGTTAGGCCTACTGAAGTAAAATTGAATTACTGATTTTTATGACGATTTGTCAACATTACAGAATCTATAAAGAACCAAAAAAAGACCGAAAAATTTTTTCGGTCTTTTTGAAATTTTCATTTATTACAAAAGAATATACTTTATTCACCTTCACTTTTTTTCACTGTTTTTCCAGATAAAAACCATCCGCCTATAGCGATAAGAAGCATGACTGACCAAAAGATTATATTCCAAATCGGTCCTTCAACAAAATCGTGAGAGATAATGTGCACGGCTGGATGCGCAAGGGTATGCATTAATAACTTAACCCCTACCCAACCAACGATTAACATGGCTGCCGTTTCGAGGCTTGGTCGTTCCGTCAGTATCTTAACGAAGTATCCTGCCGCAAACCGGATGACGATTAAACCTGCAATGGCCCCTAATAAAATAACAATGAACTTTGCCCCATCCATACCTCCTATATCACCCATTGGCGTATCTGGCAAGGCAATCACAAGAGCGACAGCAGCTAAAATGGAATCAATAGCAAAAGCAATATCAGCTAATGCAATTTGCGCAACGGTCATACGGTAGCTTTTCCCTTTTTTTTCTTTGTCACCGTGGTCCCTTTTTAGTAAATGCTTTAATGAAATGAAAATCAAATATGCAGCCCCAATTGCTTGAACTTGCCAAACATGGAAAAGGTACGAAATGATGAAGATTGCACCAATCCTAAATATAAAAGCCAAAAGCAACCCAATATTAATCGCTTTTTTTTGCTGTTCTTTTGGTAAATGCTTTGACATTATGGCTAAAACCAATGCATTATCAGCAGATAATAAACCTTCTAAAAAAATTAGAATAATTAACACCCAGCCATATTCCAATAATAACGATAGTTCCATGATACCCCCCTAAAAAGCATGTATAAGAATGCGTATATGACTTCAAACCCAACAACACTTTCTCCTCCAATATTGTCCCATCTTCTCTTCTTCCTTATTCAATCCTTCCGTCCAATTAGCTTCATTAAAATAAGGTACCGAAGCCACTCCCTATTTAAAGTAAAGCATCCGTCAGCTCTATAATATTCTTTTATGCTTAGACTTCATTCCAATTAGGAAAAGTTAGGATTTACATCTTCGCACTCCGAAAAGCTCCAACTCAATTCCTATTCTGCCATTAAATGATATTTCTGTAAAATGTTTTGTGATGTTCCTGGCGTCTGCAATTGTACCGGGGAAATATTCGTAACAAAAACATATTCACTTTCCTTTGACTCAATATTTTAAGATTAAGAATTCCCATCTTTTCATACAAGCTTAATTAAAAAAGAGCTACGGCGGATGTTCCTTATATACAACCTTAATCAAATGAATAAAATCAAAGCTTTTCCTAAATAATAGGAAGACTAATTAACAGGGAGGGATTTATATGGATGCTAAGCGTATAAAGCAGATTCTTTCGTCTTCATCTGACATTGAGGTTAGATATAATGGGACTTCAGTTTGGATTGATAATTTAAATGAAGATGGAAGAACGGCTACAGTACATCTAAGAGGCCCATTAGAGGAAAGATCAGACGTAGCAATAGACGAACTTAAAGAAATATAATATCCATTAAAATAAGCTCCTCTTTAATAAGAAGAGCCAGTTTGTCTACAGTAAATTAAGGTTTTGTACAATTTGAATGTTGATCTACTCTCCAGGCATTCGCTTTCCGCGGGCGTTCAGGGAAGCCTCCTCGGCGCCTTTGCGCCTGTGGGGTCTCGCCTGGACTTGCTTTTCCCGAAGGAGTCTCGCACACCCTCTCTCTTCTACTTTGTTTTGACCTTTTGAAAGAACCCATACCCCTCGTATTAAAAAATTCCTTTACTCATTTCAGCCTTAATTTTTGACCGATATAAATTTTGTTTGGGTCTTTAATTCCGTTCAGACTGACAAGCGAGTTTACGGTTGTTTTATGTTTTTTTGCAATGAAGCTAAGTGTGTCGCCTTTTGTTACAGTATAAGTTGAGGTTGTTTCAGTTTTCAATGCACGGGGTTCGTCAGTCCTAAAAGTATTTATGGTATTTGTAAAATCCCTATAGGCTATATTCAAATCCACCTTTGTGCTGATCCCACTTACCTTACCTGAATCAGAATGCTGCCAAATGTCCGTGCTGCGTCCCAACGTCCTGTTGTATCTGGCAATCCAAAAAGCGAAATTCTTCAACCTTGATTCATCTAAAGTATTTTCGAGAAAGTATTTACCAGTATACAGCATAGCCGTGTATCCAGCTTTTTCAATGGCTTCTAAAAAAGCGATCGCGGCATCGGTCAGCGTTTTTTTATTTGCCTTTTTTTTATTTTCCTCAAGATCAAGAACAACAGGGTAATTTAAAGCAAAAGAGCTGATTGAATCTAAAAAATAAGCAGCCTCAGCTTTTGCTTCTGCAACAGTTGCAAACTTTGCATAATGATAGGCCCCGACTTTCAATCCCGCTGCCAATGCTAGTGGTGCATTTTCTTTGAAATAGGAGAGCTTAGAATAACTCGTTCCCTCTGTTGCTTTAATGAAAACGAACTTCACGCCTGCCTTTGCAACTTCCCCCCAATTTATAGCACCTTGCCAATGTGAAACATCGATTCCCTTGATATATTCCATATTAAAGTCCTCCTTAAGGAAACAACCCTATGGGGGTAAATGTTTTATCATTTTAACATATCCCTTATAAACACATCATAAAGTGAAAAATGCAGTCCTGTTGCCTACTGCCCACCTTATAATAAGATATTTGATTGTGTTAATACAATTATAAATCTTTAAATTTGGCTCTTTTCGTAAAGATTGTTGTTTTTAAAACGAAACTATTTAAGGTTGATTGGAGCGGAAGTGCGAGACTCCTGCGGGAGCAGCGGGACAGGTGAGACCCCACAGGCATTTACGCCGAGGAGGCTCACCGCCCGCCCCGCGGAAAGCGAGCATCTGGAAGGGAAATCAACCACACCTCACTACTTGGTAAATAGCAACAAAGTATGTTATAACAGCCTTAAATTTAGATTGAAAGCAAAGTAATATGCTGTTTCCTTTTGTTTTAAAATATTATTTTATGCTATACTGATTTTATTAATATCAGAAGGGATGATGGGTGGCCGATGATTAACTAATCTTATTTTTAAAATTTGAAATCGCATATTTCAAATCATACAAAATAGGATTAGTCTGCCCATTTTCTATAAATTTTAGAGCTATCGTGAAAATAGCTCTTATTTGATAATGCACAGGTATGACTAATCCTTCCATATGAACTGGGAGGATTTTTTTCATTCTCCCTTAAAGAGAGGGATGGATTATATGAAAGAACTTTTAAAATTAACCAATATTAGTTATGAAGTATTGGACCTGAACATTTTTGAAAAAGTTAATGCTACAGTTCAACAGGGCGAGATCATCGGTATCATTGGTAAAAATGGTGCCGGAAAATCTACGTTGTTACAATTAATCAACAATGATTTAGAGCCTGCACATGGACTAATCCAATGGCTGCAGCAAGACGTGAAAGTATTTATGGTTGAACAAGAAGTCGAGTCCCATTCTTCAGAAGATAAGACGCCTTCAGAAGTTAAATTACTTGATAAAATGCATGTACCAAGCCATGACTTCCCACTATTAAGCGGGGGAGAAAAACTGAAAGCCCGGTTAGCAAAAGGACTTTCCAAAGATGCTGACCTTTTACTATTAGATGAACCGACGAACCACCTTGATGAGGATAGTTTAGAATTCCTCAAAGGACAAATTAAAAATTATGGAGGTACCATCATTTTTGTTTCGCACGATCGTTATTTTTTGGATGCTGTAGCAACGAAAATTTGGTCGATTGAAGATAAAAAGCTAATTGAGCACAGAGGGAATTATTCTAGTTATATGGAGGTGCGCAAACAGAAAAGACTTACACAACAACGTGAATATGAAAAACAGCAAAAAATGGTTGAACGGATTGAGGGACAAATGAAAGAAATCACTACTTGGTCAAAAAAAGCCCATTCCCAATCGACCAAAAAGGAAGGGATTAAGGAATATTATCGCGTAAAAGCAAAGCGCATGGATGCACAGGTAAAGTCTAAACAAAAGCGTCTTGAAAAAGAGCTTGAAAAAGCAAAAACTGAACCTGTTGAACCGGAATACACTGTACGCTTTTCAATTAATGCAAAAAACAAGATGGGAAAACGTTTTTTGGAAGTTAAGAGTTTAACTAAGTCTTTTAACGGTCGCACACTATTTAAAAACGTCAATTTCACGATTCAGCATGGTGAGAAGTTTTCCATTATAGGTTCCAACGGCAGCGGAAAGACGACATTATTAAAAATAATTCTTGGCCATGAAACTTATGCGGGCGATGTATGGATTTCACCATCTGCGAAAATAGGCTATTTGACGCAGGAAGTGTTTGATTTACCACTTGAACTAACACCGGCCCAGCTATTTCATAAAGAAACTTTCGAGTCTAGAGGGCACGTTCAAACTTTAATGAAGCATTTAGGCTTCACGGTATCTCATTGGACAGAACCTATTAAGAATATGAGTATGGGTGAGCGAGTAAAATGTAAGTTAATGGAATATATATTAGAGGAAAAAGATGTGCTCATTTTGGATGAACCGACAAATCACCTGGACTTAGCTTCACGGGAACAACTTGAGGATACCTTAGCACAGTACACCGGCACGCTACTCGTCGTTTCGCATGATCGATATTTTCTCGAAAAAACGACAAGCAGCAAACTCGTCATTTCAAATAATCGCATACACAAGCAATTGTATGAATCACCTTTAAAAAGAGATGATCTGGAAGAACTTCGATTAACGCTTGAAACAGAAAGACAAGAAGTTTTAGGAAAGCTTAGCTTTATGACTCCAAACGATAAAGCGTACAAAGAACTCGACCAAAAGTTTAATGAGCTTACGAAAAAAATAAACGAACTTGGTGACAAATGACTATCAACTGTAACTTATTGAAACTGATAAATTAAATGTAGAAACCCTTAGAATGATTTAAGTCTAAGGGTTTTTTAGATAGGCTCTTTTCGTAAAGATTGTTGTTTTTAAAAGAAACTATTTAAGGTTGATTGGAGCGGAAGTGCGAGACTCCTGCGGGAGCAGCGGGACAGGTGAGACCCCACAGGCGTTTACGCCGAGGAGGCTCACCGCCCGCCCCGCGGAAAGCGAGCATCTGGAGGGGAAATCAACCACAACTCAC
>NZ_JBFTMS010000031.1:0-57201 GCF_056397085.1 Peribacillus sp. 05N428 | reverse complement strand
TGGCGATAGCGAAGAGGTCACACCCGTTCCCATTCCGAACACGGCAGTTAAGCTCTTCAGCGCCGATGGTAGTTGGGGGTTTCCCCCTGTGAGAGTAGGACGCCGCCAAGCCATTTAAAAAGATCAGCCATCCGGCTGGTCTTTTTTTGCTTAATGCAAAGAAAAATCATTGGATATAAAGGGATTATCAATTATGGAAACTTTTATGAAGACATACACGTATTGAAATTCTTCATCATACATTGTTAAAAGCATCCCCGGGTTCTCTTAAACTATTTAAATCAATGTATGCGAACAATGGTTTTTGGGGAGAATGCAGGTATGGAGGTGGAGATGTTGGGGACAACAAAAACCAAAACAACGGCAGGGGAAACGTGCGCGGTTTGTGAACAAGTAAAAGGGATGGGTATACATCTATATACGACTTTTATTTGTGAGGAATGCGAAAGGGATATGATCGGGACGGATACGAACGATCCCAAGTACCAATATTACTTAAAGAAATTAAGAAAAATCACTAATCCTGAAATATTATCATGAAAAAATAGTTTGTGGAAAGTTAAAGAATCAGAGATAAAAGAAATGTGTGTTTCTTTAGTCTCTGATTCTTTTTTTGGTACTTTAGAAGAATGCTTGGCAACATGCTCCCATGTTGCCGTATGTTCCCTCCAAACAGACTGTTCAGAGATGCATAATTGCCTTTCTGTCGGCGCAATATGAGATAAAATTGTACTTATTTGATAAAATGAAAAAATACTATGATATGAGGGAAGAGAAAAATGAATCAATTACAGACACCATTGTTCGATGCAATGAGTGCTTTTCATAAAAAAAGCTCCATATCCCTGCATGTCCCAGGGCATAAAAATGGATGGGTGTTTAATAAAAAGGGCCAAGCCTTATACAACCCCCTGCTTGGTATTGATGCCACGGAAATAAGCGGTTTAGATGACCTGCATGCTCCAGAGGGCGCCATTCTAAAGTCCGAGCAACTACTCGCTGATCTATATGGGGTAAAGCGGAGTTATTTTCTCGTTAATGGGTCAACTGTAGGCAACATTGCCATGATTCTTGCTGCCTGCAGGGAAGGTGATAAGGTCCTTGTCCAAAGAAACTGCCATAAATCAATTTTACATGGATTGATGTTAGCGAATGTACAACCGATTTTTTTGCAACCGGACTATTATGAGAAATGGGGCATTGCCGGCGGTTTGGGATCAAATTTAATTGAAGAAGCCTTGAGTGTACATCCAGATGCAAAAGCCATCATTGTTACCTATCCTAATTATTATGGAATTGGTGAAGACTTGACGGAAATGGTAAGACTCGCACATCAAAAGGGGATTCCTGTGCTGGTGGACGAGGCACATGGCGCTCATTTTCAGTTAGGAAGTCCGTTTCCCAAGTCGGCCATTTCGGCAGGGGCAGATGCCGTTGTCCATTCAGCGCATAAAACACTGCCAGCCATGACGATGGGGTCATTTCTTCATGTGAATTCATCCTTAATTGATGTCGATCAAGCATCATTCTATTTACAAATGCTTCAGTCCAGCAGTCCATCTTACCCAATTATGGGTTCGCTCGACTTGGCCAGGGCCTACTTAGCCGCTTTTACATCAGAAGATAAAAAATTCCTTATTGAAAAGATATCGGACTTCAGAGGAGAATTAGGTGCCCTGCAGACAGTAAGGGTTCTGGAGGCGCCGCCAGGCACCTTGGCAGACCCGTTAAAAGTAGTCATTCAATCAACAAATGGTTTAAGTGGATTTGAGTTACAGCAGCTATGTGAAGCCGAAGGCATTTTTACGGAGTTGGCTGATCCTGATAATTTATTAATGATTTTACCCTTATTAAAAATGGGTACCGATTTTCCTTTTCATGAAATCATACAAACTATAAAAAGTGCCACTCAAGACAGAGCTGGAAACAAGGAAGCAGATCTTCGGGTCCTCTGGCCTGATGGAAGGTCAATGACAGGGCTTGAAATGCCCTACTCCGTCATGAAGCATAGCAAAGCAAGACCTGTCGAATTACGGAAAGCAGTCGGAGAGGTATCCGCCGAGATGGTCATTCCTTATCCGCCGGGCATCCCTTTAATTATGTCCGGGGAAATGATTACTCCTGAACATATATCCAATTTGCGGAGACTGCTGGAAATGGGATCAAGGTTTCATGGTGGTTCCTCCCTTTCAAACGGAGAATTAATCGTTTATGAAAGCGGGCAGACTGGTTAAAATGATATACTACATACAAAGAACCTTGGAGGTACATCGATGAAACGTGGTATTTTTATAACAATGGAAGGGCCTGAGGGTGCCGGGAAAACAACCATTACCCAAATGCTTGGCAAGGCTCTGCAACAAGAAGGCTATCAAGTTCTATTAACCCGTGAGCCAGGGGGAGTTCCCATTTCGGAGCAAATTAGGGAAGTGATCCTTAATAAAGATAATACAGCCATGGACTCGAGGACAGAGGCTTTATTATACGCAGCAGCAAGGCGTCAGCATTTAGTGGAAGTGGTCATGCCTGAGCTGGAACGAGGGGGAATTGTCCTCTGTGACCGGTTTATAGATAGCTCATTAGCCTATCAGGGTCATGCAAGGGGTTTGGATATAGAAGAAGTTTACAATATCAATAAATTTGCAATTGGAGATATGATGCCAGATGCCACGCTCTTTTTTGATATCGACCCAGAAGAGGGATTGAGACGCATCCAGTCCAATGGGGAACGGGAAGTGAACCGGCTGGATCTTGAAGCACTCGACTTTCATAAAAAAGTTTGTGAAGGGTATCAGTTCATTATAAATAGATGGAAAGAACGTTTCATTATCGTGGATGCAGGCCGGACAATAGATGAAGTCTTTGAGGAATCGAAAGCCAGCCTATTGGATTTTTTAGCGAAAGCGGGAAACTGATTATATAGGTTTCCATATTATTCAACCAATACTATTTGATATAATGTAGTTAGTAAAAATTCAGAGTAACCGGAGGATGATGAGAATGAAAATGATCATTGCTGTCGTTCAAGACAAGGATAGTCATCGCCTGCTGAATCAATTAGTGGAAAATAATTTCGGAACGACCAAGTTAGCCAGCACTGGCGGGTTTTTAAAATCAGGTAATACGACTTTTATGATTGGAACAGAGGATGAACGTGTTGACCAAGCCATCCAGATCATCAAACAGAATTGTCAGTCACGATCCCAATTAGTATCACCGGTTTCACCGATGGGCGGGAATGCCGAGTCATATGTACCTTACCCAGTGGAGATTCAAGTGGGCGGTGCGACCATTTTTGTTCTGCCGGTTGAAAACTTTTTACAATTTTAACGGTTAGTTTCAGGGAGGTTCATTATGAAAATCAACCATGATATCCCTATTAAGCTGGATAAATCGCGACAGGATGCCAAACAATTCCAAACTGGAAATGGAAGATTCCAACAAATGGTTCAGACACAGGATCAAAAGATGCAAATCCAAACATTAAACCGTTTGATAGGCGATATCGAAGGGGCGGGTCAGCGTTTAGTAAGGTCACGTACTTTTAGGGAATTGGCAAAATATAAAGCATTGGTGAAACGGTTTGTTAAAGAAGCGGTTGAATATGGACTGGAACTGAAGCAATCAACGAGCTGGAATGAATATGGACAGAGCCGGCCATTGAAAACCGTGGAAACGATAGATGCAAAATTAGTTGAGTTAAGCGAGGAAATTCTTAATAAAGAGAAGAGTTCGCTTGAAATATTGGAAATGATAGGCGAGATTAAAGGTCTTCTGATTAATTTATATACTTAAGTGAGTTGATGGTTTTGGATAAAACATGGCAGGACATGAGTGAAATTCAGCCGCAGGTAATGACGATGCTGCAAAATAGCATAACGAAAAACAGGGTGGCTCATGCGTATTTATTTGAAGGGGAAAAAGGGACAGGCAAGCAAGAGATAAGCTATGCCTTTGCCAAAAGCTTACTATGTGAAGCCCCGACAGCAGGTTATGAGCCATGCGAACTTTGTCGGAATTGCAAACGGATTTCAAGTGGGAATCATCCTGATGTCCATTTGATAGAAAAGGACGGTCTCTCAATAAAGAAAGAGCAAATCAAGGGGCTTCAGGAAGAATTTTCGAAAAAGAGCGTAGAGGCAGATCGGAAGGTTTATATGATTGCCGATGCTGACAAAATGTCTGTGGGGGCAGCCAACAGTCTATTGAAATTTTTAGAAGAACCTTCGGCTGATACGGTAGCAATATTGATGACCGAACAGCTTCAGAGGATTCTGCCGACTATATTATCAAGGTGCCAAGTGATTTCGTTCAAGCCATTATCTCCGGAGAATGTGAAACGGAAGCTGATAGAACAGGAGTTAGAACCACAGCTGGCCTCGGTTATTGCCCACATCACACAGAATGTGGAAGCTGGAATCGAGCTTAGCCATGATGAATGGTTTGTACAAGCTCAAAAAATAGTGGTAAAATTATATGAAGTGTTAAAACTTAATTCCTTGAAGGCAATGCTGTACCTTCAGACGGATTGGTTCACACACTTTAAAGAAAGAGAACAGGTTGACAGAGGTCTTGATTTGTTACTTCTTATATATAAGGATTTATTATACATTCAGTTGGACAAAAAGGACTTCGTTGTGTTCCAAAATAAACTGAAGGAATTTGAAACTCACGCTCTTCATCTTTCCCCAAGACGCCTTGCTGAACATATGGGTTGCATTTTGGAAGCAAAAAGGAAGCTGATGTCCAACACGAATCCACAGCTGTTGATGGAACAGCTTGTGCTGAATTTGCAGGAGGGATCATGATTTGTATGATGTTGTAGGTGTCCGTTTTAAAAAGGCGGGCAAAATATACTACTTCGATCCGGGTGAATTCGCAATTCCTAAGGACGATTTTGTAATAGTGGAGACTGTCCGCGGTGTTGAATTCGGTAAAGTCGTTACAGCCCGTAAACAAGTAGATGAAAACGATGTTGTCCTGCCATTGAAAAAAGTACTTCGGGTCGCTGATGCAAAAGATAAGCTGATTGTAGACGAGAATAAGGCGGCTGCAGAAGAGGCTTACACTATATGTTGTCAAAAGGTTGTGGAACATAAGCTGGATATGAAGCTGGTTGATGTGTCATATACTTTCGACAGAAATAAAGTCGTGTTTTATTTTACAGCGGATGGTCGCGTGGATTTCCGTGATTTAGTCAAAGATTTAGCTGCCATATTCAGAACTCGCATAGAACTGCGCCAAATCGGGGTAAGGGATGAGGCAAAGATGCTTGGTGGCATCGGACCTTGTGGCAGAATGCTTTGTTGCTCCACATTTCTTGGAGATTTTGAACCGGTTTCCATCAAAATGGCGAAGGATCAGAATTTATCATTAAACCCTACAAAAATCTCAGGTTTATGCGGTCGATTGATGTGCTGTCTGAAATATGAAAATGATGAGTATGAAAGTGCGAAGGAAATGCTTCCTGATTTAGGTGAAATGATTAATACGCCTGGTGGCAAAGGCAAGGTAGTGGGGCTTAATATTCTAGAACGCGTACTTCAGATTGAACTAATCGGGCAAGAAAGAGTATTAGAGTATACTCTAGATGAGATTCTAAAAGAGGGAGCCGTTTCTATTCAAGCCACAGATTATTAAGGTGGTGGGAGAGCGTGGATAAGAAAGATATTTTTGAGTCGGTGACCAATATGGAAACCCAGATAGGCCAATTATATAAGCAGCTTGGAGAATTGAAGCAGAACTTAGCTGAAATACTTGAGGAAAATCAGTCGATCAAGCTGGAAAACGAGCATTTGCGCCATCGGTTGGGCCTTGTGGAAGTCGAAAGTGCGCCTGCTGCAGTTAAGGTCAAACAAAAAGTGAAAAACCGTACTCCAAGTGCGGAAAAGGTTATGGATATCGGGGAAGGCTATGATAACTTAGCCCGTATCTATCAAGAAGGCTTTCATATTTGCAATCTGCATTTTGGCAGTTTACGAAAAGAAGGGGATTGCCTGTTCTGTTTATCTTTTTTAAACAAGAAGTGATAATGGATAATATAAAAGATGTTCCATCTCTTTTACGTGATAGATAGACCGTTTACAATATATAGTGATTCGGGGTCTGACGCATACTATGAGTCAGGCCCCTTTTTGTACGACAGTAACATAGAAGCATGGTCCCTAAACATGCTTTTTCCATACATGATTAGGAGGGTAACAGCAATGGTAGAACTTAATGGAGATGAGCGCCTGGATTATCTTTTGGCTGAGAATTTAAGGATCATTCAGAGCCCATCGGTGTTCTCTTTTTCATTAGATGCCGTTTTATTATCAAGGTTCGTGAATGTACCGATCCAAAAAGGGAAAATCGTCGATCTTTGCTCAGGCAATGGGGTCATACCTTTGCTGCTGAGTACAAGAACGAAAGGGAAAATTACCGGTGTTGAAATTCAAGAGCGGTTATATGACATGGCCCAGAGGAGCATGGACTATAATGGCGTAACCTCCCAAATCGAGATGATTCATGGAGATATAAAAGAAATTCCAAAGCAGATAGGGTATAGCAAATATGACGTCGTTACTTGCAATCCACCCTATTTCCCGACGCCATCCATGGAGGAAATTAACAAAAATGAGCACTTTGCAATTGCCCGACATGAAATCATGTGTAATCTTGAGGATGTCATGCGTGTTTCAAGCCAATTGCTGCGTCAAGGTGGGAAAGCCGCATTCGTTCATAGACCGGGCCGTCTGATGGATATCCTGCATTTCATGAGGATGTACAGAATTGAACCGAAGCGACTGCAATTCGTTTATCCTAAGAGTTCAAAAGAAGCGAATACGATTCTTATAGAAGGGATAAAGGACGGCAACCCTGATTTGAAGATTCTTCCCCCGCTTGTTGTATATAATGATCAAAATGAGTATAATCCCGAAATCAGAAGGATTCTATATGGAGAGGAATAAGCATTATTTATATGTTTTAAAGTGCAGGGACGGCAGTTATTATGCTGGGTATACCAATGATTTGCACCGTAGGATTGATGTTCATAATCAAGGCAGGGGCGCTAAGTATACACGTGGCCGGACACCGGTTGAACTGATTTATCATGAAATATTCGAAACACGGACATTGGCCATGCAGGCTGAATATAAATTTAAGCAATTAACAAGAAAACAAAAGGAAAAGTGGATGGCAAAGGAGGATACATGATATGTGGCAGCAAAAGAGTTTTGAAAAAGAAGGATTGGAGCCGGCTCTATATCTGGTTCCTACACCGATAGGAAACCTTGAGGATATGAGTTTCCGGGCTTTAAGAATCTTAAAGGAAGCGGATGTCATTGCTGCTGAGGACACGCGAAATACGAAGAAATTATGCAACTACTTTGAAATTTCGACACCTATCGTCAGCTACCATGAACATAATAAGGAATATAGCGGGAAACAAATGCTTGAGAGGCTTCGATCTGGAGAGGTCATCGCATTGGTAAGTGATGCTGGCTTGCCGACGATATCCGACCCGGGATATGAACTGGTCAAAGATGCCATTGCCGAACAGTTTAAAGTCATTCCGTTGCCGGGGGCAAATGCTGCATTAACTGCATTGATCGCATCTGGACTGGTTCCCCAGCCTTTTTACTTCTATGGTTTTCTGCAACGAGGAGCAAAAGAAAAAAAGCAGGAACTGGAAAAATTAAAAAAAATGGAATCAACTTGGATCGTTTATGAATCGCCACATCGATTGAAAGAAACATTGAAACATATGCATGAAATTTTAGGTGACCGTCGTATAGTATTATGCCGGGAGTTAACCAAGAAATTTGAAGAGTTCATTCGAGGGACTGTGAGTGAGGCCTTGACATGGGCGGTGGAATCCGAAATTCGCGGTGAGTTCTGTTTAATAATAGAAGGCGGGCAATGGTCGGAGGATGAATCGGAAGAGGCTTGGTGGATGGACCTTGATATCGTCGGCCATGTTAATCATTATATAGAAACCAAGCAGTTCACTTCAAAGGACGCAATCAAGCAGGTCGCAAAAGATCGCAATATGCAAAAACGCGATGTTTATCAAGCGTTTCACATTGATATACAAGAATAATGAGCATAAAAAAACTTCCGAAGAACGGAAGTTTTTTTATCATTTATTTAGAAGCAGTGAAGTTTTGTTGAATTTCTTGAATAAGTAATTCTGCACCTTCACGACTAAGAATCAATTTGCCATTGGCAAGTGTAAGGTTGTTATCGGAAACTTCACCTGTAACTTGGCAAGTCATGTTTGGTTTGTATTTTTTCAAGATGATGCGCTCATCATCCACATAGATTTCAAGAGCGTCTTTCTCAGCGATACCCAATGTACGACGAAGTTCGATTGGAATAACCACCCGGCCTAACTCATCAACTTTACGAACAATACCTGTAGATTTCATTTAAAAAATTCTCCTCTCAGTTACAATCTAGTACCCTATTTCTATTTTTTTCGCCATTATTCGACAAATTTTTTTATAAATTTATAATACCAGCCATTCCCAAATTCGTCAATGATTTATTTTCATTTTTTTGTAAGAAATAGCAGGGTCCACTTCGTGTAACAAAATGGCTTTTAAAGAGAAAAAATCGGTTATGCCTTTAAAAGTAAAGAAATGCAGGATACAAAGAACTGCTCACTTCACCACATTTCGACAAAGTATGCATATGAAAACATACTTCCTTATTATATGATTAAATATATTTTAGTTTCAAAACAAAAGTTCTGAATTAAGGATAATTTTCTGAAAAAGTTTGCGAATATGTGAGTTGTTGCACAAAAAAAGAAATTTAGGTATATTTTGTTCAGGTAAGAGGTAATGCTGACAGAAGGGAAGTACCCTTATTTTTAAGTTGAGTCTACTTATTATTTTTTTATTCTATTAACATGATGATTAGATTAGTGATTATTGTCGCACAGAATTGTATATAGCGTTAAAATAGAGATACTAGCTTAAATATATTCTTTTGGCTTGGGCCAGTCCCATAGCCGGTTTTTCAAATGATGAGGAGGGAACGAAGTGCAAGATAAATTAAAAACATTCTATATCACGACACCCATATATTATCCGAGTGGCAATTTACATATAGGGCATGCGTATACGACAGTGGCAGGGGATGCCATGGCTCGTTATAAAAGGATGCGTGGCTTCGATGTCATGTATTTAACAGGAACTGATGAACATGGCCAAAAAATCCAGCGTAAAGCGGCTGAGGAAGGAATCACTCCACAGCAATATGTAGATAATATCGTATCAGGGATCAAAGAACTCTGGGAAAAGCTTGATATTTCATATGATGATTTCATCAGGACGACGGAAGATCGCCATAAAGAGGTCGTAGCCAAGATTTTCAAAAGGTTATTGGACCAGGGTGATATATATTTAGACCAATATGAAGGATTATATTGTACACCTTGCGAATCTTTCTTCACGGAACGTCAAGTCGAAGAGAGCAATGGAAACTGTCCTGATTGCGGCAGGCCTGTTGAAAAGGTGAAAGAGGAATCTTATTTCTTTAAGATGAGTAAATATGCGGATCGGTTACTTAAGTTTTATGAGGAAAACCCGGATTTCATTCAGCCGGAATCCCGCAAAAACGAAATGATCAATAACTTCATCAAGCCTGGATTGGAAGATCTGGCCGTTTCACGTACTACTTTCGATTGGGGCATCAAGGTGCCGGGAGATCCAAAGCATGTCATTTATGTATGGATTGATGCTTTGACCAATTATATAACGGCATTAGGGTATGGAACGGACAATGATTCTAAATACTTGAATTATTGGCCGGCCGATGTACATCTGGTCGGAAAGGAAATCGTTCGTTTCCATACAATTTATTGGCCGATCATGTTAATGGCTCTTGACGTGCCGCTTCCAAAGAAAGTCTTCGCCCACGGATGGCTTCTCATGAAAGATGGTAAAATGTCCAAATCAAAAGGAAATGTAGTGGATCCCGTTACATTGATCGATCGTTACGGGTTGGATTCTTTACGCTACTATTTATTGCGTGAAGTACCATTTGGTTCCGATGGGGTATTTACACCGGAAGGGTTTGTGGAACGGATCAATTTTGACCTGGCCAATGATTTAGGGAATTTATTAAATCGAACAGTTGCAATGGTCAATAAATATTTTGATGGTGTGATTCCAAATTATGAAGGATCCAATGGTGAATTCGAAAAAGCTTTGCTTGAAATGAACCAAGAAACGGTTGGCAAGTATGAGGAAGCAATGGAAAATATGGAATTTTCAGTTGCACTGACATCCATTTGGCAACTCGTGAGCAGAACTAATAAATTCATTGATGAGACCCAGCCATGGACTCTTGCTAAAGATGAATCAAAGAAAGAAGACCTTGCCAGTGTCATGGTTCATTTGGCGGAATCATTACGCAGGACGGCAATCCTTTTGAAACCGTTCTTGACGCAAACACCGGAAAAGATCTTTGCTCAGCTTAGCATCAAAGATGATGTGTTAAAATCCTGGGACAGTTTAGCGGAGTTCGGTCAAATTCCTGCTGAAACAAAAGTCTTGAAGGGAGACCCGATCTTCCCTCGTTTGGATATGGAAGAGGAAGTTTTATATATTAAAGAACAAATGCAGGGGGATGCCCCTAAGGCCAAGGAAAAAGTGGAAGAGATGATTCCCGAGGTTGATGAAATCACTATTGATGACTTTACAAAAGTGGAGCTGCGTGTTGCTGAGGTAATGGCAGTTGAGCCTGTAAAGAAGGCGGATAAGCTTCTTAAACTTCAGCTTGATTTGGGTTATGAGAAACGGCAAGTCGTATCAGGCATTGCACAGTACTATAAACCAGAAGATTTAGTAGGCAAAAAAGTGATATGCGTCACGAATTTGAAACCTGTTAAACTTCGTGGCGAGCTCTCTCAAGGAATGATTTTGGCGGGAAGCCAGGATGATGTGCTCTCAGTCGCTACAATAGATTCATCGATTCCAAATGGTTCAAAGGTGAAATAAACGGATGAAAACATAAAGGTGTTTCATATGAAACATTTTTATGTTTTTTTCTTTATGCTTTTGGAAAAAGTAACGTAATATAGGTTTAGTTTTTGGTTCTACATTTATTAATTGGGCATACAGCCTCTTTTGTAATCTGTTTGTTACCTAAATGTGAAACATAAAACTTTCATTTTTTTATAAAATAGTGCTAGAAAGGAAGAAAAAAATAATGTTATTTGACACACATGTACATGTTAATGTGGAACAATTCAACGAGGATCTCGAAGACGTAATAGAAAGAGCTAAGGAAGCAGGGGTCGATAATATGGTAGTCGTTGGTTTTGACCGGCCTACCATTATAAGGGCAATGGAATTAATAGAAACTTATGATTTCATGTATGCCGCAGTCGGATGGCATCCTGTGGATGCTATAGATATGACGGAAGATGACTTACAATGGATCGAGGAATTATCCAATCATCCAAAGGTTGTGGCCATTGGGGAGATGGGCCTGGATTATCATTGGGATAAATCTCCAAAAGATGTTCAAATGGAGGTGTTCAGGAAGCAGATTCGATTGGCCAAAAAGGTGGGGCTGCCCATTATCATCCATAATCGGGAAGCGACCGCGGATATCGTGAACATACTGAAGGAAGAAGAGGCATCAAGGGTTGGGGGCATCATGCATTGCTTTAGCGGAAGTGCAGAAACGGCTTTGGATTGCATTAATATGAATTTTTATATTTCATTGGGAGGCCCTGTGACCTTCAAGAATGCCAAAAAACCAAAGGAAGTGGCAGCAGCCGTACCTTTAGACCGTTTACTGATTGAGACCGATTGTCCATACTTGGCTCCCCATCCTTATAGAGGGAAGCGTAATGAACCTTCATATGTGAAACTTGTCGCTGAACAAATTGCAGAAATCAAACAACTTACAATAGAGGAAGTTTCCCAGGCAACAACGGAAAATGCCAAGAAATTATTCGGCATTAACTGACATTTTTTTTTACAATATCCCCCGGGGTTTGCTAGCTAAAATCGCAACTTTTTAAGGTTTCTACAAATTTCACTCCAACTATAGGCTTATTATGTCGAGAAGTCGCCCTTTCCTTTTCATTATGGAATATGCATAATAGGTAGTAATTTCCTGAATGAGAAGTGAATGGGTTGACAGCTTGATAACTAAGTCTATATAATCACCGGGAGGAAGGAGGAGTTTTTCATTCTATTAAAAACTATGAAAAACCTTATTCCCAAACCTTTTGGGAAGAAGAGAATGGCAATGGCCATTTGCAGTGCTATTCTTGTTTCTACAGCATTGGGAATACTTATATATCAAGGAACAAAGGATACAGTAACAATCATGCTAGATGGAAAAAAAGAGGTAGTGCGTACACACGCGGCTACTGTAAATGATATGTTGGAAGATTTAGAGATTAACGTTCAAGCCGCAGATTATGTCCACCCATCAAGAACCACAAAGGTTGATGATGATTTGGATGTGATTTGGAAGCCTGCACAAAAAATCGTCATGGTACAGGATGGTAAGAAGAAGGAAGTCTGGTCCACCGCAGATACGGTAGATGGACTTTTAAAAGACCAAAATCTAAGTGTGAAGGAACAGGATAAGATCACCCCTTCAAAAAGCACGAAGCTGAAAGCGAATATGGAAGTTGCCATAGACAAAGCCTTTTCACTGAAATTAGTGGTAGGTGGAGAAGAAAAGCAGGTATGGTCAACTTCGACTACTGTCGCTGACTTTTTAAAGCAACAAGGAGTAAAACTCAATGATTTGGATCGAGTTGAGCCAGAATTAACCGAAAAAGTTAAAGCTGAGAATACGGTAAACGTAGTTCGAATTGAAAAAGTCACCGATGTAGTGGAAGAACCAGTTGACTTTGCTGTCATAACTAAAAAAGATGACTCTTTATCAAAAGGGAAAGAGAAAATTGTCAAAGAAGGAAAAGACGGACTCGTCTCCAAGAAATATGAAGTTGTTAAAGAAAATGGCAAAGAGGTCAAAAGAGAATTACTTTCAGAAAAAGTAGTTAATAAAAAGCAGGATAAAGTTGTAACGGTCGGAACTCGAACGACTGTTGCGCAGGCATCACGGGGAGTAACTAACGTTAGTTCTTCAAGTGGAAAAGAAATATACGTATCTTCAACAGCTTATACTGCCAGTTGTAAGGGCTGTTCCGGAGTCACGTCCACAGGAGTAGATCTAAAGAGTAATCCGGGTGCGAAAATCATTGCTGTCGATCCAAGCGTGATTCCCATGGGGTCGAAAGTATATGTAGAGGGATATGGCTATGCTGTAGCAGCTGATAAAGGCGGAGCAATAAAGGGAAATAAGATTGACGTCTTCTTTTCTTCAAAAAATGATGCCTATCGCTGGGGTGTAAAGAGAGTAAAGATTCGCGTATTGGACTAATAAGGTTTCTCTCGCAGGAGATGAATTCGTCTCCTGTTTTTTGCGTTTTATTTTCCATTTGTTGAAAAACCCCATGTAAAACTGTTTTAATAAGATAGACGTCTTGCCATTCCATAAGGTTTCAATATATGCGTGTAAACTTTCATAAATGATCTAGACTGGATTCTCTACCCAAAAAAGTTTTTTACGGGGGACCGGTTACGTTTATCCAAGAGCTAATCAAAGCGCTTGCGCTTTTCTGTATGGAGGAAACCATGAAAAAGATTAAAGAAATTATTGTTGTAGAAGGAAAAGACGATACGGTGGCGATAAAAAGGGCTGTTAATGCTGATACAATAGAAACCAACGGATCAGCGGTGAATGAGTCCTGTATTGAACAGGTGAGGCTTGCACAAAAGACACGTGGAGCCATCATTTTCACTGACCCTGATTTTCCTGGTCAAAAAATCAGGAATATCATTTCAGAACAAGTAAAAGGGTGTAAACACGCCTTTTTAACGAAGAAGGAAGCCCTTCCTAAGTCAGGTAGAGGAATTGGTGTGGAACATGCTTCTCCTGAGGCAATTCGTAATGCTTTAAAGGATGCCCAAATAATGGACGAAGAGGCTTCGGAAGAGATTTCACAGCAGGATTTAATAGATGCAGGTTTAATCGGGGGATCCGGTGCCAAGGAACGAAGGGAAAAACTTGGATCTATGTTAAAAATCGGGTTTACCAATGGTAAACAGTTATATAAGAGACTAAAAATGTTCCAAATATCAACTGAGGCTTTTGAGAAAGCGATGGTACAGATAATTCAGGAGGAAAAAAATGAATAAGGATATTGCAACCCCTGTCAGAACGAAAGAAATATTAAAGAAGTACGGATTCTCCTTTAAAAAGAGCTTAGGCCAAAACTTTTTAATCGATACGAATATCTTGAAACGTATTGTCGAACATGCCAATTTGACAGAGGAAAGCGGCGCCATCGAAATTGGGCCGGGAATCGGGGCATTGACGGAACAACTGGCGAAAAGCAGCAAAAAGGTTGCGGCCTTTGAGATTGATCAGCGTCTACTGCCCATCTTATCGGATACACTGTCTCCCTATAACAATGTAAACATCATTCACGGGGATGTTCTTAAGGCTGATGTCAAGAAGGTCATCGAGGATGAATTTGCTGGATTCTCGGACTTGATGGTTGTTGCAAACCTGCCATACTATGTCACGACGCCGATCATTTTAAAGCTATTGTCCGAGGACTTGCCCATTAGAGGCATCGTGTGCATGCTGCAAAAAGAAGTGGCTGACCGAATTGCCGCAAAACCTGGGACAAAGGAATATGGTTCTTTATCCATTGCCATTCAATATTATACAGAAGCCGAAACAGTGATGATCGTACCAAAAACGGTATTCATGCCTCAGCCTAATGTTGATTCAGCTGTAATCCGCCTTACTAGGCGCTTGAAGCCAATCGTCGAGGTCCTGGATGAGGATTTCCTATTCACTGTGACCCGGGCGTGCTTTGCACAGCGTCGGAAAACGATTTTAAATAACTTAACCAGTCAGATGCCAGATGGTAAATCGAAAAAGGAACACATACTTGCCGCTCTCGAAGCCGCGGAAGTGGATCCTTCCAGACGGGGCGAAACACTGAGCATCAAAGAATTTGGCCGCTTAAGTGATGCGTTATTGCCGAATTTCAAATAAAGAAAACGTGAAAGATTCAAGTCGGAATGGGGTCACTCCCAGCTTCCGGCTTTTTTTATTTTGAAATTGGCCCATCATGATGGAACATACCCGAAAATGTAATCAATATCCACCTTTCACCATTCAAGATTGGTTCGCATAACTTAAGAATGAAAATAAACTAGGGCGGGCTGAAAATAAGTCTTCTCATGGGGTGGGGCCATGAATATTCAAATAAACGATATTGTTGGTCGGGTTTCTTATAAATGCGACGTGTTGTTCCGGGTAATTGATATCCGTGATATTGACGGAAGGCGTGAAGCTATTCTTTATGGGGAAGATATCCGACTGATTGCAGATGCACCTTTTCAAGATTTAATGATTATTAATGATAATGAAAGAAATGATCGACAAAGGTCGAATGAGGTACTACAAGAACAATCTGACCGCTTATTAACGCAAGATCTAGAGCTGCAACAACAAAAAAACGGCTATCAATCCAGTAATGGCTATCGGTATAGCGGTGAATATTTTCAAATACCAGGGAGGGTGCTCCATGTTGATGGGGATGCATCTTACTTGAGGAAATGCATGGATCTATATCAGAAATTCGGTATTCCGGTCAATGGCATCTATTGCAATGAAAAGGAAATGCCCCAAAGGATCGGGGGGTTGCTGGATCATTATCGGCCGGACATTCTTGTTGTCACCGGTCATGATGCCTATTCAAAATCAAAAGGACCGATGTCCGATATTAATGCCTACCGTCACTCAAAGGATTTTGTACAGACAGTTAGAGAAGCGCGAAGGAGGGTTTCTCATTTAGACCAACTGATTATATTTGCCGGGGCTTGTCAGTCGCATTTTGAATCGCTGATCCAAGCGGGGGCAAATTTCGCAAGTTCTCCTTCCCGTGTTAATATACATGCTCTTGATCCGGTTTATATCGTCGGAAAGATAAGCTTTACGCCATTTTCCGATCATATTCATGTATGGGATGTCCTTCGGAATACATTAACGGGAGAGAAGGGGCTGGGGGGAATTGAGACAAAAGGGGTGTTACGGACCGGGTTGCCTTTCAAGCCATTTCAGGAAGAATGAACGAGCTGCATTTTGAAAGAATGCAGCTTGCTTTTGGTAGGGGGAGAATTCGGATATCCTCACAAAAAAATGGGTTATTTGTGGAGCAATGTTCGTAGGCAATGATTTAATTACGAAAATTCGGCTTAATAAATAATGGAATAGTTCGTTTACATAATTTTTCATTTCCCAGGATATAATAAAATTGTTCGCGATTTTGCCGAATTTCAGATAAAAATATATTGACTACATTTTTAAGTGCTGATATAATTTATTATTTTGTTTGCGTATATTTGTAAATTGTGATATACTTAACTTAGTGAGGTGGACCGAAAATGCCAAAAACTCTAGCTGATATTAAAACTGCACTTGATTCAAACCTGGGTAAAAGATTGCTCTTAAAAGCAAACGGTGGAAGAAGAAAGACTGTAGAACGATTTGGAACTTTGGCGGAAACTTATCCGGCTGTTTTTGTAATTGAGCTCGACCAAGATGAAAATGCGTTTGAAAGAGTATCTTACAGCTATGCGGATGTTTTAACGGAAACCGTAGAACTAACATTTTTAAACAAACAACAAGAGATGTAACTTAGACGAGGCAGCTAACAATTTTGTTTGCTGCTTTTTGTTTTGCATAAAATATCCTGTGAGTCCCAATAAAGGCTTAAAAAGGATGTAATGAAATAGCGTATGTTGCAAACACTAGGCATGTGACGGCATGTGAAAGGGGTTGCTTCGCTTGAGCAGGAAAAAAGGGATTATGTCAAATAATCTTAAAGAGGAATTGGCTAAGGAACTTGGATTTTACGATGTTGTCCAGAAAGAAGGCTGGGGAGGAATCCGGGCCAGGGACGCAGGAAACATGGTAAAACTTGCTATCGAAAAAGCACAACGTCAATTGGTGAACAAAGAGTAAGATAAAACACTTAATTGTATCATGCCGTCATGTTGATGGAAGCCGGACTCTCTATACAATGTATAGCTCTATTCATTTTTGCTTACATTGTAGTTAAGGAGTCTGGTTTTTTTATGTATCGGTGAATGCTATATGGATATGTAGCAAGTCTTTTGGGATGCAGGAAGTGGCTGCTCCCCAATGTGCCTACATGTGTCTATTCTCCTCTAAGGGCCAATCTTAGCTTCATTACATTGAAATTACGATGAAAAAACCTTTAGAATATAAACAAATATGATAGAATAGGACAAGAACTTTTAAGAACGTTAAAGTAGGTGGACATATTGAAGCTTATGGAAAAAGCCCCGGCTAAAATTAATTTGGCTTTGGATGTGCTTTTCAAACGGCCTGATGGGTATCATGAGGTGGAAATGATCATGACGACAGTCGACCTTGCCGATAGAATTGAACTAAAGGAAATAAAGGGAAATCATATTCAAATTCTATCCCATAATCGATTTGTTCCGGATGATCATCGGAATTTGGCTTATCAAGCTGCATTTATTCTAAAGGAACGTTTTGGAATCAATAAAGGTGTTTCCATAACTATAGAGAAAAATATACCTGTAGCCGCAGGACTTGCTGGTGGCAGCAGTGATGCCGCAGCAACTTTAAGAGGCTTAAATAGACTGTGGAAGCTTGGTCTTTCCATGGATGAACTTGCGGAAATCGGAGCTGAAATTGGCTCTGATGTTTCATTTTGTGTATATGGAGGTACGGCATTGGCCAGAGGGCGCGGGGAAAAAATCACGCATCTTCCTGCACCGCCAAAGTGCTGGGTCATCTTGGCCAAACCGACGATCGGCGTTTCGACTGCCGATATATACAAAAGGCTCCAAACTTCAAAAATGGAGCATCCGGATGTACCTGGAATGATTTCGGCTATTATGGAAAACAATTATCACGATGTATGTGAAGGGTTAGGGAATGTTCTTGAACAAGTGACATTGCAGTTATACCCGGAGGTTGCGAACATTAAAGATCAAATGAAGACATTTGGAGCAGATTCGGTCTTGATGAGCGGAAGCGGTCCGACCGTTTTTGGTTTGGTGGAACATGATTCGCGCATGCAGAGGATTTACAATGGTCTTCGCGGATTCTGTGATCAGGTCTATGCGGTCCGTTTGTTGGGTGATCGAAACAATCTTGAATAGAAACGTACATTAGTGGTATAGTTGCAATATAATATTCGGAATTCACAAAGGGGGTGTCTCAATGAAATTTCGTCGCAGCGAGAGGCTAGTCGATATGACCAATTATTTATTAGAACATCCAGGGGAATTAGTTTCGCTGACTTATTTTGCTGAAAGATATAGTTCGGCAAAGTCCTCGATCAGTGAAGATTTGACCATCATCAAAGATACCTTTGAACAACGGGGGATAGGTTCTTTAACAACCGTTCCAGGTGCGGCCGGTGGAGTGAAATATATTGTTTCCATCAAGGAAGAAGAGGTCAATGCCTTCATTGACGGATTATGCGATACGATCGCTAGTCCCGAAAGGCTACTTCCTGGCGGTTATCTATATATGACAGACATCTTAGGACATCCGCAAACCGTGAATAAGGTTGGAAGGATAATCGCTTCAATGTATGCCAAGAAAAATGTCTCAGTCATCATGACGATGGCAACCAAAGGGATATCATTAGCATACGCCGTGGCAAATTATTTGAATGTTCCAGTTGTCATTGTAAGTAGGAATAATAAAGTAACGGAAGGTTCTACAGTGAGCATCAATTATGTTTCTGGCTCTTCAAAGAGGATCCAGACTATGGTACTCTCTAAGAGAAGCTTGGTTGAGGGTTCGAATGTATTGATTGTAGACGATTTCATGAAGGCTGGAGGTACCATTAACGGTATGGTCAGTCTATTGGATGAATTTAAGGCAACAGTTGCCGGAATTGCGGTGCTGGTTGAATCCGAGCATACGGAGGAGTGCCTTGTCGAGGACTATGTTTCTTTAATCAAGTTGACACAGGTGGTCGAAAGAGACAAGAAAATCAAGGTCAGCCGTGGGAATTATTTTACGAAAAAGGAATAGGGGGAATGATTTCATGAAAACGATACATACTGATGAAGCACCGGCAGCGATCGGACCATATTCACAAGGCGTGATCGTGGATACGTTATTTTTCAGTTCTGGACAGATCCCGCTTACTGCTTCTGGTGAGATGGTGACAGGGGATGTCAAGGAACAAACACACCAGGTCTTTAAGAATCTCCAAGCCGTATTGAAAGAAGCTGGGGCTTCATTGGAAACTGTCATTAAAGCTACAGTATTCATTAAAAGTATGGACGATTTCGGTTCGATTAATGAAGTATACGGAGAATATTTTTCTGCTCACAAACCTGCCCGCTCTTGTGTAGAGGTTGCTCGCCTTCCTAAAGATGCACTAGTGGAAATAGAAGTGGTAGCGCTCGTTAAATAAACGGGCGTTTTTTTATTTTAAGGGGCATTCGTAATGGGTAATTTTCCTGTAATATATGGGTGATTTCTAATGTTTTTAAAAACTAGGCTGAATTTTCTAAAAAAATTACAGATAATAGAAGGAGTTCACGTTTTTTTGTTGAATATGTACTTTAAGTTTTAACAACAACAAAAAGGGATGGTGAGCTTAAATGGAAGTAACTGACGTAAGATTACGCCGTGTAAATACGGATGGTCGTATGAGAGCTATCGCATCAATTACATTGGATAATGAATTTGTGGTTCATGATATTCGTGTGATCGACGGAAACAATGGTTTATTTGTAGCAATGCCAAGTAAACGAACTCCAGATGGAGAATTCCGGGATATCGCTCATCCAATCAATTCCTCGACACGCGGGAAAATTCAAGAAGCTGTCTTGACAGAATATCATCGATTGGGAGAACTTGAAACTGAATTAGAGGAAGCTGGAGCAGGTGCTTCCTAAAATAACTTTACTTTTAAACTTTAAATTTATAATTCGTGCATCTAGAGCCTACTTCATAAGTAGTGCTCTTTTTTATTTATTCAAAAACAGAAAAGTTTAGAACTTATCCGCTCATCATACAGATATTTGCTTAAATGAATTGTAAAACTTACGGTGTTATCTAAAGTTTAAGTACCCATCCTTTTTATTTTTAAAACCTTTTTGATCAACCGGAAATTGAAATTCCTGTAAGGGGATCTCTCTAATGACATGAATCGGTAACCTGATCTCGGAATGGGAGTTAACAACGGGTGCAGTGCTTCCAGATGGCTTGTACATAGGGCATGGCGCGGTCGTGGCGGAATTTTGGGATAAAGGGGAGGAAACATGTTTCTGTACATTGACCGGGCATATATCATTCATTTCATGATGTCAAATAATGCTCCAAGTCCCAATGCTGACATTTGTAAGCTGTCGGATAACGGAAATTTTTCACCCGATTGGTTGACAATTATATGTACTTTTAATTGTTACCTTGAAAAGAATCACTATTTGAGATAATATTTTTAGTGGATAAAAAGGTGAAAATGGAGGCCTGTTATGAGTAATCGCTATGCAATAATATTGGCCGCTGGGCAAGGTACTAGGATGAAATCTAAGCTTTATAAGGTTTTGCACCCTGTTTGCGGGAAACCAATGGTACAACATGTTATCGATCAAGTCAATCAACTTCAAATAGAAGATATTGTAACAGTCATCGGCCATGGTGCTGAAAAGGTTCAAGAGCAACTTGGTGATTCATGCAAGTATGCCTTACAAGAACAGCAATTAGGTACGGCACATGCTGTAATGCAAGCGGAAAGCGTTTTATCCGCAAAAAGTGGCACGACCCTTGTTATTTGCGGAGATACGCCTCTGATTAAAGCGGAAACAATGAAAGAGCTTATAGCCTTGCATGAGCAAAGTCAGGCGAAAGCAACAATCTTAACAGCATATGCAGATAACCCTGCTGGCTATGGAAGGGTCCTTCGCGGTGAAGGCGGACTTGTAGAAAAAATCGTCGAGCATAAGGATGCTTCGGAAGAAGAAAGATATGTTAAGGAAATAAATACCGGTACATATTGCTTCGACAACCAAGCATTATTCAGCGCGCTGAAAAAGGTTTCGAATGAAAATGTCCAGGGAGAATATTACTTACCGGATGTTATTGAAATCTTAAAAGAAGAAGGCGAAGTGGTGACGGCTTTCCAATCCAGTGAATTCGAGGAGACATTGGGTGTGAATGACCGTGTGGCTTTATCGCAGGCTGAGCAAATTTTACGGAAACGAATCAATGAAAAGCATATGAGGAACGGTGTAACGATCATCGACCCGCTTACAACTTTCATTGAAGCGGATGTGCAAATCGGACAGGATACAGTCATTAACCCTGGGTCATTCATTAAAGGAAAAAGTATCATCGGGCAGGACTGCTTGATTGGCCCGAATACGGAAATCAGTAATTGTGAAATTGGTGATGGAACGGAAGTCCTCCAATCGGTTGTGCACGAAAGCAGTATTGGAAGTTTTGTTAAAATCGGTCCATTCGCACATGTTAGACCTCAATCAGATATTAAGGATTCCGTTAAGATCGGTAATTTTGTCGAAATTAAAAAGACCGTTTTTGGCAAAGGAAGCAAGGCCTCACATTTGAGTTATATTGGTGATGCAGAGGTTGGGGAGAATGTTAATATAGGCTGTGGATCTATTACCGTGAATTACGACGGGAAAAATAAATATTTGACGAAGATTGAAGACAATGTCTTCATAGGCTGCAATTCTAATCTGGTTGCACCTGTGACAGTAGGAGAAGGGGCATATGTAGCTGCTGGTTCAACCATCACGCAAGATGTACCGCAGCAAGCCCTATCCGTTGCCCGGGCTCGTCAAGTTAACAAAGAAGATTATGTCAAGAATTTGAAATTTAATAAATAACCGACGGAGGTCATCATGTCAAATCAGTATTTAGATCCTAATTTAAAAGTATTCTCTTTAAATTCAAACTTCGATTTAGCTCAGGAAATTGCTGCAGCAATCGGTGTTGAACTTGGAAAATGTAGCGTAACAAGTTTCAGTGACGGTGAAGTTCAAATTAATATTGAAGAAAGTATCCGTGGCTGTGATGTATTCGTAATCCAATCAACAAGCCAACCAGTCAATGAAAATTTAATGGAACTTTTAATTATGATCGATGCTCTTAAACGTGCTTCAGCTAAAACGATCAATATTGTAATGCCATATTACGGTTATGCCCGCCAAGATCGCAAAGCGCGTGCGCGTGAACCAATTACAGCTAAACTTGTAGCAAATCTTTTAGAAACGGCTGGTGCCCACCGTGTAATCACATTAGATCTTCACGCACCTCAAATTCAAGGTTTCTTCGATATTCTGATCGATCACCTTGTTGCCGTTCCGATTTTAGCTGATTTCTTCAAGGAAAAAGATTTAAGTGATATCGTCATCGTTTCCCCAGATCATGGTGGTGTAACACGTGCCCGTAAAATGGCCGATCGCCTAAAAGCACCGATCGCCATTATCGATAAGCGCCGCCCAAGACCGAACGTGGCTGAAGTCATGAACATCATTGGTAATATTGAAGGGAAGACAGCAATACTGATTGATGACATCATCGATACTGCAGGAACTATTACATTAGCGGCCAATGCCCTTGTGGAGAATGGTGCTAAAGCAGTGTACGCTTGTTGTACACACCCAGTCCTTTCAGGTCCTGCCATCGAAAGGATTCAAAATTCAACGATCAAGGAATTGGTCGTGACTAACTCGATTGCCCTATCTGAAGATAAGAAAATCGATAAAATTGTTGGTCTTTCTGTAGCACCTTTGATTGCAGAGGCAATCATTCGTGTGCATGAGGAACAATCAGTCAGTACATTATTCGATTGATAACAAAATAAAACGAAAACACGGCGGGCCTTTTCGGGCTCGCCGTGTTTTTGTTTAAAAGTTCAGAAAAATTTTAATTCTTAGTTGACAGATGAGAATAGTAATAATAAAATAACCATACAAAATACAATTCATATTCATGGAACGAAAAACTGTACTATGCAAGTTCATACTGGCTAACGCCGATCGGACTACCGAAGGCTCCTTTTCACTTACCATTGAACATTAGGCATCTTTTTGCCCTATTGTCCTATTGGTGAAGAAAAGGAGCCTTTTATTTTTATATAAATAGTTTAAGAAGGGTGTGCAGAATATGAAGAAAAAACGAAAGATATGGCTGCTGTCCATCTTCAGCATCATCATGCTGATAGTAAGTGCATGCGGGCAGGAAAAGAACAGTTCCACAAGTGCTGACGCAAAAGAATCGGATAAGACCATCCGAATCGGTTATCAAAAATTCGGGACATTAAATATTTTAAAATCAAAAGGGGAGCTGGAAACACATTTAAAGGAAGTGGGATATACAGTCGATTGGACTGAATTCCCTGCAGGGCCTCAACTGCTTGAAGCCTTGAATGTCGGCAGTATTGATTTTGGGCACACAGGGGAGGCACCGCCGATATTTGCACAAGCAGCCAATGCTCCGCTTGTCTATATTGCCAATCAGCCGGCAAACCCATCAGGAGAGGCTATAGTTGTACAAAAGGATTCACCCATTAAAAATGTGAAAGATTTAAAGGGAAAGAAGGTTGGCTTGAATAAAGGTTCCAATGTTCATTATTTATTGGTCAAAGCGTTAGAGGAAGCAGGTCTTACTCTTGATGACATTCAGCCCGTCTACTTGCCACCGGCTGATGCGAGGGCTGCTTTTGAAGGAAACCAAATCGATGCCTGGGTAATATGGGATCCATTTTTATCAGCGGCGGAATTGGAACTTGAAACGAAAACGATTCAGGATGGAGAAGGACTGGTGGCGAATCGGGAATTCTTTTTGGCAACTGATTCATTTGCCGGGAATGAAGAGGCTTTGAAGATTATCAAAGAAGAACTGATAAAAGTTGATAAATGGATTGAAGAAAACCCAAGGGACGTCGCTGAGTTTCTATCTCCGGAAATTGGAATGAGTGTGGAGGCATTGGAAAAAACATTAAATAGAAAAGAATATGGACTTGAGGAGATTTCCAATGGGGTTTTGGATGATCAACAAAAGATTGCCGATACGTTTTACCATCTTAAATTAATCCCAAGCAAGATTAATATTCTGGATGCTTCAGCAGATCTTAAAAAACAATAAGGGGGAAATGAAAATGAAAGTATTTTGGTTTTTACCATCGCATGGGGAAAGTCGCTATTTAGGATCGACAAAGGGAGGGAGGGCAATCACGCTTCCTTATTTAAAACAAATAGCACAGGCGGTTGATCATTTAGGTTTTGAAGGGGCTTTGCTTCCGACGGGACGGTCTTGTGAGGATGCATGGGTAGTGGGCTCTTCACTGATTTCCGCAACGGAAAGAATGAAATTTCTAGTTGCGATTCGTCCAGGTTTAATGTCGCCAACCTTAGCTGCGCGTATGGCTTCAAGCTTCGACCGGCTGTCGAATGGCCGTCTTTTGATCAATGTTGTAACTGGGGGGGACCCAGTCGAATTGGCAGGTGATGGCGTGTTTCTAAATCATAAGGAACGCTATGAGCAAACAAATGAATTTCTCGATATCTGGAGAAAGGAAATGTCTGGTGAGAGTGTGGACTATGAAGGGGAGCACCTAAAGGTTGAAGGTGGAAATATTCTGTTGTCACCTGTACAAAAACCGTATCCACCGCTCTATTTCGGAGGTTCATCCGATCCAGCCATCGATATATCGGGAAAGCATATTGATGTGTACTTGACTTGGGGTGAGCCACCGGTGCAAGTGGCTGAAAAAATTGAAAAGGTACGTAAAAAAGCAGCAGAGTACGGACGTGAAGTCAGATTCGGCATTCGCATGCATGTCATTGTGAGAGAAACGGAAGAAGAAGCTTGGCAGGCAGCGGACGAACTCATTAAATATGTGGATGATGAAATGATTGAAAATTCACAAAAGATTTTTGAAAGGTTTGATTCAGTGGGCCAAAAGCGGATGTCGCAACTCCATAACGGAAACAGGGATTCGCTTGAAATCAGCCCTAACCTTTGGGCAGGTGTAGGTCTTGTGCGCGGGGGCGCGGGTACGGCACTAGTCGGGAGTGCAGAAAATGTTGCTGCCAGAATGAAGGAATATGAAGAAATCGGAATAGAATCCTTTGTTTTATCTGGATACCCTCATCTTGAAGAAGCGTACAGAGTTGCGGAATTATTATTCCCTTTACTCCCTGTTGAGAGGCTGCAAGGACCCGTTTCAAAAGCTACGAGCCCATTCGGGGAAATATTGGCTAATGACCACTACCCTACAAAAGGAAGTGAAATTGAAGATGAAGTTAAACAAAAAGTTCAATAAGTTCCACCTCATATCATGGCTTGTGCCCATTCTCCTTTTGGTAACTTGGCAGCTGCTGTCCTTGTGGGGGATTCTGTCGGAACGGATATTGCCTGCCCCGACTGAAGTGTTTCAAGCAGGTGTTGCATTACTGGGGACGGGTGAACTTATTGATTATATCGGCATCAGTGCTCAGCGTGCCTTCATCGGCTTTTTAATAGGCGGGATTATTGGTTTTGTACTTGGTTTATTAAATGGATTATCATCCATTGCTGAAACCTTATTCGATACCTCGCTTCAGATGTTGCGTAATATTCCGCATTTAGCTTTAATACCGCTGGTGATTCTATGGTTTGGTATAGATGAAGAAGCGAAAATCTTCCTTGTCGCTTTAGGGGTTCTATTTCCTATCTATTTAAATACATTTCATGGTGTTAAATCGGTGGATAAGGGATTAATCGAAGCGGCGAGGGTTTATGGGTTGAGTGGTTTTTCTTTATTCTGGAATGTGATTCTCCCTGCAGCCTTTCCATCCATTTTGGTGGGAATCCGCTTCTCCCTTGGAATCATGTGGGTCACATTAATTGTCGCAGAAACAATATCCGCTAATTCCGGAATTGGATATATGGCTATGAATGCCCGTGAATTCATGAGGATGGATATTGTTGTTCTTAGTATTCTCTTATATGCCTTATTAGGGAAAATATCGGACGTTGCGGCCAAAATAATTGAAAAAAGATGCTTAAAGTGGCATCCGTCATACCAATGAGGAGGTCATTAACATGAAAAATGGTAATTCGTTGGAGTTGCAGGGTGTAAGAAAGGATTTTGGGGAGTTTGAAGTATTAAAGGGGATGGACCTGGCATTTAAAAAGGGAGAATTCATAGCCATTGTCGGTAAGAGCGGATGTGGAAAGAGCACCTTGCTTCGTCTTGTGGCAGGACTGGAAAAGCCGACGGGCGGGCAGATACTGGTGAATGGAAAACCATTGAATGGATTAAATAAATCATCACGGACGATGTTTCAGGATGGCAGGCTTTTTCCTTGGAAAAAAATCCTTCAAAATATTGGCGTAGGCTTGAAAGGGGATTGGAAGTCAAACGCTATGGAATTACTGGAGCAAGTGGGCCTTGCAGATCGAGCAAATGATTGGCCGTCCGTTTTATCTGGGGGGCAAAAACAAAGGGTTGCATTAGCGAGGGCATTGGTTAACCAACCTGATATTCTCCTCCTGGATGAGCCGCTAGGGGCATTGGATGCTTTGACGAGAATTGGCATGCAAAGGCTGATTGAAGAACTATGGAGGAAAAGGGACTTTACTGCCTTACTTGTTACACATGACGTTGAAGAAGCCGTAATGCTTGCCGACCGTGTCATATTAATCGAAGAAGGAAAAGTCGTCATGAATAAGGAAATCAATCTGCCGAGACCACGGAAAAAGGATAGTATTCAATACTCATCACTAGCAGCCCAAATCCTTGACCGAGTGATGCAAGTTGAAGGAAAAATGGAAAAAAAAGCGATTCACGCTTGAATTAGAGAAAAAAGAATGAAAAAAGATTTTGCAGAGAATTCCTATGTTTACCATATGTTTATCGCCTTCTTGCTCCCAGCGGATTTTACCTTTCATGTTTAATGATTCACCATTTAGGGAAATGTTAAATATAGAGAAACTTGTAATTCATATTTAGGAAGGCGGAGGATGTATGAGTAATATATTAGCTGCAAAAGAACGTACGGATTCAAAACACTCTAATTTAAGGAATTTGAGGGAAAGCGGCGAAATCCCTGCGATAGTATATGGCAATAAAAATGACAGTACGGCCATTTCCGTCAATAATATCGAGCTTCAAAAGACAATCAAGGAAATAGGCCGTAATGGAATCATTTCTTTGGACTTGGAAGGTAAGAGTTATAAAGTCATGCTCTCTGACTATCAAAAGGATCCACTAAAAAACTCCATTTATCATGCAGACTTTTTAATTGTGGATATGTCCGCTCAATTACAGGCACAAGTTCGCATTAACCTTGTCGGTGTTTGTAAAGGCGTGAAAGACGGTGGGGTCCTCCAGCAGTCTCTTCATGAAGTGACGGTCACGGCTAAACCTAATGACATTCCTGACTCCATCGATGTTGACGTTACCGAACTTCAGGTAGGGGATACAATCTACATATCCGATATCCAAACGAATAAGCAAGTTACAATCGGCCACGATGGTGAAGAAGTTGTTGCATCTGTTTTGGCTCCTCGCCAGGAAGAGGAAATAAGTACGGGCGAACAGCAGGATGGCGGTATCCCTGAAAATGAAGAAGGCAGGGAAACCAAGGCATCACCAGAGTCATGATGCCGGGATTAAACAAGTGAATCATGATATAATAGGCGTAGCTCTTAACGAGTTACGTCTTTTCAATCTCTGGATGCATCCATTTAAATCGGACAGATTTTTTTTCGTAATGGAATCCTTTAATTTGGATTTTACCTAATTAGTTCTCCGGTCGCTTGCAGTCCAGCTTGAAATTAGGGTACTATTTTTCTAAGGTCGATGGATCTTGGAAAAACTTCGTCCCAGTGTAACTCCCTAAATAACCGTAATGACGGAGTGTGAATCATGAAAATTATTGTAGGGTTAGGGAACCCCGGTAAACAATATGAAAAAACCCGACATAACGTCGGATTTGAAGTAATAGATGAGTTATCCAGGAGATGGTCGATCCCTCTTGATCAAGCAAAACATAAGGGGATATATGGTTCAGGAATGGTAAAGGGAGAAAAAGTTTTATTGCTTAAACCTTTAACCTATATGAATTTGTCAGGAGAATCTATTTCGGCTGTCATGCATTTCTTTAAGGTGGATATCGCGGATGTGGTCATAATATATGATGACCTTGATTTGCCTCCAGGAAAGCTTCGCCTTCGTCAAAAAGGAAGTGCAGGCGGTCATAACGGGATAAAATCTTCAATTGCCCATTTGGGTACACAGGAATTCAATCGAATCAGAATAGGCATTGGCCGCCCGATTGGCCGCATTCCGGTATCTGACTATGTATTAGGGCGTTTTTCGCCTGAAGAATGGGATCATGTCGGGGCAACGATCGAAAAAAGCGCAGCTTCATGTGAATCCTGGTTGGAAAAACCATTTATACAGGTCATGAACGAATATAACCAATAAGCAGAGAGTAGATATAAGTAAAGAATAATATCTTCCTGTTTCGCTGAATAAAAACCCTCTACTTTTGTACATACTAACACTATTACAAAAATAGGGGGTTACCAAATGGCTCTCCATTATCGATGCCGACATTGCGGAACTAAGCTGGGCTCAATCGAGGCACACTCACTGAGTACGGAGCAGTTAGGTTTTAATCAACTTACCGATGAAGAGCGACAAGAGATGATCGTTTATGATTCTGAAGGGGATATGCATGTAAGGGCGATATGTGAAGATTGCCATGAATCGCTGCAAAGAAACCCTGATTTATATGAAAACGATTATATTATTCATTAGCGGGAGAGGGCTTTGGACAAAATCCAAAGCATTTTTCCGTTTGTCTGGAATACCAGGGCACATAAAAGTTGCCGTTAATAAAGAGGATCTTGGTGATGGCCAAGTTCAAATACAGCAAATGGTTTTTCGCACGTTAAAGAGAGGGGGGAAAGAAAATGAATGGATTGCAGAACTTGTTCTCCAAACAAGATGATGTTCATTCGTTAATAGCCGGCATCGATGAAGGGCTTAAGGAGCAAATCGTCTCTGGTCTCACAGGTTCCTCGAGATCGCTATTGCTGGCTTCCGTATATGAAAAGACGAATAGGCCTATTTTATTGGTTACCCATAATTTATTGCAAGCACAAAAATTCCATGAGGACTTATCAAGTTTCATTCCCGAGGAAGAATTGTATATATATCCAGCCAATGAATTGATTGCGGCTGATTTGAGTGTTGCAAGCCCGGAATTAAGGGCCCAACGTGTTGAGGCATTGAATTTTTGGGCAGAGGGAAAGAAAGGGATTGTCATTGCCCCGATTCCTGGGGTGCGTCGTGTGCTTCCTCCAAAGGATATTTGGAAGAGGTATCAGCTAGCGTTTAATCTAGGGGAAGACATCGAGCTTGAATCAACGCTTAATAAATTCATTGCCATGGGTTATAACCGGTCTGAAATGGTTGCTTCTCCAGGTGAATTCAGTATCAGGGGCGGTATCATCGATATTTACCCGATCACCGAACCTAATCCAATACGAATTGAATTATTCGATACCGAAATAGATTCAATAAGGACTTTTTCAAGTGAAGACCAGCGATCCATCGAAAAACTCAAGAAAGTGACGATCGGTCCCGTCAGTGAGGCTTTGCTAGAGACGGAGCATATCGAAAGAATCATAACTAGGCTCGAGAGCGGATTAAGTAAAAGCTTGAAGAAACTTAAGGACGAGAAAACCAAGGAACAGCTGGTCCAAACGATCAGTTATGAACTTGAACAGCTGAAAATGGGGAATATACCCGACAAAATCTTTAAATACTTAAGTTTAGCGTATGAAGATCCAGCTAGTTTAATAGATTATTTACCGGTAAATGGTTTGGTTTTATTAGATGAAATCAGTAGAATCCAGGAAATCAATGATTCTTTGGAAAAGGAAGAGGCTGGTTGGTACACGGACCTTTTAAGTCAGGGACAAATTATCCATGACATTAAATTAGCCCATCCCATGCAGGAATTAATAATGAAATCCAGCAGGCCGTTTGTATACCTTTCATTGTTTTTACGGCATGTACCGCATACGAATCCTCAGAATATCCTGAATTTTGCCAGTAAACAAATGCAAAATTTCCATGGACAGATGAATGTGTTCAAAGCTGAACTGGAACGTTGGAAAAAAGGGAAATATACAGTCGTCATACTTGGACAGGATGAAGAACGGGTAAAAAAGCTGCATTCGGTTTTAGCCGACTATGATATAGAGGCAGCAGAACTGTTTAATGCTGACAGCATCCTTCCAGGTAAAGTACAGATTTTACGCGGCAGTCTGAATAGTGGCTTTGAATTGCCTATGCAAAAATTCAGTATCATTACGGAAACGGAATTGTTTAATAAGAAGTCAAAGAAATCGGTACGGAGACAGAAACTATCGAATGCAGAGCGAATCAAGAGTTATTCCGAACTGAAGATCGGTGACTATGTCGTTCATGTTAACCACGGTATCGGTAAATACTTAGGTATTGAAACCCTTACAATAAATGGGGTCCATAAAGATTACCTGAATATTCGTTATCAAGCGGATGACAAATTGTATGTTCCTGTCGACCAAATTGATCTTGTTCAAAAATATGTCGGTTCTGAAGGAAAAGAGCCGAAGCTTTATAAGCTAGGCGGTACGGAATGGAAACGTGTCAAAAGCAAGGTTCAATCATCCGTTGAGAACATTGCCGATGATTTAATCAAGTTATACGCAGAAAGAGAAGCGGCAAAGGGCTATGCCTTTTCACCTGATGGTGATATGCAGAGGGAATTCGAAACATCATTCGCTTATAACGAAACGGAAGATCAATTACGTTCCATAGTCGAAATCAAAAAGGATATGGAACGGGAACGGCCGATGGATCGTTTATTATGCGGCGATGTTGGTTATGGGAAGACAGAGGTGGCGATCCGGGCCGCTTTTAAAGCCATAATGGATGGGAAGCAGGTTGCGTTTCTAGTTCCGACCACAATCCTTGCCCAGCAGCATTATGAAACATTAAGGGAGCGTTTTCAGGATTATCCGATTTCGATTGGCCATATGAGCCGCTTCCGGACTAAAAAGCAGCAAACGGAGACGATAAAAGGATTGAAGGCCGGCACGGTGGATATTGTGGTTGGCACGCATAGGATTTTATCCAAAGATATCGTGTACCGCGATTTGGGATTGCTTATCATTGATGAAGAACAGCGCTTTGGTGTTACACATAAGGAAAAGATCAAACGGTTAAAAACTAATGTGGATGTACTGACTTTGACTGCGACACCGATTCCGAGGACCCTTCATATGTCGATGCTGGGCGTGAGGGATCTGTCCGTCATCGAAACTCCGCCTGAGAACCGGTTTCCGATCCAAACTTATGTCATGGAGTATAATGGCTCATTGGTAACGGAAGCGATAGAACGGGAATTGGCCAGGGGCGGTCAGGTTTATTTCCTTTACAATCGGGTAGAGGATATAGCAAGAAAAGCAGAAGAAATTTCCATGCTTGTGCCCGATGCCCGTGTTACCTATGCTCATGGGCAAATGACAGAGCAAGAACTGGAAGCCGTCATGTTCGGCTTTTTGGAAGGCGAATATGATGTTTTGGTAAGTACAACCATTATAGAGACGGGTGTTGATATCCCGAATGTCAATACGCTTATCGTGAATGAAGCGGATAGAATGGGACTTTCACAGCTCTATCAGCTGCGTGGCCGTGTAGGTCGATCCAATCGGGTGGCATATGCATTCTTCACTTATAGGAAAGATAAAGTGTTGACGGAAGTGGCAGAAAAGCGTCTTCAATCCATTAAGGAATTTACAGAATTGGGTTCAGGGTTCAAAATCGCGATGCGTGATTTATCCATCAGGGGAGCTGGAAACATTCTAGGGGCTCAACAACATGGCTTCATCGATTCGGTTGGTTTTGATCTGTATTCACAAATGCTGAAAGAAGCGGTGGATGCGAAACGTAATGACCAACCAGCTGAAGAGAAGAACACACTGGAAATTGACGTTGAAGTGGATGCTTATATCCCTGATGCCTACATAATGGATGGACATCAGAAAATAGAAATGTATAAAAGGTTCAGAGGTATCGCTTCACTTGAAGAAGTGGAAGAATTACAGGATGAAATGATCGATCGTTTCGGAGAGTATCCAGAAGAAGTTTCCTATTTATTCATGATTGCCGAAATGAAGGTATATGCTGAAAAGGCCGGAATTGAAAGCATTAAACAATTAAAACAGGAAATCAGCATTCTCCTTAGGGAAAAGGTCAGCAGCGATGTGGATGGACAAAAGGTGTTCGAGCTGGGATCGAAGTATGGCCGTATGGTGGGCTTCGGCATGGATGGCAATCGAATGAAGCTGGTCCTGCACATAAAAGGCGTGGAACAAAGCAAATGGCTCAATATCTTATTTGAGATGGCCAAGGGTTTACAGTATGTAAAAAAAGAGACGCAAGCCACTAAAAATTAGAATTGATGATTGTCCTCTTGAAGAAATTTTTTTAGGTACCATGGTAAAAAAATGCAACAAAAAGAAAAATTTTTTCAAAGTGCATAGAACTTACCATTAGAAAAATACTAAGTACAATAGCTGGTGATGATTTTGCTACAAAATGAGGATTTATCAAATCAATTAGATGAAAGTGAGGCAACATTAGATGAAAGCAACTGGTATCGTTCGCCGAATTGATGATTTAGGAAGAGTCGTCATCCCGAAGGAAATTCGCAGGACACTCCGTATTCGTGAAGGAGATCCATTGGAAATATTTGTGGACAGAGATGGTGAAGTCATCCTAAAGAAATACTCTCCAATTAGTGAATTAGGCGATTTTGCAAGGGAATATGCAGAAGCACTATATGATAGCCTTGGAAACCCAGTTATGATTTGTGACAGGGATACTTACATTGCGGTGGCAGGCGGCTCCAAAAAAGAATACTTAAACAAAAGTGTTAGTGACCTAGTGGAAAAGATCATGGAAGAAAGAAATCCTGTTTTGGAGTCTCCGAACGGACAAGTCTCATTCGTTGATTCCAATGATGAAGAGGTCCAATCTTATACTGCAGCTCCGATCATTGCGAGTGGCGACCCGATTGGTGCCGTCTTGATTTTCTCTAAAGACAGCACCATTGGTGAAGTGGAACAGAAATCGGTTGAAACAGCAGCAAGCTTCCTAGCTAGACAAATGGAACAGTAACCTTGGACATGCATTCATATCTTAAAAGATGGAAAGGGCAGCATTCGCGCTGTCCTTTTTGCTCTTTCTAAAAGGTTAACCGGATCGGGGCGGAAATAAAGAGGGGGAGAATATTTTTCGAGGTGAATATGGAAAATGATTTACAGTATTGCTGGGATTGAAAAATAACCATTAGAATTATGCTATAATAACTACCACATATGAGTGAAAAGGGGAAAAAGAATGGCTGAAAAGCCTAATAAAACATCAAATGAACTTTTTCGAGGTGCGCTGATTTTGAGCGCTGCAGCGATTATCGTAAAAGTTTTGAGCGCGGCCTATCGCATACCTTATCAGAACATTGCGGGTGACATCGGGTTTTATATCTATCAACAGGTTTATCCCTTCTACGGTGTTGCTTTTACATTATCGACAATTGGCTTTCCGGTAGTCATATCCAAACTTATTGCAGAACGGGAGTCTTCCAAAAATAACTTTGCAGTCAAGGACATATTGGTGACATCATTCGTCGTCTTAAGTTCGATAAGTGTCATGATGTTTGCTGCACTATTCCTTGGCGCCGATTGGATTGCAGGATGGATGAAGGATCCGCATTTAGCCGGTCTGCTGAGGATCGTTGCCTATTCCTATTTATTAATGCCGATTTCTTCTGTATTAAGAGGCTATTTTCAAGGAATAAACGACATGTTACCGACGGCAAGTTCGCAGGTCGCTGAACAATGCATCCGGGTATTGACGATACTGGTCCTTTCCACAATATTCGTGCATCAGGGCTACTCTGAATATGTTGTCGGCAAGGGGGCGGTCCTCGGTTCGATAACAGGCGGCATTACTGGCTTGGTACTGCTTATTGCTTTCGTTATTTTAAGAGAAGAATGGAAGCTTTTTTTACGAATGAGAATCAAACCGGTGAATTTCATCAAAATTTCCAAAGCCCTGGTTTTCCAAGGGTTGGCCTTTTGCATTACTGGTTTGATCCTTATCTTGTTTCAGTTTGTCGATTCACTGCACCTGTATTCCCTGCTAAGGGAAACGGGGATGGGGGAAAGGGAAGCCAAAGAATGGAAAGGGGTATATGATCGAGGACAGCCTTTGCTTCAGCTAGGTACAGTCGTGGCTAATTCTTTTGCATTGGCGCTAGTACCTGTCATATCCGGATTCGTTCAGAGTAAAAGTCAACTTGAATTATTGAATAAGATCAAATTGGCGCTTCGTGTAAGTGCGACGATCGGGGTCGCTGCTGCGATCGGGCTGGTGGTGACGATGAAGCCTGTCAATCATATGCTGTTCACTGATGTTAAAGGGACGATTACTTTAGCAATATTCTCTTTATCGATTTTATTCACATCCCTCATAATGGCAGAAGCGGCAGTGATTCAAAGTTTAGGTCATTCGTTCGTGCCGGTGATCATCACGATTGTGGGGGTGGGCAGCAAGTGGGCTTTGAACCTTGTTCTGGTGCCCCATTACAAAATCGCGGGAGCAGCCTCGGCAACAGTACTTGCGTATATGATCATGACGGTATTATTTTATGTGGTATTGAGAGTACATATCAAAAAGACATTAATTGAAAAGCGGCATGTGCTAATAATCCTGAAGAGTACGGTTTACATGGGTGCGGCGGTTGTTTTATTCAATTGTTTATTCGAATGGATGTCCTCAGGCGAAAGCCGGTTGTTGGCTACGCTCCAAGCTTTGATCGGTGTAGGGATCGGTGCAGCCGTGTTTGTGATGACCGCCATTCGTGCAGGCTTATTCGGTGAAGAAGAACTTTCACTTATACCTGCAGGTTCAAAGCTTAAACGATTTATAATAACGAATAGGAGTATACGAAATCATGAATGAGATTACGATAATAGGCCTTGGTGCTGGGGATTTAGAGCAGCTTCCACTAGGGATTTATAAAAAATTGGTTCAAACGGAACAATGCTACGTCAGAACGGCTGATCATCCGGTAATCGGGGATTTGAAAAGGGAAGGAATAAATTTCACGGCGTTTGACGGGACATATGAAAAGCACGACCAATTTGAAGACGTATATGAAGAAATTGCCCAAACATTATTAGACGAGGCCTCGAACCGTTCCGTTTTATACGCAGTTCCGGGGCATCCGATGGTTGCGGAAAAAACGGTACAGCTTTTGCTTGAAAAGGGTCCGGCTCTTGGAATAGCCATTAAGCTCGAAGGCGGGCAAAGTTTCCTTGACCCGTTGTTTCAGGCTGTTAGGATCGATCCAATTGAAGGGTTTCAGCTAATGGATGGAACAGATCTTTCACCGGATGATTTACACATTACCCAGCATATGATAATCGGACAGGTGTATGACGCATTCAGTGCATCCGATGTGAAGCTGACTTTGATGGAAAAGCTACCGGATGACTACGAGGTATATATCGTAACTGCGGCAGGCAGCAGTCAGGAAAAAGTGACAAAATGTGCCCTTTTCGAACTCGACCGTCAGATGGAGTTAAGTAACTTGACGAGTGTTTATGTTCCGCCCGTTAAAGATGAAGCTTTACGATATAGGGAGTTTTCTAAGCTGCGGTGGGTCATCGCAGAACTTAGAGGTCCTGACGGATGTCCGTGGGATAAGAAACAAACTCATGAAAGCTTGAAGAAATATCTAATAGAAGAAGCATATGAGCTGATTGATTCCATCGATGAAGGTGACGATGAGGGTATGGTTGGTGAACTTGGGGATGTCCTGCTTCAGGTGATGCTTCATTCACAAATCGGTGAAGATGAGGGCATGTTCACGATAGATGATGTGATTGAAGGCATTACGGCAAAAATGATTCGGCGCCACCCTCATGTATTCGGAGATGTTGAAGTGAACGGTGAGGAAGATGTATTGGTGAACTGGCAAAAAATCAAAGAAGGTGAAAAGGGGGGCGAATCAAAAGCTCTGAAATCCATACTGGATGGTATTGAGAAATCGCTGCCAAACTTACTTCGGGCCGAAGAGTATCAAAAAAGGGCTGCGAAGGTTGGATTTGATTGGGACGAGGTTTCCGAAGCCTGGAAGAAGGTCAGGGAAGAAGTGCAGGAATTGGAAGAGGAAATATTAAGTCCGAACAGGGATGCCGAAAGAATAAAATCAGAGCTGGGCGACCTCTTTTTTGCGCTTGTCAACATTTCACGTTATTATGACATACAAGCGGAAGAAGCCGTCTACAAAGCAAACCAGAAATTCCACCAGCGTTTTACATATATAGAAGAGTGCATTCAAAGGGCAGACAAAAAATTTGAGGATTATACATTGGAAGAATTGGATTCATATTGGGATGAAGCAAAAGCTAAAGGACTTTAATTAAGGGAGAGATTTGAATGTCGATGAGATTGGATAAATTCCTAAAGGTTTCAAGGTTGATCAAGCGCCGCACACTTGCGAAAGAGGTTGCGGATAAAGGGAGAATCACGATTAACGGACAACAGGCCAAAGCAAGTTCTAATGTGAAAGATGGCGATGAGCTGACAGTCAGATTCGGTCAAAAGCTTGTTACGGTACGTGTCGATAAAATTCAAGAAACGACGAAAAAAGAAGCTGCTGCAGATATGTATACCATCGTTAAGGAAGAAAAGCTAGCGGAGGAGTAAGGACAGGCTTGGTTCTAATTCCACTCTTACGGACATACACTTGTACAAAATCAGTGGTACTGTGAGGGATGATAAAATGAGCCAATATATTGATCCGAATGCTGGTTACACAAAGGGAACGACCCAAGAGCATGATGTAACGATGAAAGGCCGCCGTTTACTTGATATTACCGGTGTCAAACAAGTTGAAAGCTTTGATAATGAAGAGTTTCTGCTCGAAACGTCAATGGGATTCTTATCTATCCGGGGCCAAAACTTGCAAATGAAGAATTTGGACGTAGATAAAGGCATCGTTTCCATTAAGGGAAAGATTTTCGACCTTGTTTATTTAGATGAGCAATCAGGGGAGAAAGCTAAAGGATTCTTTGGCAAGTTGTTCAAATGACTTTAACGATCCAATTTTATACGTTGCTTGCAATGATAGGCATGGGCAGTGGCTTTGGAGCTGCCCTGGATACGTATAGCCGGTTCCTGAATCGTTCAGAAAGGAAAAGATGGATTGTATTCATCCATGACTTCCTTTTCTGGATCATTCAGGGTCTCCTTATTTTTTATGTTTTGTTTTTAGTGAATGAGGGAGAGTTTCGCCTCTATTTATTTTTGGCCTTATTATGCGGTTTTTCAGCTTACCAAGCACTTTTCAAAGGATTCTATCAACGTTTTTTGGAGTTTTTGATAATACTTGTGATAAAGTTGGCGAGATTTATAGCAAATTCGGTTCACATGCTGATATTTCTACCGATAAAGTGGGTAATAGTATCCATATTAGCCATCATCATCGGGATAGGTAAGTTCGTTTTGACCTTATTAAAATGGGCGGGGAAAATACTTCTCTTTATTTTGAATATATTCTGGAGACCATTAAAATGGATTCTGACTTATATATGGAATTTATTGCCGGTTTTTGTTACGAAAAACGTCGGGAAGTTTTATAATAAAGGAAAAGGGATTTTATTGAAAATAAAGAATTCTATATTTAGAACGCTAAATGGATGGAAAAATAAAAAGAAATGAGGAGCGATAAAAAATGAGTAGCCTGCGTAAAAGGAAAGTGGCAAAAATAGAAAATCCCTACGTCGCTCAACAAGAGAAAAAAGTACAAACCGTAGAAAAAAAGAAGCGTGGTCTAATGCGTAGATTAACTCTTTACTCAGTTTTCGCCGCTGTCTTTTTGATTTTTGCCGTTTCCACCCTCATAACGCAAAATGTTGCACTGGATGAGAAAGTTCAGCAAAAGCAAGAATTGAAGGGAAAGTTAGCTGAATTGAAAAAAGACGAGACCCTTCTTAAAGAAGAAATCGTAAAGCTTAATGACGACGATTATATAGCAAAAATAGCAAGACGGGATTATTTCTTGTCTGAAAAGGGTGAAATCATTTTTACCCTTCCAAAAGGTAAGGAAGATAGTGACTAATATTGACACTGTTTTTTTACTTTCGTTATAATATAGGGTGAAGAGATTTTTTTAACATTTCTAAGGAGGAACATTTTTTTTATGTCAATCGAAGTAGGCAGCAAGTTACAAGGTAAAGTAACAGGCATAACTAATTTTGGTGCATTTGTAGAGCTACCTCAAGGTTCAACCGGTCTTGTCCATATCAGTGAAGTGGCTGATAACTATGTCAAGGATATCAATGATCATTTAAAAGTGGGCGATACAGTTGAGGTGAAAGTCATCAACGTTAAAGATGGCAAGATTGGCTTGTCCATAAAAAAAGCGATAGACCGTCCTGAAGTTGAGCAAAAACCTGCATACACACCACGTCCGCGCCAAGGTAGAGGGAATGACAGCCGTTCCAAAGACTTCCGCTCGAAAGGTAATGGTTTCCAACCGAAAGAAAACTTTGAGCAAAAAATGGCTAAATTCTTAAAAGATAGCGAAGACCGCTTAACGACCCTAAAACGTAGCACCGAAACGAAACGGGGAGGTCGAGGAGGAAGACGCGGATAAAACTGCTGCTGAAAAATAATAGTTTAGCAACTTTTCCTGTGAAATTATTCATAGTGTAGATAAAGGCAAGCTTGCCGGCTTGTCTTCTTTTATTATCAACGACATAAAAAAAGCGCCTCTGTACACTTACTGATATAAGTGTGCAGAGGCGCTTTTGGTATTTGATGACCCGTACGGGATTCGAACCCGTGTTACCGCCGTGAAAGGGCGGTGTCTTAACCGCTTGACCAACGGGCCGTAAGTTTCATGATAAAAGATAGCGGCAGAGGGGATCGAACCCCCGACCTCACGGGTATGAACCGTACGCTCTAGCCAGCTGAGCTACGCCGCCATGATGGTAAGTGCTACTGAAGCACAAGTTATATCTTACATTCGTGAAGAAAAAATGTCAACAAAAATATTAAAGTTTGTCGGTTTCCATTTCCTGATTATTTATTCGGGTTATTTTCCGCAAAAATAACCTAAAAACTTTGCTTTTCTTCAAAAAAAAAAGAACACCCGTTTCTGTATTGGAAAAAAAGGCACAAAAACCTGTATACAAATGATTATTCAACAAGAATTTCGTCGAACGTTTTTCTTATCCGCTTATAAAATTCTGACAAAAAAATAGACAAGCCCTCTTTATAATAAAAATCACTAATACGAATGGGGTGTTGAAATGGAAAAAGTGGAAAGACCTATGATGGAACCTCTAGGAGATGTTCAGTTAAAAGAAGCGAAGGCAGGGGCCATCAATTGGATCCAACAACTGCAAATGAAGAGTGAAGACATATTCATAAAAAAAGGTATCTCTTTAGCAATCATCGGTTTCTTATTAGGAAGGGCTTTAATTCTTTCGCAGCTGGCACCATTTGGACTTCCGTTTTTCGCAGCCGTTTTTCTCATGAGGCGTGATAGGGCTCCACTGGCATTATTCGGATTGATTGCAGGTGGGCTGACCGTTCACTATTCGAATAGTTTAGTCATCTTTGCATCGGCGTTCCTGCTCCTGTTATTTCATAAGATCAAGAAGCCCGCCGTGGAGGGACAATTCAAGACGATGTCGATGTACGTCTTCGCTTCACTATTCCTGGTCAACCTGGCCGAGCAATATCTGGTATTTCGAACGATTCAGCTGTACGACTTGATGATGGTAGGAGTAGAGGCGGGACTCGCGATGATTTTAACTTTAATCTTCATACAGTCCATCCCGATGCTGACCGTCAGGACAAAGGCCCAAACATTAAAGACGGAGGAAATTGTCAGCATCATCATCTTGCTGGCTTCGGTGATGACCGGAACCATCGGCTGGATGATATACGATTTATCACTCGACCATATATTCTCGCGATACCTGGTCCTCCTCTTCGGGCTGGCGGGAGGGGCCGCCATAGGCTCCACTGTAGGTGTAGTTACTGGATTGATATTCAGCTTGGCAAGTATTGCCAGTCTATATCAGATGAGCCTTCTCGCATTTTCAGGGCTTCTGGGCGGACTATTGAAGGAGGGAAGGAAGATAGGGGTTGCGAGCGGCCTCTTGATTGCCACATTACTGATAGGTTTATATGGTGAGGGCACCAATAATATTATGGTGACCCTTTATGAATCACTTATAGCTGTGGCCCTATTTATATTGACACCGTCATCCATCATCAACAAAATAGCGAAACATATACCGGGAACAGTCGAGAATTCTGATGAACAGCAGCAGTATGCCCGAAAAGTGAGGGATGTCACCGCTCAAAGGGTGGAGCAATTCTCACATGTATTTGAGGCGCTCTCTAATAGCTTTTCCCAAGTGGATGAAAGGGGAAGATTGGAGGAAGATGAGAAAGAATTCGACTACTTCTTAAGTAATGTAACGGAAAAGACGTGCCAGCTTTGTTTTAAAAAGGAACAATGCTGGTCCAAGAACTTTAATACAACCTATGACGGCATGCAGGAAATTATGCTTCAATTAAGTGAAAATAATGGTCAGCTCCCCCAAAAAACTTCGAAAGAATGGGGGAAATATTGCAGTCGCGGGCCTCAGGTGATCGGGGCGATATCACAGGAGCTTACTTATTTTGAAGCTAACCAAAAATTAAAAAGGCAGGTGAAGGAGAGTCGGAAGCTAGTGGCGGATCAACTGCGGGGCGTTTCGGCAGTAATGGATGATTTTGCAAAAGAAATTCAAAGGGAAAGGAAGAATCATCATGTACATGAAGAATCCATTTTGGAAGCCATCCAGGATTTTGGCCTGCACATAGGCCATGTGGAAATATACAGTCTAGAACAAGGAAATGTTGATATAGAGATGAGTGTCCCATACTGCCAGGGCAGAGGGGAATGTGAAAAGTTGATTGCACCTATGCTTTCTGACATTTTAGGTGAAACGATAGTCGTTCATTCAGAAGAGTGTGCAACGTATCCAAGCGGGCAATGTGAGGTGATATTTAGGTCAGCAAAAAAATTCACGGTCGAAACGGGTGTGGCTCATGCTGCCAAGGGGGGAGGGCTTGTATCAGGAGATAGTTTTACGACCATGGAAATTGGCTGCGGCAAATTCGCAATAGCCATTAGTGATGGAATGGGAAATGGGGAAAGGGYCCATTTTGAAAGTACAGAAACATTGAAGCTGCTACAAAAATTTTTACAATCGGGAATAGAAGAAAAAATAGCCATTAAATCCGTAAACTCCGTATTATCTCTACGCACTACCGATGAAATATTTTCGACTCTTGATTTGGCAATGATTGATCTTCAGGACGCAAGGGCTAAGTTTTTAAAAATCTGTTCGATACCGAGTTTCATTAAAAGGGGGGATAGGATAATAAAAATTGAATCAAGTAACCTCCCTATGGGGATCATCCAGGATTTCGATGTTGATGTAGTATCAGAAGAGCTTAAGGCAGGGGATATATTAATCATGATGAGCGATGGAGTGTTCGATGGCCCCTCACATGTTGAAAATATCGAGTTCTGGCTAAAACGAAAAATCAAGGAAATGGAAACTGACGATCCGCAGGAAATCTCTGATTTAATATTGGAAGAGGTCATCCGAACAAAAGGCATCATAGATGATGACATGACAGTGGTGACATCGAAAATTAAGCATAACACACCGAAATGGGCATCCATTCCCGTTTCCCCAAAACGCAAAAAGGCCCAGTAAAGGCCGTTTATATATAAAATAAATAAAACCCAAAATGAGGTGGTGTAAATGGAAGAAGGATAAAAGGTAAAGGGATGAACTCTTTTCAATCATTCCGCTCCATGATATGACTTGATGTAATGTCTATTGCGTATAAATTCCCCTTTTTTAGTCAATTATGGTAACAAATTGATAGGAAGGGAGAGCAAAACATGAAAGCAGGAACATTAAGACAGATTTTGCTTATAACCGACGGATGTTCAAATCATGGTGAGGAGCCGTCTGCCATGGCTGAATTAGCAAGGGAGCAAGGCATAACCATCAATGTCATAGGTGTAATGGAAAATGATGTGATAGATGAAAAGGGACTTAAGGAAATCGAGAAGATTGCTGGTTCAGGAGGTGGCGTAAGTCAAGTAGTCTATTCGCAGCAGTTGTCCCAAACCGTCCAGATGGTGACACAAAAGGCGATGACTCAAACGATACAGGGAGTCATCAATCGTGAACTTCAACAAATACTCGGAGATTCAAAAACGATGGAGGATCTTCCGCCGGATAAACGGGGAGAAGTGATGGAGGTGGTCGATGAGCTTGGGGAAACAAGCAAGCTCGAAGTACTGATTCTTGTTGACACCAGTGCAAGCATGAAACATAAACTGCCTACAGTAAAAGATTCCTTATTAGATCTTTCCCTTAGTATGAATGCAAGGATGGGTGACAGCCGTTTTTCCGTATTCGTATTTCCTGGGAAAAGAAATGACGTTGAAAAGTTGCTGGATTGGACCCCGAACCTCGAAGCCTTGACGGCAACTTTTCCTAAGCTTAGTACAGGGGGACTCACTCCGACAGGTCCAGCCATTCGTGAAGCTTTAACTCATTTCAACAAAAAACGTTCATTGAGGGGATTGTTATCACATGATGATGAACAATACTTTGAGGAATCAATGTAACCTTCTTCCTGGCAGTTTGGTCACTGGAAAATGGAATAAAAACCAGTACAAAATAATTAAGGAATTGGGGTGTGGAGCGAACGGGATCGTTTATTTGGTTGAAAGCGGAAATCGTCATTATGCTTTAAAGCTCAGTGATAATGGGACGTCCATTATTTCGGAGATGAATATCCTAAAATCCTTTTCAAAGGTCCAGGGGTCTACCCTTGGACCTTCCTTTTTGGAAGCGGATGATTTCATAAAAACAGGAAAGCAGCTCCCTTTTTATGTCATGGAATATATCCATGGACACGATTTTTTGCGTTTCATCGATAAGAAAGGGTCGTCATGGATTGGAGTCTTGATGCTTCAGCTTTTAACAAGCTTGTCTGCCTTGCACTCCAATGGCTGGGTGTTCGGTGATTTGAAACCCGAGAACTTGATCGTGACATCACCAGCCTATAAGGTTCGGTGCGTGGATGTTGGCGGAACCACCTTGATCGGGCGGTCTGTTAAAGAATTCACCGAGTTCTTTGACAGGGGGTACTGGGGACTTGGATCAAGAAAGGCCGATCCGCAATATGACTTGTTCGCTGTGGCGATGATTATAATCAATTCTGCCTATCCCGGACGTTTCCAGAAGAAAGGGGAGGGGTATAAACAGCTTAACGACTTGATTAAGCAGAAAAAGGAATTGCATCCATACAGGAAGATGTTGGATAAGGCGCTCCACGGGCAGTATGATTCAGCCGTCCAAATGCGGGAGGATCTGGTCACTGTGCTAAGTAAGCAAAATCATTCGAAGAAAAAGGGCCCGAACCAGACAGCGACGGGTCAGCAGCAAACCGCGCAACCTTCAACAAGACAAGCAAGAAGGTCCCAAAACCAATCAAAAAAGAAAAGCGGCGGTTTTTTTGAAACGTTTTTGCTGGTTGCCATCATATCGATGCTCTATGTTCTTTACATATATGAACAGTTGTTATGATATAGTTATTAGGTGAATGCCATGAAATGGTTGAAACCATTTCATGATTGAATCGTATAAAACTAATGCCTGTCCATAAAGAAGGAAGATTGTATGTTAAAGGAAAAAGTTCTGAGCACCATTTATAGAAACGAATTGATTAAGGAAAACTCGAAGTTGCTAATAGGCGTTTCCGGAGGACCGGACTCGCTGGTGCTTCTCCATATCCTTAAGGAAATTCAGCCTCTTTTTCATTACGAGATGATCGTAGCAAGTGTTGACCATATGTTTCGTGGTGAAGAATCCTATGGGGATTATAAATATGTCGAGCATATTTGTGAACGGTGGGGCATTACCTTTGAGGGAAAAAGGATCGATGTTCCTGCCCGGATGGAGCAGACGGGGGAAAGTTCACAAATAACGTCAAGAAAGCTGCGTTTTGCTTTCTATGAGGAAGTCATGGATAAGCATCAAGCCTCCACGCTTGTCCTGGGGCATCATGGAGATGATCAAATAGAAACGATGCTCATGCGTTTAACAAGAGGGGCGACAGGCAAGGCAAGAGCGGGTATTCCCATAAAGAGACGTTTTCATACAGGGAATCTGATCAGGCCTTTTCTTGAAATCACGAAAAGCCAAATAATCGAATATGCAGGCCTCCATGATATTGAACCAAGGTTTGATCCGAGCAATGAAACGGGTGTCTATGCAAGAAATCGTTTTAGACATGAAGTTCTTCCGTTTTTAAAGAAAGAAAATAGAAAGGTTCATGAGCATTTTCAACGATTCAGTGAAGAGCTATATGAAGATGAAGAGTTTTTTTTGAACCTGGTTTCAAGCAAAATGTCCGAGGTTTGGATCCAGCAGGATAAAGATCAAGCGGTTATTCAGATTGATAAGGTTCTCGCGATGCCTAAACCTTTACAAAGAAGGGCGATTCAACTAATATTAAACTATCTTTATTTGGAGAGACCTTCATCGCTTTCGGCATTACATATTGACCAACTTTTAGTTTTGTTTTTGAATCCTCAACCATCTGCAGAATTGCATCTTCCGGAGGGCCTTATTGCGGAAAAATCATATCAAACTTGCACGTTTAGATTTTTCCGGCAAAAAAGCCGTGAATATTCCCTGAAATTACAAATTCCCGGTGAGACTATTCTTCCGAATGGATATAAGATTAAAGCGCACTATATAAAAGAAGAAATTCCGGTACTTAGGGGAAATCATTCTTTTATTCTTCCCGAATCAGCTGTTCAGTTTCCGCTTACAGTCCGAACCAGGAATGAAGGCGAACGGATGGCCGTCAAGGGATTAGGTGGAACTAAAAAGTTAAAGGATATTTTTATTAATGAAAAGATCCCGATGCTAGAAAGAAATGTGTGGCCGGTCATCATCGATCAAACGGGTACGGCGATTTGGCTGCCTGGTTTAAAGAAGTCGAATATTGAGCCGGATATAATTTCTGATGAAAAATCTTTAATTTACTTAGAATATAAAAAAGCTTAATTCTTCATGGGGGGCAATAATTACAATGACCATGCAAAACGACATTGAAAAAGTTTTAATAACAGAGGAAGAACTTCAATTGAAAATAAGGGAATTGGGTGCGCAGCTTGAAGCTGATTACCAAGGTAAGTTCCCGTTGGCCATCGGAGTGCTGAAAGGCGCCATGCCATTTATGTCAGATTTACTGAAACGTGTGGATACACATCTTGAAATGGACTTTATGGATGTTTCGAGCTATGGTAACTCCACTGTATCTTCCGGTGAAGTGAAAATCATCAAGGATCTTGATACATCGGTTGAAGGCCGGGATATTTTAATCATCGAAGATATTATCGACAGCGGTTTGACTCTTAGCTATCTTGCGGAACTTTTCCGTTATCGAAAAGCAAAATCAATTAAAATCGTTACTTTATTGGATAAACCAACAGGCAGGAAAGCGGATATCACTCCGGACTATGCCGGGTTCATCGTTCCGGATGCATTTGTTGTCGGATATGGTCTTGATTTTGCGGAAAAGTATCGTAATCTCCCGTATATCGGCATATTGAAGCCTGAAATTTACTCGAATTAATCGTACCTGTTTGAAAGGGAAGACCAGATAAAAACAGCGGTGTTAAATTATTGTAATTCATTAATTTTGTATGATAGTATTTACTATAGTTTGTTTACCCGTGGGAGGAGGTAAGGGATGAATCGGATCTTCCGTAATACCATATTTTATTTACTGATCTTTTTGGTCATCATTGGGATTGTAAGCATTTTTAATAATAACAATGAACCAACGGAGAAAATGACCCAAGATGAATTCTATAAGCATTTGGAGAATGGGGACGTTACTGCACTGACGATGCAGCCCGAAAGCAGTGTATTTGAAATCACAGGAAAGCTCAAAGGTTATGAGGAAAACAAATTCTTTGTGACGTACGTGCCTTTCAGTGAATATTCGCAAAGTCGGATAAATGATGCCGTAACCAAGTTGGATAAGGACATCATCACTGTGGAACCTCCAGAAAAAACAAGTGGCTGGGTGACATTTTTCACTTCCATCATTCCATTTGTAATCATTTTTATCCTCTTCTTCTTTTTACTTAACCAAGCTCAGGGCGGCGGTGGTGGCCGCGTCATGAACTTCGGGAAAAGTAAGGCGAAATTGTATAATGATGATAAGAAAAAAGTTCGCTTCAATGATGTTGCCGGGGCGGACGAAGAAAAGCAGGAACTTGTCGAGGTCGTTGAATTCTTGAAAGATCCTCGCAAATATGCCGAGCTTGGAGCCCGTATTCCTAAAGGGGTACTTTTAGTTGGGCCTCCTGGTACAGGTAAAACTTTACTTGCACGAGCAGTAGCTGGTGAAGCCGGAACTCCTTTCTTCTCAATCAGTGGTTCTGATTTTGTTGAAATGTTTGTGGGTGTCGGTGCATCCCGTGTTCGTGATTTGTTTGAAAATGCTAAAAAGAATGCACCATGTATCATCTTCATCGATGAAATTGATGCAGTCGGTCGTCAACGTGGCGCAGGTCTAGGTGGCGGTCACGATGAACGTGAACAGACATTGAACCAATTACTGGTGGAAATGGATGGTTTCGGTGGTAATGAAGGAATCATAATCATCGCTGCGACTAACCGTGCTGATGTATTGGATCCGGCATTATTGCGTCCGGGACGATTTGACCGTCAAATAACGGTAGGCCGCCCTGATGTTAAGGGCCGTGAAGAAGTGCTGAAAGTGCATGCACGCAATAAACCATTAGCAGAAACAGTCGATTTGAAAGCGATCGCTCAGCGTACTCCAGGATTTTCTGGTGCAGATCTTGAAAACTTACTGAATGAAGCGGCTCTTGTTGCTGCCCGTCAAGATAAGAAGAAGATCGATATGTCCGATTTGGATGAAGCTTCTGATCGAGTTATCGCCGGACCTGCCAAGAAAAACCGTGTCATTTCCAAAAAGGAAAGAAATATCGTAGCGTGGCATGAAGCGGGCCATACCATTATTGGGCTGGTTCTGGATGATGCCGAAGTCGTTCATAAAGTTACGATTGTTCCTCGTGGTCAAGCTGGCGGTTATGCAGTTATGCTGCCGAAAGAAGATCGTTTCTTCATGACGGAACCTGAGCTAAAAGATAAAATCGTAGGACTATTGGGTGGCCGTGTAGCCGAAGAAGTTACATTCGGAGAAGTGAGTACCGGTGCGCATAACGACTTCCAGCGTGCAACGGGCATAGCTCGTAGCATGGTTATGGAATATGGAATGAGTAAGCTCGGACCGCTTCAATTCGGTAATTCTCAAGGTCAGGTCTTCCTAGGCCGCGATTTCAACAATGATCAAAACTATTCAGATGCAATAGCATATGAAATCGATCTTGAAATTCAACGTATCATCAAGGAAGCATACGAAAGATGTAAGAAAATCCTTACTGAAAATCGTGAAAAACTTGATTTGGTTGCAAAAACCCTGCTTGAAGTGGAAACACTTGATGCGGAACAAATCAAAGGTTTATTCCATAATGGTAAATTGCCAGATCGGGATTATACGGCCTTGAATGGGAATTTAACCACTGATGAGAATGTCAAGGTGAACATCAATAAGAAGAAGGAAGAAAAAGAGGCCCTATTGGATCCATTGGATAAGAGAGGACCTGAGGACCTTGAAATAACGGAGGAAGGATTGAATACTCCTCCAATCAAAGAAGGTGCACCTCAAGATCAGCCGCTTTCCTTCCCGAACGAAGACGACAATAAAAAGTCTTAATCGACTAAATTCAAAAGGGTATTTCCGCCTCGGAAATACCCTTTTCTTAACTCTTAAATTAATTATGATAAAGTTCCTGGGATACCTTTTCGAAAAGTGCGACTAATAGCGTGGGAAATAACAGTGTGGTATGATGTTGGAGAATAATTTACCGGAGTGATGAAACGATGATTTTTGTATTGGATGTTGGGAATACGAATACCGTATTAGGCGTATACGATGAAGATATTTTAAAATATCATTGGCGAATTGAGACTAACCGTCATAAGACAGAAGATGAGTATGGAATGATCATAAAGTCTTTGCTGCAGCATGAAAGTCTTACGTTTGATCAATTTGATGGAATCATTATTTCTTCGGTAGTTCCGCCAATTATGTTTGCACTTGAACGCATGTGCAAAAAATACTTTGGAATTAAACCGCTTATAGTTGGACCTGGAATAAAAACTGGATTGAATATTAAATACGAAAATCCCCGTGAGGTGGGAGCGGACCGAATCGTTAATGCTGTTGCTGGCATTCAGGAATATGGAAGCCCTCTCATTATCGTGGATTTTGGTACGGCAACGACATATTGCTACATAAATGAGGATAAACAATACATAGGCGGAGCCATTGCCCCGGGTATAAATATTTCTACTGAGGCGCTTTATTCAAAGGCAGCCAAACTTCCGAGAATAGAAATCAGCCGGCCGGAAGGAATTATTGGGAAAAACACGGTGTCCGCCATGCAGGCTGGTATTTTGTATGGGTATGTTGGGCAGGTAGAAGGAATCGTTAATCGAATTAAAGCGCAAAGTAATCTAGAACCAACGGTAATAGCGACAGGCGGACTGGCTACCTTAATTGCTAACGAGTCTACTGTTATTGACGTAGTGGAGCCATTTTTGACCTTGAAGGGGTTGCAGCTGATTTATAAACGTAATCGTGAGCAAGTGAAGAAGTAACATAAAGCATGAAAGGAGCAATATAAATGAAGGATTATCTAATAAAGGCGTTAGGTTATGAAGGACAGGTTCGTGCATATGCTGTTTCAACAACAGACACCGTAGGAGAAGCTCAGCGACGCCATTATACATGGCCTACTGCTTCGGCTGCCCTTGGACGGGCTATGACGGCAGGCGTTATGATGGGTGGAATGTTAAAAGGTGAAGAAAAGCTGACGATTAAAATCGAGGGCGGTGGTCCAATTGGATCCATCCTGGTCGACAGCAATGCAAAGGGAGAAGTCCGCGGATATGTCACTCATCCGCAAACCCACTTTGATTTGAATGAGCAAGGTAAGCTGGATGTCAGGAAAGCGGTGGGTACCGATGGATTGTTGACTGTTGTGAAAGATATTGGTCTTCGTGATTACTTTTCAGGGCAAGTACCGCTTGTATCGGGAGAACTGGGTGAAGATTTCACTTATTACTTTGTTACTTCCGAACAGGTGCCTTCTTCAGTGGGGGTTGGGGTCCTGGTGAATCCGGATAATTCAATCCTTGCAGCGGGCGGATTTATCATTCAGTTGATGCCGGGTACATCCGATGATACGATTTCCAAAATCGAAAAAAGACTAAGCACGATTACTCCAGTTTCCAAGATGATTCAAAACGGCATGACTCCTGAAGAAATCCTAACCGAAATTTTAGGTGAGGGCAATGTGAATATATTAGAAAAAGTGGATGTCCAGTTCTCCTGTCAATGTTCAAGGGAAAGAATTGCGAATGCATTGATCAGCCTGGGGCAGGCTGAGATTCGGGATATTATTGAGACAGACGGACAAGCGGAGGCGCATTGTCATTTTTGTAATCAGACCTACCAATTCTCTAAGGAACAACTTGAGGAACTGGAAGCGGAAACCAAAAAATAATGTACGGGGGATAAGGGTTTGCCAAAACACAAGCTTCGGGCAATTATTGCTGGCCTTGCCTTGTTGAACCTATTGACTATCATTATCTTTGTCATAAAACCACTAATCATTTCAAAAACCGTCATAGGGGAAGAAACGGCCGCGAAGGTCGGGTCGAAGGATATTTCCCGGGACGCATGGATGAATGAACTCGAAAAAAGATATGGGGAAGATGTACTTGAGGAAATGGTCGATAAAGAGGTAGTGAAACAGGCAGCTGAAAAATACAAAGTGAAAATTTCGGATGAAGAGCTAGATCGGGAACTTAAAATGATGAAAACGATGTATGGGACTGCCGGTCAGAACCTTAATAAAAGTAACGATCAATTGAGGCAGGAAATTCAGTCGAGTCTCCTCCTCGAGAAGCTCCTCACCAAGGACGTTTCGGTTTCCAAAACGGCAATGCGGAATTATTATGATAATAATAAGGATATCTATAGAATCCCTACTGCTTTCCATATTTCCCATATTACCACGTCTACAAAAAAGCAGGCAGACCAAGTCATACGTGAACTGGAGAAAGGTGTCTCCTTTGATGTCTTGGCGATGGAAAAGTCCCTTGATGAATTTACTGCCAATCAAGGGGGCGACATGGGTTATATATCACAGGATAACGAGCAAGTATCCAAGGAATACATTACCGCTGCCGAGAAATTGAAGGTGAAAAAGTGGAGTGATGCAATCCAAACGGAGGATGGCTGGGCCGTTCTCTACCTGCATGAAAGAATAGAGGGCAAGCAATATGAATATGAAGAAGTTAAAGACAAGATTCACCGCCAAATAGCTCTTGAACAGATTCAGGCACCGGTCTCAGGGAAAATTTTCTGGGACGAATTTGATGTAGAATGGTTTTATGGATTGAAGGAAGAAAAGTAGGTCAATGGTTGTGTGAGAAAATTTAGAATATAGTATATAATCATTGACAATGAACTATTAAAACTGGTAACTTTAAAATTATAAAACCAATAAACATACTCGGTATTGAAATGATAAGGGAGTGGAGAAAATGGCACGTATAGCTAATTCTGTAATCGATTTAATTGGACAAACACCTATTGTTAAGTTAAACAAGCTTCAAAATGAAAACAGTGCAGATATTTATTTGAAACTTGAGTATTTTAACCCAGGCAGCAGTGTAAAAGACCGTATCGCCCTTGCGATGATCGAAGCGGCAGAAAAAAATGGTACCCTTAAGCCAGGTGATACGATCATTGAACCTACAAGCGGAAATACTGGAATAGGCCTGGCGATGGTAGCTGCGGCAAAGGGCTATAAATCAATTCTGGTTATGCCGGAGACGATGAGCTTGGAACGCCGTAACTTGCTTCGCGCTTATGGCGCAGAATTAGTTCTTACTCCTGGGCCTGAAGGAATGAAGGGTGCAATCGCAAAGGCGACTGAGCTTTCTAAAGAAAAAGGTTACTTCATTCCACAGCAATTCGAAAACGAAGCCAACCCTGAAGTACATCGGAACACTACAGGCCCTGAAATCGTTGAAGCTTTTGGAGATGAAGGACTGGATGCATTCGTTGCCGGAATCGGTACTGGCGGAACCATTACAGGTGCCGGTGAAGTCCTGCGTCAGAAATTCCCTGACATTAAAATTTACGCTGTTGAACCTGCGGATTCCCCAGTATTATCGGGCGGGACTCCAGGACCTCATAAAATCCAAGGAATCGGAGCAGGCTTCATTCCAAGTATATTGAATACAGATCTCTATGACGAAATCATTCAAGTCAATACAGAGGAATCTTTTGATTATGCACGCCGCGCAGCAAAAGAAGAAGGAATACTTGGCGGAATTTCTTCTGGAGGTGCAATCGCAGCTGCCATTAAAGTGGCTGACAAACTGGGAAAAGGCAAAAAGGTACTTGCCATCATACCAAGTAATGGTGAACGCTACTTAAGTACGCCATTATATAACTTTGAGTAAGACAAGACGCTAAAAATGAGAAGCGAAGTTCCTTAGGGGCTTTGCTTTTCTTTTTGCAGTAATGTCTGTAGAGATGTTCCGAATCTTCATGGAGCTTGCACTATGCCTGTGTAAATGGGTAAACTCGTATATATAGATTTCTTTAAGTGAAGGAGAACGTTGGATGTCATTAGCTGGAGCGTCAAAAATAAAATGCGGTTCATTTGATTTGGATTACAGCAATAAAACCTTAATTATGGGGATTTTGAATGTTACCCCGGACTCCTTTTCGGATGGCGGGAAATATAATCGGATAGATGCTGCTTTGAAGCATGCCGAACGGATGGTCAACGATGGAGCGGATATATTGGATGTAGGCGGAGAGTCCACCCGACCTAATTATGAGAGGATATCGGAGGAAGAGGAGATAGAGAGAGTCGCCCCGATTATAGAGGCCATATCCCGTAATATTGAGGTTCCAATATCGGTCGATACGTATAAATCAAGAGTGGCGGAAGCGGCGGTAAAAGCAGGAGCCCATATATTAAATGACATTTGGGGAGGTAAAGCCGATTCCTTGATGTCGAAGGTTGCTGCGGAATATAAGGTGCCGATCATCTTGATGCATAACAGGGGTAATATGGAATATGGACATTTTGTTCGGGATGTACTTCAAGATTTATTCGAAAGCATCATGTTGGTGAAGGATGCAGGTGTCAAGGATGAAAACATCATACTCGATCCAGGAATTGGCTTTGCGAAAGATTTAAAGTTAAATTTAGAAATGATGAGGAATCTTGATAAGCTGGTATCGTTAGGTTATCCAGTTCTGTTAGCCACATCAAGAAAGTCCATGATTGGACATGTTCTGGACCTGCCGCCTAGTGAGCGAATGGAAGGAACGGCCGCCACAATCTGTCATGGCATTCAACAAGGCTGTCAAATGGTTCGCGTACATGATGTGAAGGAAATGGCACGGACTGCAAAGATGATGGATGCTCTTTTAGGAAAAGGTGAATGATATGGATAAGATATATGTGAATAAAATGGAGTTTTACGGTTATCATGGAGTTTTTCCGGAAGAAACGAAGCTTGGTCAGCGATTTAAAGTGGATTTAATCGTCCAGACTGATTTAGCCAAGGCAGGAAAGAGTGACAACCTTGAAGACTCAATCAACTATGGCGAGTTATATGAAGTGTGTAAAAATGTTGTTGAGGGAGAACCTTTTAAGTTAGTGGAAGCTGTCGCTGAAAAAATCGCCTCTGAACTGCTTAATAAATATTCTTCCATCGAGACATGCACCGTCAAGGTTTATAAACCAGATCCTCCAATAGCAGGTCACTATGATTCGGTTGCTATAGAGATTGTAAGGGGACGCTGATTGTGAGAAATATTGCTTACCTTTCAATAGGGTCGAACTTAGGTGATCGCCTTGAAACATTCAGAAAGGCTTTCCAATTATTGTCTGAAAGCCCGCATATCAAATTGGTGTCATGCTCCTCATTTTATGAAACGGACCCGATAGGATATGAAGACCAGGACTGTTTTTTAAATGCTGTCCTTAAAGTGAAAACCGATTTAGAAGCCGAACAATTACTTCACGCTTGTATGAAAATTGAACAGGATTTAGGGAGAAAAAGGGAAATTAGGTGGGGTCCTCGTACTTTAGACCTTGACATTTTGTTATATAATCATGAAAATATTGAGACAGAGATTCTTTCAGTCCCGCACCCTCGTATGCACGAGAGGGCTTTTGTTATCGTGCCTTTAATGGAAGTGGACCCAGATATATCACTTCCGCAAATGCATGCACCTTTGAGCGACCTGCTTGAACAGATTTCGGATAAAGAAGGAGTTCGATTATGGAAGGTGAAAAATGGGGAAGGCGTATTCGCGCTTTTCGAAAGTTAAAGGGTTATACCCAGGAAGGGTTTGCGAGGGAGATAGGTGTTTCCGTTTCCTTGCTGGGAGAAGTTGAACGAGGGAACCGTAACCCTTCAGAAGCATTTTTACTGGAAGTGGCGGAAATTCTTCATATTTCCATTGAGGAGCTTCAGCCACCTGAGGATAAATGAAAGAATGTTATAGGGGGTCACAAGGTGTTAAGAATAGGCGATATAGAAATGAAGAACCAGGTAGTGCTAGCACCGATGGCGGGAGTCTGTAACTCGGCATTCCGCTTGACTGTCAAGGAATTTGGAGCTGGTCTTGTTTGTGCGGAGATGGTCAGTGACAAGGGAATCGTTCTTAAAAATGCTAGAACGATGAATATGCTTTATATAGATGAAAGAGAAAAGCCGTTAAGTTTGCAAATCTTTGGCGGTGAGAAGAAATCTTTGGTTGAAGCTGCGCAATTTGTAGATAAAAATACAACTGCTGACATCATCGATATCAACATGGGCTGTCCTGTCCCTAAAATCACTAAATGTGATGCGGGTGCCAAGTGGCTTCTCGATCCAAACAAAATTTATGAGATGGTTTCAGCGGTGGTTGATGCTGTTGAAAAGCCGGTAACGGTAAAAATGCGCATAGGCTGGGATGATGAACACGTTTTTGCGATTCAAAATGCTCAGGCTGTTGAACGCGCAGGTGGTAAAGCTGTTTCCATGCATGGCAGAACACGTGTTCAAATGTATGAAGGAAAAGCTAACTGGGACATCATACGTGAAGTGAAGAAATCGATTAATATTCCCCTTATCGGTAACGGTGATGTGGAAACTCCACAGGATGCGGAAAGAATGCTGAAGGAAACGGGTGTTGATGGAGTCATGATCGGCCGTGCAGCTCTAGGTAACCCGTGGATGATTTACCGGACTGTAAAATATCTTGAAACCGGTCAACTGATGGATGAGCCTTCAGTTCGTGAAAAGATGGATGTTTGCGTGCTTCATATGGATCGTCTGATTGCGTTGAAAAATGAAAATGTCGCCGTTCGCGAAATGCGTAAGCATGCTTCTTGGTATTTAAAGGGTGTTAAAGGGAATGCTACGGCTCGCAAAGGAATTAATGATTGTGAAACAAGGGAAGATGTTGTGAAGCTTCTCTATGGACTTGTTGATGAAGTGGAAGCGAAGCAACAAAATATCCAAATGGTCTGAATTTGACATCACCTTCCTATTTTCCTATAATACGCTTATCTTAACTGCCAGTAATCCTGGCAGTTTTTATATGTACATAAACAATGTTTTATGATAAAAAGCTGTTGAATTCCTTAACTTTATGTAAGAATAAATATGTATGCAAAAGAATTTCTGATTAATTATATAAAGCATTTATTAATAAAGATGGAGATGATTTTCGTGAGTCATGAAGAATTGAATGACCAACTGCAGGTAAGGCGCGATAAAATGCAGGCTATGATGGATAATGGACAAGACCCTTTCGGGAGCAGATTCGAGCGCACACATAACACTCAAGAGATAATCAGTGCTTATGGTGAATTAGAAAAGGAAGATCTTGAAGAAAAAGAAATTGAAGTTACGATCGCTGGCCGTGTCATGACGAAGCGAGGAAAAGGGAAAGCGGGATTTGCCCATATCCAGGATATTAGCGGTCAAATCCAAATCTACGTCCGTTTAGATAACATAGGTGAAGATTCTTACCAAATTTTCAATCAAACGGATCTTGGCGACATCGTAGGAGTAACTGGCGTTATTTTCAAAACTAAAGTCGGGGAACTTTCCATTAAAGCTAAAGAATATGTTTTCCTTGCTAAAGCGCTTCGCCCGTTGCCTGATAAATTTCATGGCCTAAAGGATGTTGAAGAGCGTTACCGGAAACGTTATGTCGATTTAATTACAAATGAGGAAAGCAAAAATACGTTGATCATGCGCAGTCGCATTGTACAAGCCATGAGAAGGTATTTGGATGATCATGGGTACCTTGAAGTGGAGACGCCGCTATTGCACTCTGTTGCTGGTGGAGCAGCTGCACGCCCATTCCTTACTCACCATAATGCTTTGGATATGCCTTTGAATTTAAGGATTGCCATTGAACTTCATCTAAAACGCTTGATCGTTGGCGGATTGGAGAAAGTTTATGAAATTGGCCGGGTTTTCAGAAATGAAGGGGTATCCACAAGACACAACCCTGAATTCACATTGATTGAATTATACGAGGCTTATGCGGATTACCAAGATATCATGAGTTTAACGGAAAACCTGATTGCCCATATTGCTCAGGAAGTTCTGGGCACGACTACCATCCAGTATGGGGAGTATGAGATAGAGTTAAAACCGGAATGGAAACGACTTCACATGGTTGACGCTGTAAAAGAATATACCGGTGTGGACTTCTGGAATGAAATGAGTAAAGAAGAAGCCCAGCAGCTTGCTAAAGAAAATGGGATTGAAATTAAGGAATCCATGGAATTTGGCCATATCGTAAATGAATTCTTTGAACAAAAGGTGGAAGATAAGTTAATTCAACCTACATTCATCTATGGACATCCAGTGGAAATCTCTCCTTTAGCAAAGAAAAATCCGGAAGATTCCCGTTTCACAGATCGTTTTGAGTTATTCATTGTAGGTAGGGAGCATGCAAATGCGTTCACTGAACTTAATGACCCGATTGATCAACGTCAACGCTTTGAAGCTCAATTAAAAGAACGAGAGCAAGGTAATGATGAAGCTCATGAAATGGATGAAGATTTCCTGGAGGCGTTAGAGTACGGAATGCCGCCTACTGGCGGACTCGGAATTGGTGTTGACCGTTTGGTTATGCTATTGACCAATTCTCCTTCCATACGTGACGTCCTGCTATTCCCTTTAATGAGACATCGCTAATATAAGTAAAATGAGTTTTGATTGCATGCCGAATTCGGATGGCTGGGATCATTGGGGGCAACCTCTGATCCTGGTAAGTCCAATTCGGTTTTTGTTTTTTAATTATAATTTCATATCTTTTATATAGTACGAATTCTAGGGTTTGAAAGAAAAACAACATTATCTCAAAAAAACTTTATAAAAGGTATTGCACAGTTAACGTAATGGTGTTATATTTATATCTGTCGTTACGAACGAGTTGCAAACAGATTACAAACTTTAAAAAGTTTTTAAAAAAGTTGTTGACTCAGAGTAAAGGAAATGTTATTATAAATAAGCTGTTCCGAAAGACATTGCTCTTTGAAAACTGAACAAAACAAAGCGCCAACGTTAAATTTTAAGTGAGCACACACTATCAAAAAAGCAAATGAGCAAGTCAAACATTTCTTCGGAGAGTTTGATCCTGGCTCAGGACGAACGCTGGCGGCGTGCCTAATACAT
>NZ_JBFTMS010000030.1:0-62729 GCF_056397085.1 Peribacillus sp. 05N428 | reverse complement strand
GGCGATAGCGAAGAGGTCACACCCGTTCCCATTCCGAACACGGCAGTTAAGCTCTTCAGCGCCGATGGTAGTTGGGGGTTTCCCCCTGTGAGAGTAGGACGCCGCCAAGCCATTTAAAAAGATCAGCCATCCGGCTGGTCTTTTTTTTGTTTGTAATAAAAAACTTTTCCGTTTTCAGGGACAGCACGGGCTGGCCTTATTTGAATTGGTTGCCATATCATGAGGAGGAATGGATGAGCTGGGGAAATGGGGGAGAATTTAAGTGATGAAACCTTAAGCAGAAGAAAAAGTTCAGGTTTTACATCCATTTATATAGGGTATTTATGTAAGATATTTCAACTTTTATGTTCAATGGGGTATGTAACTACATATAATTTGGAGAAAATGGATATTACAGAATGAAAGTGCGTTTAAGTTGCAAAATGCATTATTCCTTGTATAATAATAGTCAAATATAGTCAAAGTCAGAATGGAGGAGGCTGAGTGAGAAACATATCTGATGTTATCGAAACTTATTTGAAGCAAGTACTTGAAATAAGTCAAAAAGATATCTTGGAGATTAAAAGAAGTGAAATAGCAGATAAATTTCAGTGTGTTCCTTCTCAAATCAATTACGTAATCAATACGAGGTTTACCATCGAGAGAGGTTATGTTGTAGAGAGTAAGCGTGGAGGCGGCGGTTATATACGCATCATGAAAGTGGAATCACAGGATTCCGTGCAACTTATCAACCAATTATTATCGCTTATTGGTTCCAGGGTAACTCAATCGATGGCTGAAGGAGTAATTTCACGGCTGATGAATGAAGACGTCATTAATGAAAGAGAAGCAAAGATTATGATGAGCGTCATAGATAGATCGGTGATTTATATCGACCTGCCTGATCGCGATGAGCTTAGGGCAAGAATTTTAACTGCGATGCTTACGACTTTAAAATATAAATGAAACTGGCAGAGGTGATGAACGTTGATTTGCCAAGAATGTCATCAAAGGCCTGCTACCCTGCACTTCACCAAAATCATCAATGGAAAAAAGACTGAAGTCATGATTTGTGAGAAATGTGCTCAGGAAAAAGGTGAAATGTTCATGGAGGCAGGCGGACCTGGTTTTTCAATAAATAATTTATTAGCAGGATTGTTGAATATGGAGTCGAATATTCAACAGACAAAGGCAAATGCATTTCCGAAAACGGAAGAGAGGCGCTGCCCGCATTGTCATCGATCTTATAAAGAATTTGTCCATATTGGCAAGTTTGGCTGTGCCGAATGTTATAAAACGTTCAATGAACAGTTAAATCCCATTTTAAAGAGGGTTCATAGCGGCAATACAGCACACATAGGGAAAATTCCAAAAAGGATTGGCGGCGCCATATATCTTCGAAAACAAATTTTGGATTTGAAAGAAGTTTTAAAGGTCCACATTGATCAAGAGGAGTTTGAGAAAGCGGCAGAAGTAAGAGATAAGGTTCGTTCCCTTGAAAAAAGGTTTGAAGCACAAGAGGGAGGCGAGGAATTATGAGCTTGGAAAAGTTTGTAGAAAACGCCTTGAGTTCCTGGATGAGTGCCGAAGGGCCGGAAATCGATATTGTATTGAGTTCGCGGATTCGGCTGGCCAGGAATTTCAAAGACTTTACCTTCCCAACCTCCTTTTCGAACGAAGAAGCTAATAAAATCATTGAATTGGTCAAAAAAAGAATCGAAGAGGAAGTAACCCCGGAGATTGGAAAATTGGAGCTATTAGAGATTGACCAATTGCAGCCACTGGAAAAGCGCGTTCTGGTTGAAAAACATTTAATCAGTCCTCATTTAGTTGAAGATTCAGCGAAAAGCGCATGTCTCCTTTCGGAAAATGAAGAAATAAGTATCATGATAAACGAAGAGGACCATCTCCGTATTCAATGTTTAATGTCGGGGTTGCAGCTAAAGGAAACCTTAAAGATTGCAAATGTTCTTGACGATTGGATTGAAGAATCCATAGACTATGCATATGATGAAGAAAGAGGATACCTGACTAGTTGTCCGACTAATGTGGGAACAGGGTTAAGGGCTTCAGTCATGATGCATCTGCCGGGCCTGGTCCTTACACAGCAGATGAATAATATCATACCGGCTATCAACCAATTGGGGTTGGTGGTTCGAGGGATTTATGGAGAGGGCAGTCAAGCGTTGGGGAATATTTTTCAAATTTCCAATCAAATCACCCTTGGAAAATCGGAAAGGGATATCGTTGAAGATCTAACGAGTGTAGTGCAACAAATCATAGCCCAGGAACGGTCAGCGAGGGATGCATTAGCGAGAACTTCCCACATACAATTAGAAGATAGAATTTTCCGTTCATATGGGGTTTTGTCCAATGCTCGAATCATCGAGACCAAGGAAGCAGCTACATGTATCTCCGATGTTAGGTTAGGGATAGATCTTGGGTATATAAAGAATATTTCCAAAAGCATTCTAAATGAATTGATGATTTTGACGCAGTCGGGATTTTTACAAAAGTACGCAGGCGGCCCTTTAAGACCCCATGAAAGGGATATCCGTAGAGCAACACTCATCCGGGAACGCTTGAATTTCACGGAATCTTCCTCCTCATAGAGGTTATTGACCTCTTTAGGGAGAATTAAATTTCATTAATAGATATGGAGCAAGAATAAGCTTCTGCCATTACTTAGAGAATTGCCAGCAATTTTATTCAAAACGAAAATTCTTAAGGAGGAATTCCCTATGATGTTTGGTCGTTTTACTGAAAGAGCCCAGAAAGTATTAGCATTAGCCCAAGAAGAGGCAATCCGTTTAGGTCATAATAATATTGGTACTGAACATATTTTGCTGGGCCTGGTCCGAGAGGGTGATGGTATTGCAGCCAAAGCGTTATATGCTCTTGGATTGGGTCCGGAGAAGATTCAGAAAGAAGTGGAAAATTTAATTGGCCGTGGACAGGATACGGCTCAAACGATACATTATACCCCAAGAGCCAAGAAGGTCATTGAGCTTTCCATGGATGAAGCAAGAAAATTAGGTCACTCATATGTTGGGACAGAGCATGTCCTTCTAGGTCTTATACGAGAAGGGGAAGGTGTCGCTGCACGCGTATTGAATAATCTGGGAGTAAGTTTAAATAAAGCTCGACAACAAGTATTACAACTTTTGGGCAGCAATGAATCAGGTGGTCATCAAGGTTCAGCCGCTGCAAATGCAAGCACGCCGACACTGGATGGCCTTGCCCGTGATTTAACGGCGATTGCCAGGGAAGGAAGCTTGGATCCGGTTATCGGAAGAAGTAAGGAAATACAGCGTGTCATAGAGGTATTAAGCCGTCGTACAAAAAATAACCCAGTATTGATCGGTGAACCTGGCGTTGGTAAAACAGCCATTGCTGAAGGGCTTGCCCAACAGATTATCAATAATGAGGTACCTGAGATTTTACGTGATAAACGTGTCATGACACTTGATATGGGTACTGTTGTGGCTGGCACTAAATACCGGGGTGAATTTGAGGACCGGTTGAAGAAAGTCATGGATGAAATACGCCAGGCGGGTAATATCATCCTATTCATCGACGAATTGCATACATTGATTGGTGCAGGTGGTGCAGAAGGTGCCATCGATGCCTCCAATATCCTTAAACCATCATTGGCCCGTGGTGAATTACAATGTATCGGTGCTACAACTTTGGATGAGTACCGCAAGTATATTGAAAAGGATGCTGCCCTTGAACGTCGCTTCCAGCCAATCCAAGTCGATGAGCCGACAATTGAGGAATCCATCCAAATTCTCAAAGGTCTTCGTGACCGTTATGAGGCACATCACCGCGTATCGATCACTGACGAAGCGATTGATGCTGCAGTCAAATTATCAGACCGTTATATTTCCGATCGCTTTTTACCTGATAAAGCGATTGACTTGATAGATGAAGCTGGTTCCAAAGTTAGGCTTCGCTCGTACACAACGCCACCCAACCTAAAGGAACTTGAAGTGAAACTAGATGATGTTCGCAAGGAAAAGGATGCTTCCGTTCAGAGTCAGGAATTTGAAAAAGCTGCTTCGCTTCGCGATACAGAACAACGCTTAAGAGAACAATTGGAAGAAACGAAAAAAACTTGGAAAGAAAAACAAGGGCAGGAAAACAGTGAAGTGACTGTGGATGACATTGCACATGTCGTATCCAGCTGGACGGGAGTGCCGGTCACTAAATTGGCGCAAACGGAGTCAGACAAACTGCTTAATATGGAGTCAATCCTCCATGATCGTGTAATTGGGCAGGAAGAGGCCGTCATTGCGGTTTCTAAAGCAGTACGACGTGCAAGGGCAGGTTTGAAAGACCCTAAGCGTCCAATTGGTTCATTCATCTTCTTGGGGCCTACAGGGGTCGGTAAAACCGAGCTAGCCCGAGCTTTGGCTGAATCCATTTTTGGTGATGAAGATGCCATGATCCGCATCGATATGTCCGAATATATGGAGAAACATTCGACTTCACGTCTTGTAGGATCGCCTCCAGGATATGTTGGGTACGAAGAAGGCGGTCAGTTAACGGAAAAAGTGCGGAGGAAACCATACTCCGTCGTTCTGCTTGATGAAATAGAAAAGGCGCATCCGGATGTCTTCAATATTCTTCTTCAAGTGTTGGAAGACGGAAGACTGACAGATTCAAAGGGGCGTACTGTCGATTTCAGGAATACAATTTTGATCATGACATCGAATGTAGGGGCGTCTGCCTTGAAAACTGATAAGTATGTCGGCTTTAACATCCAGGATACTGGTCAGGACTATAAAAATATGAAAGGGAAAGTGATGGAAGAACTCAAACGTGCATTCCGTCCGGAATTCCTGAATCGTATTGATGAAACTATCGTGTTCCACTCATTAGAGAAGGATCATTTGAAACAAATCGTTACATTAATGTCAAATCAGCTTACTACCCGTTTGAAAGAACAGGAGATATACTTGGAGCTGACAGATGCGGCTAGAGAAAAAATTGCCACGGAAGGTTTTGATCCGGAATATGGGGCAAGGCCAATCCGCAGGGCGCTTCAGAAGCATGTAGAGGATTATCTATCCGAAGAGTTGCTTAAAGGCAACGTGAAAAAAGGGCAAACGGTCGTAATGGATGTCGTGAATAATGAGTTTGCAATCCGACAAGGCGAGCCTGTTAATGTAAGTGAATAACCTGATCCTAAACTTCGAGGTACACGCAGATTCTTTTGCAGTGTACCTCTGTTTTTTATCTATAGGTAGATGTGATGAGTATAAACGGGACAAGCAAAGTGAATATTTTTTTAAAAAAACTTAGCCTTAAGAAGGTTTAAATAAAACAGAGATATAATATCCTTAATATAGATATTTTTTCCAAAGGAAGAGGAGTAATTTATGGCTGTAAAAAAGAAAACAAAATTTATCTGTCAGTCTTGTGGGTATGAGTCCGCGAAATGGATGGGGAAATGCCCAGGCTGCGGTGAATGGAATAAAATGGTCGAGGAAACCGAAATCGTTAAACCTGCTAGAAAGGGCGCTTTTACCCATTCAGAGGTGAGAGGTTCCGGGGAACGGGAGAAGGCAGCACCCATAACGACCATTCAATCAGAAAAAGAACCACGCATTAAGACGGATTTAATGGAATTGAATCGTGCTCTTGGGGGCGGGATCGTACAGGGATCACTTGTATTGATCGGAGGGGACCCGGGTATCGGTAAGTCCACCCTGCTTTTACAGGTATCATCCCAATTGGCGCATAAACAGAAAAAAGTGCTTTATATATCAGGTGAAGAATCAGTCAAGCAGACCAAATTGAGAGCGGACCGGCTTGGGACCATGTCGGAAAATCTATTCGTTTATTCTGAAACCGATATGGACTATATCCAACAGGCAATTACAGATGTTAAACCGGATTTGGTCATTATTGACTCGATTCAAACGGTTTACCATTCGGAGGTTACATCTGCCCCGGGAAGCGTTTCACAAGTGAGGGAATGCACAGCCTCACTCATGCGCATTGCTAAAACGAACGGAATCGCGATTTTTATCGTCGGTCACGTTACAAAAGAAGGGGCCATTGCGGGACCACGGCTGCTTGAGCACATGGTTGACACCGTATTATATTTTGAAGGGGAAAGACACCATACATATCGAATTATACGTGCGGTTAAAAATCGCTTTGGTTCGACGAATGAGATGGGTATTTTTGAAATGAAAGAACATGGATTGGAAGAGGTGGCGAATCCATCGGAAATTTTCCTTGAAGAACGGTCGCAAGGAGCTTCGGGGTCCACAGTCGTCGCATCCATGGAGGGCACAAGGCCGGTGCTTGTTGAAATTCAAGCATTGATTTCTCCTACGAGTTTTGGGAATCCTAGGCGGATGGCCACGGGAATTGACCACAATCGAGTTTCGCTTTTAATGGCTGTCCTGGAAAAGAGAGTGGGCTTGCTGCTCCAAAACCAAGATGCGTATTTAAAGGTTGCTGGCGGTGTCAAGCTGGATGAACCGGCAATTGACCTCGCTGTCGCAATAAGCATCGCATCAAGCTTCCGTGATAAACCAACAAACCCTGCCGATTGCATCATTGGTGAAGTGGGGCTGACTGGGGAAGTGAGAAGGGTGTCACGAATTGAACAAAGGGTGCAGGAAGCAGCGAAATTAGGGTTTGAGCGGGTTATCATACCGGCTAATAATATAGGAGGGTGGACCGCGCCGAAAGGTATTAAGATCATTGGTGTTTCATCGGTTTCGGAGGCTCTTAAACAATCGTTAGGGGGTTAAGCATGACAGATAAAAAAGGGTATGAGAAAACAAAATTGGAAATTCTGCAAATCGTAGCACCAGGTACCCCGCTTCGGGAGGGTATTGAAAATGTCCTGAGGGCGAACACGGGCGGTTTGATAGTGGTCGGATATAACGAGAAGGTGCGAACGATCGTGGATGGCGGCTTCGAAATCAACTGCAGCTGTACCCCCAGCACATTATATGAGTTGGCGAAGATGGACGGGGCCATCATTTTAAATGAAACCGCCGATAAGATCATTTTCGCAAATGCCCAATTAGTGCCTGATAACAGTACACCTTCCACTGAAACGGGAATGAGGCATAGAACAGCGGAACGGGTGGCAAGGGAGACCAAGTCGTTGGTCATCGCAATCTCACAACGCCGGAATGTCATCACTTTATATCAGGGCAATTTCCGGTATGCCCTTAAAGATATAGGAGTCATTCTTGCCAAGGCTAATTTAGCCATCCAGACCTTGGAAAAATACAAGGTGGTCCTGCAGCAGAGCATATCGGTTTTAGGAGCGCTCGAGTTTGAGGAAATCGTGACCTATGCCGATCTTTTGCAGGTATTTCACCGTTATGTGATGGTGCTCAGGATCAAGGCGGAGCTGCTAACGTACCTTAATGAACTTGGTACGGAAGGAAGGCTGATCCGTTTGCAAATGAATGAAATCCTGGCAGATATTGAAACGGAAGGGAAATGGCTTATCAAGGATTATACCTCCAGTAATGATGAAAATCCCGAGGAAATCATTTTTAGGCTTCAAGAGTTGGCCATGCAGGAAAAACTGGATGAAAGCATTCTTCTTAAGGTGCTGGGCTATCATGGATATATACATCTTGATGAGTCAGTACATCCCCGTGGTTACCGTATTCTTCATAAAATCCCACGCTTGCCGGGTTTAATCATCGAAAATTTAGTGAAACAGTTCGGAAGCTTTAGTGAAGTCAATAAAGCTACGGTTGAAAACCTTGACGATGTGGAGGGTATAGGTGAAGTCCGGGCCAATAAAATTAAAGAAGGACTCCGAATTTTGAAAAATCAGCTGGTCACAAATAGAAGGATGTAAGGTGCAGCCGGCTTTAAAAAAACTCCTGAACGGGCTTGAAATTGATTGGTGTTTATTTTTGACACTCAAAACTCAGGGTGCTAGGCTAATATTACGAAAAAGAGAAGAATTCATATTTGTAAATCCACTAATTCCTTAAGTGAATTTAACGTATATAGTGAAAACGAATTTTCGAAGGTTTCATTTTATTTTATTGGTCAATAATGAGTAGAAGGAGGTGAAAGGGATGTTAAAACGCATTATACAAGCATGCTTCTTAATAGTCGGCGGAACACTTGGTATGTTGCTTATTCCGGAATTATTAATTGTTTTACATGCAGACGATATTGCTTTATTAAACAATCCTTATGTAAGTGTACTGTTGGGTGCCATTATCTTTTATCTTATAACTTTTTGGGCAGTAGATCATGTGATCTACTTTATGAAATGGCTGGAGGAACAGCTTGTAAAGATACCGATTACGGATATAATCTTTGGCAGCGTAGGTCTTTTAGTTGGACTGCTTGCAGCGTTCTTGGTTGGATCCGCATTCAGTGCCATCAAGGTTCCCATTTTGAATACAGTGGTTCCTATCATCCTTACGCTATTATTTGGATATCTTGGTTTTCAGGTGGGCTTTAAAAAACGTGATGAGCTATTGAGTTTATTCACGAAAAGCAATAAGAAAAAGAACACGGATGGTGAAGCAAGCGAAGAGGATGAAGAGGGGTATAGCAAGCGCCTGAAGATTCTTGATACAAGCGTCATCATTGATGGCAGAATTGCGGATATTTGTCAGACAGGCTTTCTGGAGGGTACCATAGTCATTCCTCAATTCGTATTAAACGAATTGCAGCACATTGCCGATTCATCTGATGCATTGAAAAGGAATCGTGGAAGGCGCGGTTTGGATATCTTGAATCGGATTCAAAAAGACCTGCCGATTAAAGTGGAGATGTACGAGGGGGATTTTGAAGACATTCAGGAAGTCGACAGTAAACTGGTGAAGCTTGCCAAAATATCGGGCGGAATGGTCGTTACCAATGATTTCAATTTAAACAAAGTATGCGAGTTTCAAAATGTGGCGGTACTTAATATCAATGACCTGGCCAATGCCGTAAAACCTGTTGTACTTCCTGGGGAAGAGATGAATGTTCAGGTCATAAAGGACGGGAAAGAGCAGAACCAGGGCATCGCTTATTTAGACGATGGCACCATGATCGTTGTCGAGGGTGGCCGTGACCATATCGGGAAACGGATCGATGTACTTGTCACAAGTGTATTGCAAACCTCTGCAGGCCGGATGATATTCGCTAAACCGAAACTATTAGAAAAAGCATTATAAAGAAGAGTAGGAGAAACCGTTATGTTTTATGAAGTAGTGATACCTGCAGCTGGACAAGGCAAAAGAATGAAAGCGGGCAAGAATAAACTTTTTATTGAACTATCGGGTGTCCCGATCATTGTTTATACACTGCGTGTCTTCGAAGAAGATCCTGACTGTCGGGGGATTATCCTTTCGATAAACCCGGCAGAAAAGGATTATTTCAATCAATTGATAGCAGCGAATGGGCTTAAAAAGGTCAAGAAACTGGTCATGGGTGGCAAGGAGCGCCAACAAAGCGTTTATAATGGACTGCAACATGCAGAAGAAGACATCGTCCTGGTCCATGACGGTGCCCGCCCTTTTATTACCCTAGGGCAAATCAGTGAATTGACTACTGCCGCCTCCCTTAATGGAGGTGCCGTAATTGCAGTGCCCGTTAAGGATACGATTAAAAAAGCGGCAAACAAAAAGGTATTGGAAACAGTGGAACGATCAAGCTTGTGGGCGGTGCAAACTCCACAAGCTTTTCGTGTATCCATATTAAAAAGTGCGTATGAACAGGCAGAAGCTGAAGAATTTTTAGGGACGGACGATGCAAGTTTACTAGAGCGGATCAATGAACAGGTAGTTATTATTGAGGGCAATTATGATAATATTAAGATTACGACTCAGGAAGACCTTTATTTTGCAGAAGCGATTTTACATAAACAACAACATGGAAAAAGATGATTGGGGAGAATGATATGTTTAGAATAGGACAAGGATATGACGTTCATCAGCTTGTGGAAGGCAGGCCTTTGATAATTGGCGGGATTACGATTCCGTATGAGAAAGGACTGCTGGGTCATTCGGATGCGGATGTCCTTCTGCATACTGTTGCCGATGCCTGCTTGGGTGCAATTGGTGCAGGGGATATCGGTAAGCATTTTCCGGATACCGACCCTGAATTTAAAGATGCCGATTCTGCAAAACTGCTGCAGTATATTTGGGCGATCGTAAAAAAAGAAGGATATTCCCTAGGCAATGCGGATTGTACAATCATTGCACAAAGCCCGAAAATGGCACCTTATATCGAGGAAATGCGAGGCAGGATTGCAGAACTTTTAGATTCCTCGATAGACAGGATTAATGTAAAGGCGACCACAACGGAGAAACTTGGATTTACAGGCAGGGGCGAAGGAATCGCGGCACAGGCTGTTGTTTTATTGGTCAAATCAAACTAAATCGTTTTTAGAGTGGATGCCTTTATCCCAATGTATTTAAATGATAATATAAACAATAGAATAGAACGACTGGGAGGTCTATATATATCATGAGCAGCGATATTCGAGTTCGCTATGCACCGAGTCCGACTGGACATTTACATATTGGTAATGCACGGACTGCTTTATTTAATTATTTATACGCACGAAATAAAGGCGGGAAATTCATCATCCGTATTGAGGATACCGACCAAAAGAGAAATATTGAAGGCGGAGAGGAAAGTCAGCTTAAATATTTGAAATGGCTTGGCATGGATTGGGATGAAGGTGTTGATGTTGGCGGTGAATACGGTCCATATCGTCAATCCGAAAGGAACGACCTTTATCAGGAATTGTATCAAGAGCTTTTGGATAAGGGTTTAGCATATAAATGCTATTGTACGGAAGAAGAGCTTGAAGCAGAGCGTGAAGGACAGGTCGAACGCAATGAAACGCCAAAATATTCCGGGAAGTGCAAGCATTTAACTGAGGAAGAGCAAGCGGAATTAGTTGCACAAGGAAGAAAACCGAGCATTCGCTTTGCCGTTCCAGCTGGGAAGGTCCTTACTTTCAAAGATATGGTCAAGGATGAGGTTTCATTTGAAACGGATGGCTTTGGTGATTTTGTCATCGTAAAAAAAGATGGCATTCCAACTTATAACTTTGCAGTGGCCGTCGATGATCACTTGATGAAGATTTCCCATGTCCTTCGCGGTGATGATCATATCTCCAATACTCCAAAACAATTGATGATTTATGAAGCTTTCGGGTGGGAACCGCCGGTATTCGGACATATGACGCTGATTGTAAACGAAAGCAGGAAGAAACTGAGTAAACGTGATGAGTCGATCATTCAATTCATTGAACAATATGAAGAGCTTGGTTATGTACCTGAAGCTTTATTCAATTTCATTACATTACTAGGATGGTCTCCGGTCGGGGAGGAAGAGATTTTCACGAAGGAAGAATTCATTAATCTTTTCGATGCTGACCGTCTGTCTAAATCACCTGCACTTTTCGATAAGCAAAAGCTTACATGGATGAATAATCAATATGTGAAGCAATTGGACGTCAATCGTGCAGTGGAATTGTCATTGCCTCACTTAATTAAAGCCGGGAAGGTTTCAGAGACACTGACCGCCGAAGAAGAAGAGTGGGTACATGGGCTTGTTTCACTTTTTCAAGAACAGATGAGCTATGGAGCGGAAATAGTCGAGCTTTCTGAACTGTTTTTCAAGGATGAAGTCGAGTTCGAGCAAGAAGCTAAGGAAGTGCTGGCCGAAGAACAGGTACCGGAAGTCATGAAAGCTTTCCTTCAGGAGATCGAAGGGCTTGAAGAATTTAATGCGGATGAAATCAAGAAGTCGATTAAAGCCGTACAAAAAAGCACAGGGCATAAAGGGAAAAAATTATTCATGCCGATAAGGGCTGCCGTCACGGGTCAAACACATGGTCCTGACTTGCCTAAGGCAATTTCATTACTGGGCAAAGAAAAAATTAAACAGCGTATTCAGAGTATTTTATATTAACAATTTGTCGAAAATGTAATATAGTATTTAATAATCTTACAAAAGAACGCGTAGATGGGGAGAAGTAAGTAAACGAAGCTTTTTAGAGAGAACCATAACCTGCTGAAAGTGGTTCAGGCCTCTCGTTTTCTGAAATGCACCCTTGAGTCCTTTGCTGAACTAACCTATAGTAGGCACAGGCGGAATGTCCTCCGTTACAGGGATTAAAGTTGGGGATGAAAAAACAGGAAAAAGCTTTACCTGGTTCGTACATTCCAAACAGAGTGGAACCGCGCTTCAAGCGTCTCTGTCTATTTGGACAGAGACGCTTTTTTATATGCTTTAAAAGCTTCAAAAGGGGATGTTGGAAAAGGACGGAACATAGGGGGGAATCATTTTGTTAAAGATGTTTAAAGAAGATATCGAAGTGGTTTTTGATCAAGATCCTGCTGCGCGCAGCTATTTGGAAGTCATATTGACGTACGCGGGTTTACATGCGATTTGGAGTCATAGGATGGCTCACGCACTATTTAAGAGGAAATTCTTTTTCCTGGCGAGAAGCATATCTCAAATCAGCCGGTTTTTTACCGGAATCGAAATTCATCCAGGGGCTACGATTGGCCGTCGTTTCTTCATTGACCATGGAATGGGGATCGTCATTGGCGAAACTTGTGAAATTGGCGACAATGTATCCGTCTTTCAAGGTGTAACCCTTGGGGGGACTGGAAAGGAAAAGGGAAAACGTCATCCTACGATAAAGGATAATGTTTTGATAGCTACAGGAGCAAAAGTGCTGGGTTCCATCACTGTTGGGGAAAACTCGAAAATCGGTGCGGGATCGGTCGTTTTAAAGGAAGTGCCACCTAATTCTACAGTGGTGGGCATTCCAGGTAAAGTGGTCATTCAAGATGGCATCAAAATCAATAAAGACCTAAATCATTGTGATCTTCCTGATCCAATCGCTGATCGCTTTAAGGAATTGGATAGTGAAATCAGGGCCTTAAGGGCGAGGTTGGCCGAACAGAAGCAGGAAGAAAGGAGTCTATAATATGGCGATTAAAATATATAACACAGCAACAAGAAAAAAGGAAACCTTCGTCCCGATTGAAGAGGGAAAGGTGAAGATGTATGTATGCGGACCCACTGTCTATAATTACATTCATATTGGCAATGCCAGACCGGCAATCGTATTCGATACCGTTCGTAGGTATTTGGATTACCGTGGATATGATGTGCAATTCGTTTCGAACTTCACGGATGTGGATGATAAGCTGATTCGTGCGGCAAAAGAATTGGGGGAAGATGTCCCGACCATATCGGAGCGTTTCATCAAGGCGTATTTTGAAGACGTGTCGGCATTGGGCTGCAAAAAAGCGGATGCTCACCCGACCGTAATGGAGAACATGGATGCAATCATTGAATTCATCTCGGCGTTAATCGAGAAAGGATTCGCTTATGAATCGGAAGGGGATGTGTATTACCGCACTCGTAAGTTTGAGGGATATGGCAAGCTTTCACATCAGTCCATCGATGAGCTTCGAGTGGGGGCACGTATTGAAATAGGGGAGAAAAAACAAGATGCCCTTGATTTTGCCCTTTGGAAAGCGGCCAAGGATGATGAAATATCATGGGAGAGCCCATGGGGTAAGGGGCGTCCTGGCTGGCATATCGAATGCTCCGCAATGGTCAAAAAGTATTTGGGGGATACCATCGATATTCATGCAGGAGGTCAAGATCTGGCATTCCCGCATCATGAAAATGAAATTGCACAATCCGAAGCATTGACGGGTAAGACCTTTGCGAATTATTGGATGCATAATGGGTATATAAATATTGAGAATGAAAAAATGTCTAAGTCCTTAGGTAATTTCGTCCTTGTGCATGACATCATTCAGAAGCATGATCCACAAGTGTTACGCTTCTTTATGTTATCAGTACATTACCGTCATCCGATCAATTATAGTGAAGAAGTGCTTGAAAATGTAAAGGCGTCCCTTGAACGCTTAAGGACATCATATCAAAATTTAAAGCATCGCCTTCAAGTAAGTGACGGATTGACTGAGAATAATGATGTTTGGTTGGAGAAGCTGAATGATTTACATGAACAATTCATTAAGGAAATGGACGATGATTTCAACACAGCTAATGCAATATCCATGCTTTTTGAACTTTCCAAACAGGCAAATTATTACTTGATGGAGAAAAACACAGACACGGAAGTGATTAATGCTTTCCTTGATAAATTCAACACCTTATTTTCTGTCCTCGGTTTGTCCCTTGAAGAAGAGGGGCTTCTGGATGAAGAAATTGAAGGGTTGATACAGCAAAGGATTCAAGCGCGGAAAGACCGCAATTTTGGATTATCTGATGAAATTCGCGATCGCTTGAAAAACATGAATATCATATTAGAGGATACCCCTCAAGGTACAAGATGGAAAAGAGGGTAATTAATGCTTCATTACGATAGTAAGGTAGATGCAAAAATGCTGAACAGTCTTGCTTTAGCATATATAGGTGATGCTGTATACGAAACGTATATACGGCATCACCTCATTCAAAAAGGGGCGGTCAAGCCCAATCTACTTCACAAAAAAGCTACATCTTTTGTAGCTGCTAAAGCGCAAAATAAAATCATCCACTTCTTTCTGGAGTCAGATTGGCTATCGGAAGAGGAATCCGCTGTCGTTCGGCGCGGCCGAAATGCGAAATCCGGTACGGTACCGAAGAATACAGATGTGCAAACGTATCGCTACAGTACAGCCTTCGAGGCTCTTATGGGATTTTTGTATTTATCCGGTCGAATAGAAAGAATGGAAGAACTCATCAAAAAATCCATTGAATACATTGAAGAAGAAAAGGGGAGTAACCCATGAGCGAAGAATATATCATTGGCAGAAACCCCGTATTGGAAGCACTTCGCTCCGAACGGGAAGTTAATAAAATTTGGATAGCCGAGGGCTCGCAAAAAGGCTCGATGCAACCACTTATCGGTCTCGCGAAGGAAAAGAAGGTGCTCGTGCAAATCGTACCGAAGAAAAAAATTGACCAAATGGTAGAAGGCATCCATCAAGGCGTTATCGCACAAGTGGCTGCATATGAATATGTGGAGCTGGATGACTTATTCGCAAAAGCGGCTGAACGGGACGAAGCACCTTTTTTCATGATTCTTGATGAGGTTGAAGATCCGCATAATTTAGGTTCGATCATGAGGACGGCCGATGCAGTCGGGGCCCATGGAATCATCATTCCGAAAAGAAGAGCAGTGGGCTTGACGGCAACAGTGGCTAAAGCTTCGACTGGTGCAATCGAATATATTCCTGTAGCTCGCGTTACAAATTTGGCAAGAGCTGTGGAAGAATTGAAAGAGCGAGGGGTATGGATAGTCGGTACCGATGCGAAAGGCAGCGATGATTACCGTAACATGGACGGAAAGATGCCTATCGGACTTGTTATTGGCAGCGAAGGAAAAGGCATGGCCCGGTTAATGAAGGAGAAATGTGATTTTCTCATCCGTCTTCCAATGGCAGGAAAAGTAACTTCGTTAAATGCATCGGTAGCAGCCGGTTTATTGATGTATGAGGTTTATAGAAAAAGAAATCCCCTAGGGCAATGACGAAATGAATATTCTGTTGGTGGACGGTTATAACATTATTGGAGCTTGGCCGGAACTGAGAGAATTAAAAGAACGGGATCTTGCTGCTGCAAGGGATCGATTGATAGAAATGATGGCGGAATATCAAGCATTTACCGGATACCGTGTAATTGTCGTATTTGATGCTCAATATGTTCAGGGAATTGCCCGCAAATTCAAAAATCACAAAGTTGACGTAATTTTTACAAAAGAAAATGAAACTGCGGATGAAAGAATAGAAAAGATGGCCATCGAACTGAATAATGTCAAAACGCAAATTCAAGTGGCAACCTCTGACTTCACGGAACAGTGGGTGATCTTTGGCCAAGGGGCCCTAAGGAAATCCGCTCGTGAACTGCTAATTGAAATGGAAGAAATTCAAGGCGAAATCAAGAAAGATGTAAGAAAAACAACAACGATAAGACCTGTTGCTAAAATTCCTTTAAGTGAAGAAGTGGCAGAAATTTTCGAAAAATGGCGCCGGGGTAAAATTTGAACCATTGACGGGTAAAATTTACCTGCTGTATAATATTTCTATCTGAGTCAGGTCAGGGGGATATAATGTGGGTCTCAAATTCGGAATGAAGCTGAACGAAAAGTATCTTCAGTTTGAGGATGATGAATTGATAGGGTTGGTGCACACTGGAGACAGTGAAGCGCTTGATTATTTGATCCAAAAGTATCGTAATTTTGTAAGAGCGAAGGCAAGGACTTATTTCTTGATTGGTGCCGATAAGGAAGACATCGTGCAAGAAGGTATGATTGGTTTATATAAAGCCGTCCGTGATTTTAAAGGGGATAAGTTATCTTCTTTTAAAGCATTTGCAGAACTATGCATTACGAGGCAGATCATTACAGCTATCAAAACAGCAACACGTCAAAAACATATTCCGCTCAATTCCTATGTTTCCCTGGACAAGCCAATTTATGATGAGGAATCGGACCGAACTCTAATGGATATCATATCGGGTACGAAGGTTTTGGACCCGGAAGAACTGATCATCAACCAAGAAGAGTTTGACGATATCGAATTAAAGATGGCCGAGCTCCTGAGTGATCTTGAGAGAAAAGTGTTAGCTCTTTACCTGGATGGACAAACCTACCAAGAAATTTCGGAAGAGTTGAACCGGCATGTTAAGTCAATCGACAACGCCCTTCAGCGGGTGAAAAGAAAGCTCGAGCGCTATCTGGAAGTAAGGGAAATCAGTTTATAATCCCTCCGCTTTTTCCGCTTAATTTCATCTGTCCCTTCTCCACATGGAAGTTTTTTTATTCACTAAGATTTTTAGATGCAAGCCGATGTTTTGATTTACGTTGTCCATAATGGGTGAAACCCGCTTTGATATTGACAATAAAAAACAGTCGTGATAAGGTTTTATGGATATAGTAGATAGGATAGGTGTATCTAATGCGAAAAAAAATAGTTCTTGCCTGCAACGATTGCGGTTCAAGAAATTATAGTTATGAGAGCAAACAATCGACAAGCGGCGAACGGCTGGAAATCAAGAAATTTTGCAGTACTTGCAACTCACACTCGATTCATAAAGAAACGAAATAACCGTTTTATAAATAGATTGACAGAAGCTTCTAATGCTTGGAGGTACATTCATGAAACGTTTTACCGAATTTTTCAGCGGAGTCGCTCGCGAAATGCAAAAAGTAAGCTGGCCGAAACGCAAGGAGCTTACCAAATATACAATCGTGGTGGTAACGACTGTAGTATTTATGGCTTTATTCTTTACAGTGGTCGATTTGGGTATTTCCGAATTAATTCGCTTAGTTATTGAATAAGAGATTCGAAAATAAGGTATAATAGTGATAGAATAATATGTGTCAGCAGAAAAGCCCGGAAACGGGTTTTTTAATTTGTCTTTTTTAATAAGTGAAGAAGTTCAAAAACGAGTGCTGCTGTAATATGAATCATCACAATATATTCTAGTTAAGTTCGGGATGACGCCTGTATGGTTTTTTGGCTAAAACGTTCAAAGATAAAGATTAATAAAGAAAATGATCGATTGCAGGGAGGGAAGGACGTTAAAGTCCTAACACATGGAAAAGAATTGGTATGTAGTTCACACCTATTCAGGTTATGAGAACAAGGTTAAAGCTAACTTGGAAAAACGTGTTGAAACTATGGGGATGGAAGACAAGATCTTTCGCGTTGTAGTTCCAGAAGAAGAAGAAACAGAAGTGAAAGATGGCAAAAAGAAAGTGACCAAAAAGAAAGTGTTTCCAGGTTATGTGTTGGTTGAGATCATCATGACGGATGATTCATGGTATGTTGTCCGGAATACGCCTGGGGTAACAGGTTTCGTGGGTTCGTCTGGAGCTGGGTCAAAACCGACTGCATTGCTTCCGGAAGAAATTGAAGTCGTTCTTAAACGAATGGGCGTAGATGAAAGCAAAATCGAAGTTGATTTTGAAATCGGTGATACGGTTCAAGTTAAAGAAGGCCCATTTGCAACTTTTGCAGGACCGATTGAAGAACTTGATAAAGACAAAGGGAAAGTAAGGGTCCTAGTCAATATGTTCGGCCGTGATACACCGGTAGAACTTGATTTTAATCAAGTGGAAAAATTATAAACGGAAAAAAACTTGAAATTGCCTTTTGAAAGTGGTAAAATTTCAAAGGTCAGTATGTTTCAATTTTTAGGCCTCAACGATACAAGCATTCTTTATTAATATATAAAGAATTCAAGATGAGTGGGAGGGTATTACCCTATTACCACATCACGGACTTATAAGGAGGTGTGTCTCGTGGCTAAAAAAGTAATTAAAATGGTTAAATTGCAAATTCCTGCTGGTAAAGCGAATCCGGCACCGCCAGTCGGTCCTGCATTAGGTCAAGCTGGTGTAAACATCATGGGATTCTGTAAGGAGTTCAACGCTCGTACAGCAGATCAAGCTGGTCTAATTATTCCTGTTGAAATCACGGTATTTGAAGACCGTTCATTTACATTCATTACAAAAACTCCACCGGCTGCAGTATTGCTTAAGAAAGTAGCTGGTATCGAGTCTGGTTCTGGTGAACCTAACCGTAATAAAGTTGCTACAGTCAAGCGTGATCAAGTGCGCGAGATTGCTGAAACTAAAATGCCTGACCTAAACGCTGCAAGCGTTGAAGCTGCAATGCGTATGGTTGAAGGTACTGCTCGCAGCATGGGTATTGTCATCGAAGACTAATCCATGTAATTGCTATTTGTTTCTACGGGGTTGCGATTGATACTCGCAACCTTTATTCGTGGGAGGTCATTCCGTTAAAACCACAATTTAGGAGGATTTATATCATGGCGAAAAAAGGTAAAAAGTATCTTGAAGCAGCTAAGCTTGTAGAAGTTTCTAAGGCTTATGCTGTAACTGAAGCAATCGAAGTTGCTAAAAAAGCAAACTTCGCAAAATTCGATGCGACTGTTGAAGTTGCTTTCCGTTTAGGCGTAGACCCTAAGAAAGCTGACCAACAAATTCGTGGAGCTGTTGTTCTTCCGAATGGTACTGGTAAAACTCAACGCGTATTAGTATTCGCAAAAGGCGAAAAAGCAAAAGAAGCGGAAGCTGCTGGTGCTGACTACGTTGGCGAATCTGACTACATCAACAAAATCCAACAAGGATGGTTCGAATTCGATGTAATCGTTGCGACTCCAGACATGATGGGTGAAGTTGGTAAACTTGGCCGTGTATTAGGACCTAAAGGATTAATGCCTAACCCTAAAACTGGTACAGTAACATTCGACGTAACAAAAGCTGTTAATGAAATCAAAGCTGGTAAAGTTGAATACCGCGTAGATAAAGCTGGAAACATCCATGCTCCAATCGGTAAAGTATCTTTCGAGGATGCTAAACTAGTGGAAAACTTCACGACTATCTATGATACATTAATGAAAGTTAAACCTGCGGCTGCTAAAGGAACTTACATGAAAAACGTTTCTGTAACAACTACAATGGGCCCTGGCGTGAAAGTTGATCCTTCTACTTTCAATAAATAATTGACATTCCAAAACTATTATTGTTATAATAAGTTTTGTTGTGAATAAATGAATATCATTTGTACCGTAGACAGTAGGTGCTCGTTACGAGCTTAATTCCCTGCCGAGGTAATTCGATAATAATAGTCCTTGACTATGACTTTTGAAATTACTGCCTTCATGTCTGCAATAGAGATGAAGGCTTTTTCTTTGAAACGGTATAAATGTTTTCAAGCAAATCTACAGGAGGTGTAAGGATGAACGCAATTATTGAACAAAAGCAAAAAATCGTTGCTGAGATTACTGATAAATTAACTGCAAGCCAATCAACAGTAGTTGTTGACTACCGTGGATTGACTGTTGCTGAATTAACAGAACTTCGTAAGCAACTTCGTGAAGCTGGCGTTGAGTTTAAAGTTTACAAAAACTCTATGACTCGCCGTGCTGCGGAAAGTGCTGAACTTAGCGCTTTGAACGAATCATTAACAGGACCAAACGCAATTGCATTCTCAACTGAAGATGTTATTGCGCCAGCAAAAATCCTTAACGATTTTGCGAAAAAACATGAAGCGTTAGAAATCAAAGCTGGAGTTATCGAAGGAAATGTTGCAACTGCTGAAGAAATTAAAGCTCTTGCAGAACTACCTTCACGCGAAGGCCTACTTTCAATGCTACTCAGCGTGCTTCAAGCACCTATGCGCGGACTTGCTCTTGCTACAAAAGCTGTTGCAGAGCAAAAAGAAGAACAAGGCGCGTAAGCTAACCGCTTATATAGCCTACTGATTCAAAAAAAAACCAACCATTTCGAGGAGGAAATAAAAATGACTAAAGATCAAATCATTGAAGCAGTTAAAAATATGACTGTTTTAGAATTAAACGACCTTGTAAAAGCAATCGAAGAAGAATTTGGCGTAACTGCTGCTGCACCTGTAGCTGTAGCTGCTGCTGGTGGCGCTGCTGCTGAAGAAAAAACTGAGTTTGATGTAATCCTTACATCTGCTGGAGATCAAAAAATCAAAGTTATCAAAGCTGTACGTGAAGTTACAGGTCTTGGACTTAAAGAAGCGAAAGAACTTGTTGACAACACTCCAAAAGCAGTTAAAGAAGCTGCTTCTAAAGAAGAAGCTGAAGAAATCAAAGCTAAACTTGAAGAAGTTGGAGCTGGCGTTGAAGTTAAGTAATCTTGCATAAACAAAAAGCTCGCTATCATTGGCGGGCTTTTTTTCTTCATTTTTAAAGAAATGACGGGAACTGGCCGTTAATGGTTTGGTAACGAGGAAATCGTTACTGGAACATTCCGGCGTGCAAGCATCCATTCTTCAATTCTCTTCTCTCATTAAATCTTCAATATTCCTTTCTGATAGGGGGAGATGACTCTGACAGAGCATTACTACTCACATAAACCGGATGTCGTAAGCAATCCGAAATTTTGGGATTTCACATTAAAGGGACGTACATTTCGCTTCAAAAGTGATAATGGTGTTTTTTCGAAAAAGGAAGTTGATTTCGGATCGCGTCTTTTGGTTGAGAGTTTTAACCTTAATGAAGCTGTGGAAGGAAATATTCTCGATGTTGGTTGCGGGTATGGACCGATCGGAATATCGATTGCGGCAGCTTATCCCGATAGAACGATAGAAATGATTGATATAAATAGCCGGGCAGTTGAATTGTCAAAAGAGAATGCTGCTTCTAATGGGATCGCAAATGTGAATATTTACGAAAGCGATCGTTTTGACAAAGTTGCCTCCAATCAATTCGCAGCGATTCTTACGAACCCTCCCATTCGCGCAGGTAAAAGTGTAGTCCACGAAATTTTAGAAGAAAGCTATCGCAGTTTGGTAGCTGGTGGAGAATTATGGGTTGTCATTCAAAAAAAACAAGGGGCTCCATCCGCAATGGATAAAATGGAGCAATTATTTGGAAATATTGAAGTGCCCGTTAAGAAAAAAGGTTACTATATACTATTATCCAAAAAGGTTTGACTCTAAATTTTCGCTATGTTAGTATTATAAAATGCATATATATAATTCCGTAACTATGCAATTTTTATACCATTGGTGTATAATCAATGGATAATATGGGAAAAATATATAAATAATAGTTCGTTTTATGAGAAATAGTGGTTTTTAAAATAAAAACCATTTTCTTTTTGTCTATGGAAATGATTCCTTTTCCGAGGCAAATGGATCCTTATAACGCTTGATTTAAGGGGTGAATCAGTTGACAGGTCAACTTGTTCAGTATGGACGACACCGCCAACGTAGAAGTTATGCAAGAATCAGTGAGGTTTTGGACCTTCCGAATCTGATTGAAATTCAAACAGCTTCTTATCAATGGTTTCTAGATGTAGGTTTAAAGGAAATGTTCCAGGACATTTCTCCTATTGAGGATTTTACAGGTAATTTATCGTTAGAATTCATCGATTACAGCTTAGCTGAGCCGAAGTATTCTGTGGAAGAAACAAAAGAACGCGATGTTACGTATTCTGCACCACTTCGTGTGAAAGTGCGCCTTGTTAACAAAGAAACAGGGGAAGTAAAAGACCAGGATGTATTTATGGGCGACTTCCCGCTGATGACTGAAACAGGTACATTTGTCATCAATGGTGCTGAACGGGTAATTGTATCCCAATTAGTGCGCTCACCGAGTGTTTACTACAATGGGAAAATGGATAAAAACGGTAAGCTTGGGTTCTCTGCGACCGTTATTCCTAACCGTGGCGCATGGCTCGAATACGAAACAGACGCCAAGGATGTTGTGTATGTTCGAATCGACCGCACCAGGAAATTACCGATCACGGTATTGATGCGTGCCCTTGGATTTGGAACAGATCAAGAAATCATCGATTTGATCGGTGACAACGAATACCTTCGCAACACTCTTGAAAAGGATAACACCGAGAGTGTGGAAAAAGCATTACTAGAAATCTATGAGCGTCTACGCCCAGGTGAACCGCCTACTGTCGAAAACGCGAAAAGTCTTTTAGTATCACGCTTTTTTGATCCGAAACGTTATGATTTAGCTAATGTAGGCCGTTATAAAATAAACAAAAAACTGCATATTAAGAACCGTTTATTCGGACAACGTATTGCAGAGACTTTGATTGATCCTGAAACGGGAGAAATCATTGTTGAAAAAGGTACAATGCTTGATCGTCGGACTCTTGATAGGATTCTGCCTCATATCGAAGGTGGAATAGGATTCAAAACATTCCATCCATCAGGTGGTGTAGTAGAGGAAGAAACTCTTCTTCAACCTATTAAAGTGTTTGCACCAAACGATGCTGAAGGCGAAAAAGTGATCAATATCATCGGTAATGCTTATGTGACCGACCAGGTCAAAAACATTACACCGGCTGATATCATTTCTTCCATCAGTTATTTCTTTAATTTATTGCATGGTGTGGGAATCACGGATGACATTGACCATTTAGGTAACCGTCGTTTGCGTTCCGTTGGTGAATTGCTGCAAAACCAATTCAGAATTGGCTTATCCCGTATGGAGCGTGTTGTCCGTGAAAGAATGTCCATTCAGGATACGAACACAATCACTCCACAGCAACTAATCAACATTCGCCCGGTCATTGCATCCATTAAAGAGTTCTTTGGAAGTTCACAGCTTTCCCAGTTCATGGATCAAACGAACCCGTTGGCTGAGTTGACGCATAAACGTCGTCTATCTGCATTGGGACCTGGTGGTCTGACACGTGAGCGTGCTGGCTTTGAAGTACGTGACGTTCATTATTCCCACTATGGCCGCATGTGTCCGATTGAAACGCCTGAGGGACCGAATATTGGTTTGATTAACTCGTTATCCAGTTTTGCAAAGGTTAACCCATATGGCTTCATTGAAACACCATACCGCCGTGTGGACCCTGAAACAGGTAAAATTACAAGCCAAATCGATTACTTAACAGCTGATGAGGAAGATAACTATGTAGTTGCCCAAGCGAATGTACGACTGTCGGATGACGGCTCATTCCTTGATAACGATGTTGTTGCACGTTTCCGCGGTGAAAATACCGTTGTTCCGCGTGACCGCGTAGATTACATGGATGTATCTCCTAAACAAGTTGTATCTGCCGCGACTGCATGTATTCCTTTCTTGGAAAACGATGACTCCAACCGTGCCCTTATGGGAGCGAACATGCAACGTCAAGCAGTTCCTTTGCTTCAACCGGAAGCCCCTCGGGTAGGAACGGGTATGGAGTATGTTTCAGCGAAGGACTCCGGTGCTGCCGTAATCTGTAAACACCCAGGTATCGTAGAGCACGTTGAATCACGTGAAGTATGGGTACGTAGGGTAAGTGAAGTAGACGGGCAGCAAGTAAAAGGAAATCTTGATAAATATCGTCTATTAAAATTCATTCGTTCCAACCAAGGAACGTGCTATAATCAACGCCCTATCGTAAGTGTTGGCGACAACGTCGTAAAAGGTGAAATTCTTGCTGATGGTCCTTCAATGGAAAAAGGTGAGTTGGCACTTGGACGTAACGTATTGGTAGCCTTCATGACATGGGATGGATATAACTATGAAGATGCCATCATCATGAGTGAACGATTGGTTAAAGATGATGTGTACACTTCCATTCATATTGAAGAATATGAATCTGAATCACGCGATACAAAATTAGGGCCTGAAGAAATCACCCGTGATATCCCTAACGTAGGGGAAGATGCGCTTCGTAATCTTGATGAGCGCGGAATTATCCGTGTGGGTGCTGAAGTGAAAGACGGAGACCTTCTCGTTGGTAAAGTCACGCCTAAAGGTGTAACGGAACTGACTGCTGAGGAACGTCTATTACATGCAATCTTCGGTGAAAAAGCACGTGAAGTAAGGGATACATCACTTCGTGTACCTCACGGCGGCGGAGGAATCGTTCTTGATGTTAAAGTATTTAACAGAGAAGACGGCGATGAACTGCCTCCTGGTGTAAACCAACTCGCACGTGTATATATCGTTCAAAAACGTAAAATCCATGAAGGCGATAAAATGGCCGGACGACATGGTAACAAAGGGGTAATCTCCAGGATTCTTCCTGAAGAAGATATGCCTTATTTACCGGACGGCACTCCAGTCGACATCATGTTAAACCCATTGGGTGTACCTTCACGTATGAACATCGGTCAGGTGTTGGAGCTACACTTAGGTATGGCTGCACGCGCACTTGGCATTCATGTAGCCTCTCCTGTATTCGATGGTGCCACTGAGGAAGACGTTTGGGGTACAATTGAAGAAGCCGGGATGTCCCGTGATGCAAAAACTGTCCTTTATGATGGCCGTTCAGGTGAAGCATTCGATAACCGTGTATCAGTTGGTGTCATGTACATGATCAAACTGGCGCATATGGTCGATGATAAACTTCATGCACGTTCAACTGGACCTTACTCCCTTGTTACGCAGCAGCCACTTGGTGGTAAAGCGCAATTTGGTGGACAGCGTTTCGGTGAGATGGAAGTATGGGCACTTGAAGCTTATGGTGCCGCTTATACATTACAAGAAATCCTAACCGTTAAATCAGATGATGTCGTGGGTCGTGTTAAAACGTACGAAGCGATTGTCAAAGGTGAAAATGTCCCTGAACCAGGTGTTCCTGAGTCATTCAAAGTATTGATTAAGGAGCTTCAAAGTTTAGGATTGGATGTTAAAATCCTCAATGCCGAAGATCGTGAAATCGAAATGCGTGATTTGGAAGATGAAGATGAAGCCAACCAAGCAGACAAATTAAGCCTTGATTCAGAAACCAAAGATATGGTTGCTTCCGAAGTAGGGGCACCTGTCAAAGAATAAAATTAAATATAAACATATCCAGTAATATATTACCTGCTCTGACTGGCAGCAAGATGTTCATTAGAAAATCATGCTGCCTTGTTAGAGCCTTATTGATTCAATCAACCATCATCCGGTGTAAGATTGCCTCATAACGTGACGGCAATCAAGGGTTAAACCTGGAGATTAAAAGGGAGGTAGGCCCCTTGTTAGACGTTAATAATTTTGAGTATATGAAAATTGGTCTTGCTTCACCAGACAAGATTCGTTCTTGGTCCCATGGAGAAGTTAAAAAACCAGAAACAATCAACTATCGTACGTTAAAGCCAGAAAAAGACGGTTTATTCTGTGAGAGAATTTTTGGACCTCAAAAGGACTGGGAATGTCATTGCGGAAAATATAAACGTGTTCGTTATAAAGGCGTAGTCTGTGACCGTTGTGGCGTTGAAGTCACCCGTGCTAAGGTGCGTCGTGAGCGTATGGGTCATATTGAGCTGGCAGCACCAGTTTCACACATATGGTATTTTAAAGGAATTCCTAGCCGTATGGGACTTGTTCTTGATATGTCTCCACGGGCTTTGGAAGAAGTTATTTACTTTGCATCTTACGTAGTAACTGAAACGGGCGATACAACTTTAGAAAAGAAACAGCTTCTTTCTGAAAAGGAATATCGTACATACCGTGAAAAATACGGTAAGAAATTCCAAGCTGCCATGGGTGCGGAAGCTATTAAAAAACTTTTACAAGATATTGATACGGAAAAGGAAGTAGAGTCGTTGAAAGAGGAGCTTAAAACAGCTCAAGGACAACGCAGAACCCGTGCAATCAAACGCTTGGAAGTGCTTGAAGCATTCCGTAACTCCGGAAATGAGCCTTCATGGATGATCCTTGACGTGCTTCCGGTCATTCCACCGGAGCTTCGTCCTATGGTTCAACTTGATGGAGGACGTTTTGCCACATCTGATTTAAATGATTTATATCGCCGTGTTATCAACCGTAATAATCGGTTGAAAAGATTACTGGACCTTGGAGCACCAAGCATTATCGTTCAAAATGAGAAGCGTATGCTGCAAGAAGCTGTCGATGCTCTTATCGATAATGGCCGTCGTGGCCGTCCGGTAACTGGACCAGGTAACCGTCCGTTAAAATCTTTATCTCACATGTTAAAAGGTAAACAAGGCCGTTTCCGTCAAAACCTTCTTGGTAAACGTGTTGATTACTCTGGCCGTTCCGTTATCGTAGTCGGACCAAACTTAAAGATGTACCAATGTGGTCTTCCGAAAGAAATGGCGATTGAATTATTCAAACCATTCGTAATGAAGGAGCTTGTTCAAAGAGGTCTAGCGCATAACATCAAATCCGCTAAGCGCAAAATTGAACGTTTATCTCCTGAAATATGGGATGTCCTAGAAGAAGTTATTAGAGAACACCCAGTACTATTGAACCGTGCACCGACTCTTCATAGACTTGGGATCCAAGCATTTGAACCAACGTTGGTTGAAGGTCGCGCAATTCGTTTGCATCCGCTCGTATGTACAGCTTACAACGCTGACTTTGACGGTGACCAAATGGCGGTCCACGTTCCTCTATCTTCTGAAGCACAAGCCGAAGCACGCATGCTTATGCTTGCAGCACAGAACATTTTGAACCCTAAAGATGGTAAACCTGTCGTTACACCTTCTCAAGATATGGTATTAGGTAACTATTACTTAACATTGGAAAGAGAAGGCGCTATCGGTGAGGGTATGATCTTTAAAGATACAAGTGAAGCATTACTTGCATACCAAAACGGATATGTACACTTACATTCCCGTTGTGCCGTACATGCATCGTCACTAAATAATGAAACATTCACTGAAGAACAAAACGGCCAACTTCTGATTACGACTGTTGGAAAATTGATCTTCAATGAAATTTTACCTAAATCATTCCCGTATATTAACGAACCGACACGTTATAATCTGGAAACCAAAACTCCAGAGAAATATTTTGTGGAAAAGGGCGCTAATATCCCTGAATTGATTAAGTCCCAACCTGCTATCGATCCTTTCAAGAAAAAAATTCTTGGAAATATCATCGCGGAAGTCTTTAAACGCTTTAAAATTACCGAAACATCCAAAATGCTTGACCGGATGAAAGATCTTGGATTTAAATATTCGACAAAAGCTGGTATTACCGTTGGTGTGGCTGATATTGTCGTTTTAAAAGAAAAACAAGAAATCATTACTGAGGCTCAAACCAAAGTGGATAACGTCTTGAAACAATTCAGACGCGGTCTTATTACTGAGGATGAGCGTTATGATCGCGTCATTTCGATTTGGAGTGCTGCCAAGGATACCATTCAGTCCAAACTTATGGACTCCCTGGACCGACGCAACCCGATCTTCATGATGAGTGATTCCGGTGCCCGTGGTAATGCTTCCAACTTTACGCAGCTTGCTGGTATGCGTGGTTTGATGGCCAACCCGGCTGGACGTATCATTGAATTACCGATCAAATCAAGTTTCCGTGAAGGTTTAACCGTGTTGGAGTACTTCATCTCTACACATGGTGCGCGTAAAGGTCTTGCCGATACAGCGCTTAAAACGGCCGATTCCGGTTACCTTACCCGTCGACTTGTTGACGTTGCCCAAGATGTCATCATCCGTGATGACGATTGTGGAACGGACCGCGGCTTGAAAATTTCAGCCTTGAGAGAGGGTACTGAAATAATTGAGCATCTTGAAGAGCGCCTAGTTGGCCGTTATGCAAGAAAAGCGATCAGACATCCAGAAACAAATGAAGTAATCGTGGCTGAAAATGATCTTATTACTGAAGATCTTGCTAACTATATTGAATCACTTGGAATCGAAACAGCATGGATCCGTTCTGCCTTTACATGTAACACCAGCCATGGTGTATGTAAAAAATGTTATGGACGCAACTTGGCTACCGGTCAAGAAGTTGAAGTGGGCGAAGCAGTCGGTATCATTGCCGCTCAATCAATCGGAGAACCTGGTACACAGTTGACGATGCGTACATTCCATACAGGTGGGGTTGCTGGGGACGATATCACTCAAGGTCTTCCTCGTATCCAAGAAATATTTGAAGCAAGAAACCCTAAAGGTCAAGCTGTCATTTCCGAAATTGAAGGAACGATTGTTTCCATCAATGAAATTAGGGATAAACAACAGGAAATCGTTGTTCAAGGTGCTGTTGAATCACGCACATATACTGCGCCGTACACAGCACGTTTAAGAGTAACTGTTGATACACCTGTCCGTCGTGGTGAAGAGTTGACAGAGGGTTCCATCGATCCGAAAGAATTGCTGAAGGTTACAGACGTGCTTACTGTTCAGGAATACCTGCTTCATGAAGTTCAAAAAGTATACCGGATGCAAGGTGTTGAAATCGGTGATAAGCACATCGAGGTAATGGTTAGACAAATGATGCGTAAAGTCCGTGTGCTTGATGCAGGCGAAACTGAAGTGCTTCCAGGAACATTATTGGATGTCAACCAGTTCACTACTGCAAACACTGATGCATTGCTGACCAACAAATTACCGGCTACAGGCCGTCCTGTATTGCTAGGTATCACAAAAGCATCTCTTGAAACGGATTCCTTCTTGTCCGCCGCGTCATTCCAAGAAACAACTAGAGTCTTGACTGATGCAGCAATAAAAGGAAAACGTGATGAATTGCTTGGGCTTAAAGAAAATGTCATCATCGGTAAACTTGTCCCTGCAGGAACAGGAATGCTTAGATACAGAAAAGCAAACCCTGTCGTTGTTGACGAAAGTGCCGATACAGTAACAGTGGATTAATGGAAAAAGGACCAGCTCAATAATTTAAACTGAAAACCACACTCCCGTTTCCTATTGGAGGAGATGAAGGATCAGAATTTATTGAGCTGGTCTCTCTTATTACTCATGGCCGGCTGAAAAGCCTATGAGAATTTGATAATTTCCGTTTGGGCAAATTGAAAATCTTAATAGAATTATGTAAGGAAAACCTTTTGCTTGAATTATTTTTTTGAAAGAAGTTGACAGTATCCGACTTATAATGATACTATAGCAAAGGTGCTCCTATGTTACCCTGTAACTTTGGAGGATATGGACCATGTCTTATGAAAAAGTAATACAGGCAAAGTCAGTGATTATAGGGACGAAGCAAGCAGTTAGAGCTCTTAAAAACAATTTAATTCAAGAAGTTATCATCGCTGATGATGCAGATATATACTTGACTGGGCGTGTCGTTGAGACCGCCAAAGAATTGGATGTTCCTATCACATATGTTGATTCGATGAGAATGCTTGGCAAAGCATGTGGTATTGATGTCGGAGCAGCAACTGTTGCCATTAAAAAGTAAAAATGTTTTTGCAATAATATTTGCAAAGACTTTGTTTTTACCCATTTATGAACCACCTGGATGTGTGGTACTAGAAATGAAAACGTGAAGGGAGGAAAAATGTAATGCCTACTATTAATCAATTAGTGCGTAAAGGACGCGAGTCTAAAGAGGTTAATTCAAAATCTCCAGCACTTAACAAAGGCTACAACAGCTTTAAAAAAGCACAAACTAACGTATCATCTCCGCAAAAACGTGGTGTTTGCACTCGTGTGGGTACTATGACACCGAAAAAACCAAACTCCGCGTTACGTAAATATGCGCGTGTACGTCTAACAAACGGTATCGAGGTAACAGCTTATATCCCAGGTATCGGTCACAACCTACAAGAACACAGCGTGGTTCTTATCCGTGGCGGACGTGTAAAAGATTTACCAGGGGTACGTTACCATATCGTACGTGGTGCTCTTGATACAGCTGGAGTTAACAATCGTATGCAAGGCCGTTCTAAATACGGTACTAAGCGTCCGAAAGCAGCAAAAAAATAAACTTAAACCAAAATTGAACTTTCTTGAAAGGAGGAAATATAATGCCTCGTAAAGGACCTGTAACGAAAAGAGACGTATTACCAGATCCAATATATAATTCAAAACTTGTGACTCGCTTAATCAACAAATTAATGGTTGATGGACAAAGAGGTAAATCACAAAAAATTCTTTACTCTGCATTTGATTTAATCAAAGAACGTACTGGCAATGAGCCGATCGAAGTTTTCGATCAAGCACTTAAAAACATCATGCCTGTACTAGAAGTAAAAGCACGCCGTGTGGGTGGAGCTAACTACCAAGTACCAGTTGAGGTGCGTCCAGACCGTAAATCGACTCTAGGACTTCGTTGGTTAGTAAACTACTCTCGCCTTCGTGGAGAAAAAACGATGGAAGAGCGTTTAGCTTATGAAATCATGGATGCTGCCAACAATACTGGAGCAGCAGTTAAGAAACGTGAAGATACACACAAAATGGCTGAAGCCAACAAAGCTTTCGCACATTATCGCTGGTAAGATTAATCACTATAAAATCCTTATAAAAGGAAGGAGAAAGACAAATGGCAAGAGAGTTCTCCTTAGCAAACACTCGTAATATCGGTATCATGGCTCACATCGATGCTGGTAAAACGACAACAACAGAACGTGTTCTATATTATACTGGTAAAATCCACAAAATCGGTGAAACGCACGAAGGTGCTTCACAAATGGACTGGATGGAACAGGAACAAGAACGCGGAATCACGATCACTTCCGCTGCAACAACTGCGCAGTGGAAAGGTCACCGTGTAAACATCATCGATACACCGGGACACGTAGACTTCACAGTTGAAGTTGAACGTTCTTTGCGCGTACTTGATGGAGCTGTAGCTGTACTTGATGCCCAATCAGGTGTTGAGCCTCAAACTGAAACGGTTTGGCGCCAAGCTACAACTTACGGTGTACCACGTGTCGTATTCGTAAATAAAATGGACAAAATCGGTGCAGACTTCTTGTATTCAGTTGGAACAATCCACGATCGTTTACAAGCTAACGCTCACCCAGTTCAGTTACCAATCGGAGCAGAGGATCAATTCTCTGCAATCATTGACCTTATTGAAATGAAAACTCATTTCTACGGTAATGACCTAGGTACTGATATCACTGTTGGTGAAATTCCTGAAGAACACCGGGAATTAGCTGAAGAATACCGTGAAAAGTTAATTGAAGCAGTAGCAGAAGTTAATGAAGACTTAATGGAAAAATACCTTGGAGGCGAAGAAATCAGCATTGCTGAATTGAAAGCAGCCATCCGTACAGCAACCGTTAATGTTGAATTCTTCCCTGTTATCTGCGGATCGGCTTTCAAAAACAAAGGTGTTCAATTAATGCTTGATAACGTTATCGACTTCCTTCCATCTCCATTGGATGTACCAGCTATCAAAGGTACATTACCGGATTCAGAAGATGAAGTTGAACGTCATTCAGATGATTCTGAACCGTTCTCCGCTTTAGCGTTTAAAGTTATGACTGACCCTTACGTTGGTAAACTTACATTCTTCCGCGTGTACTCAGGTACATTAGAATCAGGATCTTATGTAATCAACTCAACAAAAGGTAAGCGTGAACGTATTGGACGTATCCTTCAAATGCATGCAAACAGCCGTGAAGAAATCTCAACTGTATATGCAGGGGATATCGCTGCTGCTGTTGGTTTGAAAGATACTACAACTGGTGATACTCTATGTGACGACAAGAACCAAGTAATTCTTGAATCCATGGTATTCCCAGAACCAGTTATCTCACTGTCAGTTGAACCGAAATCCAAAGCAGACCAAGACAAAATGGGTCAAGCTTTACAAAAGCTACAAGATGAAGATCCAACATTCCGTGCGCATACTGACCAAGAAACTGGTCAAACGATTATCGCTGGTATGGGTGAACTTCACTTGGACATCCTTGTTGACCGTATGCGTCGCGAATTTAAAGTGGAAGCTAACGTTGGTGCTCCTCAAGTAGCATACCGTGAAACTTTCCGTGGTTCAGCTAAAGTTGAAGGTAAATTCGTTCGCCAATCAGGTGGTCGTGGACAATTCGGACACGTATGGATCGAATTTGGTCCAAACGAAGAAGGTAAAGGATTCGAATTTGAAAATGCTATCGTCGGTGGTGTAGTACCACGCGAATATATCCCTGCTGTACAAGCTGGATTAGTTGATTCACTTGACCGTGGTGTACTTGCTGGTTACCCGCTAGTCGACATCAAAGCAAAATTATTTGACGGATCTTACCATGACGTTGACTCTAACGAAATGGCATTTAAAATTGCTGCATCGATGGCACTTAAAAATGCAGCATCAAAATGTAAGCCTGTAATCCTTGAACCAATCATGAAAGTGGAAGTAGTTATTCCAGAAGATTACCTAGGCGACATCATGGGAGATATCACATCTCGTCGTGGTCGCGTAGAAGGTATGGAAGCTCGCGGTAACACGCAAATGGTTAAAGCGATGGTTCCACTATCTGAAATGTTCGGATATGCTACATCTTTACGTTCTAACACTCAAGGACGCGGAACATTCTCTATGCACTTCGATCATTATGAAGAAGTACCTAAGAGCATTTCTGAAGAAATCATCAAAAAAAATAAAGGTGAATAATTGATTTTCATCTCTTATTAAAGTATAACTATCTTATGTAAGCTGTGATGGAAGAATTAGTCTTCTTTCACAGCCCTATATACTTAATCTTTTATTTATAATTTTAAGGAGGAATTCCTAATGGGAAAAGCTAAATTTGATCGTTCAAAACCGCACGTTAACGTTGGAACAATTGGTCACGTTGACCATGGTAAAACAACTCTAACAGCTGCAATCACAACTGTACTTGCTAAATCTGGTGGCGCAGAAGCTCGCGCTTATGACCAAATCGATGGTGCACCAGAAGAAAGAGAACGTGGTATCACAATCTCTACTGCACACGTTGAGTATGAAACAGCTACTCGTCACTATGCACACGTTGACTGCCCAGGACATGCTGACTATGTTAAAAACATGATCACAGGTGCTGCACAAATGGACGGCGGTATCCTAGTAGTATCTGCTGCTGATGGCCCAATGCCACAAACTCGTGAGCACATCCTTCTTTCTCGTCAAGTAGGTGTACCATTCCTTGTAGTATTCATGAACAAATGCGACATGGTTGATGACGAAGAACTTCTTGAATTAGTAGAAATGGAAATCCGTGATCTTCTATCTGAATACGAATTCCCTGGCGATGACATTCCAGTTATCAAAGGATCTGCACTAAAAGCTCTTCAAGGAGACGAAGCTTGGGAAGAAAAAATTCATGAATTAATGGCAGCTGTTGACGAGTATATCCCAGAACCAACTCGTGACACTGACAAACCATTCATGATGCCAGTTGAGGATGTATTCTCAATCACTGGTCGTGGAACAGTTGCAACTGGCCGTGTTGAGCGTGGACAAGTTAAAGTCGGTGACGTTGTTGACATCATCGGTTTCAACGAAGAGTCTAAACCAACAACAGTAACTGGTGTTGAAATGTTCCGTAAACTTCTTGACTATGCTGAAGCTGGTGACAACATCGGTGCACTACTTCGTGGTGTATCCCGTGAAGATATCCAACGTGGACAAGTACTTGCTAAACCAGGTACAATCACTCCACACACAAAGTTCAAAGCTGAAGTTTATGTTCTTTCTAAAGAAGAAGGTGGACGTCACACTCCATTCTTTACAAACTACCGTCCTCAGTTCTACTTCCGTACAACTGACGTAACTGGTATTTGTAACCTTCCTGAAGGCGTAGAAATGGTTATGCCTGGAGACAACATCGAAATGACTGTAGAACTTATCGCTCCAATCGCTATCGAAGAAGGTACTAAATTCTCTATCCGTGAGGGTGGACGTACTGTAGGCGCTGGCGTAGTTGCTACAATCACAGAGTAATTGATTCATAAAACAATATTGGAAGGGACGCCTTCCGGGAGAAGCAGATGGGACGCCATCTGCTTCTTTTCTATTTGTAAAGAATATTCATTCTTTCTTCTATAATAACTGGAGTTTATTTAATGGGTTTCTTGATAATTTCAAATGAAGAAAATGGATATGAAAGACCACGTAGAATGTACTTGTAAATACTTGTGATAGTATGTATAATAATAAAAGTGTGTTGCACAAGAAAAATCTAAGTTTGACTTGCATTTCACTTGTGTTATATGTATAATAGACAATGTTGGTCTTTGACTGCGATGATATGGAAGGTTGCTGACACACCCGGCCGCTTTGCCATGGCGAGTGTGTGGGAAATTTCCATTGAGAAGGTCTATTTTAAAATAGGCGAAAAGGAGGGAAAATTATGGCAAAACAAAAAATTCGTATCCGTTTAAAAGCATATGATCACAGAATCCTTGATCAATCTGCTGAGAAAATTGTTGAAACTGCAAAACGTTCTGGTGCGGCTGTATCTGGTCCAATTCCATTACCTACGGAAAGATCGGTATATACGATCCTACGTGCGGTTCATAAATACAAAGATTCTCGTGAACAATTCGAAATGCGTACGCATAAACGTCTAATCGACATCGTTAATCCAACTCCACAAACAGTTGATTCATTGATGCGTTTAGATTTACCATCAGGCGTTGACATTGAAATCAAATTATAATTCATATAAATATGAACAATTACTCTAGGAGGTGTGACTTATGACCAAAGGAATCTTAGGAAGAAAAATCGGTATGACTCAAGTTTTTGCTGAAAACGGTGAACTTATTCCGGTAACAGTTATCGAAGCTGCTAATAACGTGGTTCTTCAAAAGAAAACTGTTGAAACTGATGGCTATGAAGCAGTTCAAGTTGGTTTTGAAAACAAACGCGAAAAGCTTTCTAACAAACCTGAAAAGGGCCATGTTGAAAAAGCAAATACTACTCCTAAGCGCTTCATTCGCGAATTCCGCGGAACGGATCTTACTGAATATGAGATCGGTCAAGAAGTCAATGTTAGTATTTTCGCTGAAGGCGATTTAGTAGATGTATCAGGAATTTCAAAAGGTAAAGGTTTCCAAGGCTCTATCAAGCGTCATGGACAATCTCGCGGACCTATGTCTCATGGTTCTCGTTACCACCGTCGCCCAGGTTCAATGGGTCCTGTAGCTCCAAACCGCGTATTCAAAGGTAAACTATTACCAGGACGTATGGGTGGAGAACAAATTACTGTTCAAAACTTAGCTATCGTTAAAGTTGATGTTGAACGCAACCTACTATTGATCAAAGGTAATGTACCTGGTGCTAGAAAAGCATTGATCAAAGTTAAAACTGCTGTTAAAGCAAAGTAATTTCTGAGAAAGGAGGAGCAATAGAATGCCAAAAGTTACATTGTTCAACCAAACAGGTTCACAAGTTGGCGACATCGAACTAAATGAATCCATCTTTGGTATCGAACCTAATAATCATGTATTATTTGAAGCAATCATCATGCAACGAGCTTCCTTACGTCAAGGAACTCATAAAGTTAAAAACCGTTCTGAAGTTGCAGGCGGTGGACGTAAACCTTGGAAACAAAAAGGAACTGGACGTGCGCGTCAAGGTTCTATCCGTTCTCCACAATGGCGTGGCGGTGGCGTTGTTTTTGGACCTACTCCAAGATCTTACGCTTACAAGCTACCTAAAAAGGTGCGTCGTTTAGCTATTAAATCTGCATTGTCTGCAAAGGCATTGGAAGAGAACATTTTGGTACTTGAAAGCTTGTCTTTCGAAGCTCCAAAAACAAAAGAATTTGTAGCAGTACTTAAAAATCTTTCTGTTGATACTAAAACGTTAGTCGTTACTGACGGTTTAGATGAGAAAGTTGCTCTTTCTGCACGTAACATCCCTGGTGTTACTGTAGTTGAAGCTGTTGGTCTTAACGTTCTTGATGTTGTTTCACACAACAAATTGATCTTGACTAAATCAGCTGTCGAAAAAGTAGAGGAGGTGCTTGCATAATGGATGCACGCGATATCATTAAGCGCCCCGTAATCACTGAACGCTCTTCAGACGTAATGGCTGAAAAGAAATATACTTTTGAAGTTGATGTTAAAGCTAATAAAACTCAAGTTAAAGATGCTGTTCAAGAAATTTTCGGCGTTAAAGTTGAGAAAGTAAACATCATGAACTACAAAGGTAAATTCAAACGCATGGGCAAACATGCAGGCTATACTAACAAGCGCCGTAAAGCTATTGTTAAATTAACTGCTGACAGCAAAGAAATCGAGCTATTCGAAGCTTAATTCATTAGAGAAGGAGGGAAATACAAATGGCGATTAAGAAGTATAAACCTACCTCTAACGGTCGACGTAATATGACAACTTCGGATTTTGCTGAGATCACTACAGACAAACCGGAAAAATCATTACTTGCTCCTTTACACAGCAAAGGCGGCCGTAATAACCAAGGTAAGTTAACAGTTCGTCATCAAGGTGGCGGCCACAAGCGTCAATACCGTATCATCGATTTCAAACGGAATAAAGATGGTATACCTGGACGCGTTGCTACTATTGAGTACGATCCAAATCGTTCTGCAAACATTGCATTAATTAATTACGTTGATGGAGAAAAACGTTATATCCTAGCTCCGAAAAACCTAGAAGTAGGTTTGGAAGTTATGTCAGGTCCAGAAGCTGACATTAAAGTGGGTAACGCTCTACCTCTTATTAACATCCCAGTTGGTACAGTAATTCATAACATCGAACTTAAACCAGGAAAAGGTGGACAATTAGTCCGTTCAGCAGGAACATCTGCTCAAGTACTTGGTAAAGAAGGTCGTTATGTACTTGTACGTTTAAACTCAGGTGAGGTTCGTATGATTCTTGCTACTTGCCGTGCTTCAATCGGTCAAGTTGGTAATGAACAACATGAACTTATCAACATTGGTAAAGCTGGCCGTAACCGTTGGTTAGGTAAACGCCCAACAGTTCGTGGATCTGTAATGAACCCGAATGATCACCCACACGGTGGTGGTGAAGGTAAATCTCCAATCGGACGTAAATCACCAATGTCTCCATGGGGTAAACCTACTCTTGGATTCAAAACTCGTAAGAAGAAAAATAAATCCGATAAATTTATCGTACGTCGTCGTAAAAAATAACGGGATTGAGCTACGGTTCATATATAGAACCGTAGAACAGTCACGAAGGGAGGTACTCGCATGGGTCGTAGCTTAAAAAAAGGGCCTTTTGTTGATGATCATTTATTGGTAAAAGTTGAAAAATTAAATGAAGCTGACAAGAAACAGGTAGTAAAAACTTGGTCTCGTCGCTCAACAATCTTCCCGCAATTCATCGGACACACAATCGCCGTTTATGACGGTCGTAAGCACGTGCCGGTTTATGTAACAGAAGATATGGTAGGTCACAAACTAGGCGAATTCGCGCCTACACGCACTTATAAAGGTCACGCAAGTGATGACAAGAAAACAAGACGTTAATGAGAGGAGGGCATCTCATGCAAGCTAAAGCTGTCGCTAAAACAGTTCGTATTGCTCCTCGTAAAGTGCGTTTAGTCGCAGATTTAATTCGAGGAAAACAAGTAGGTGAAGCAGTAGCGATTCTTCGCTTAACACCAAAATCTGCTTCTCCAGTCGTAGAAAAAATTCTGAAATCTGCTATCGCAAATGCAGAACACAACTACGAAATGGATATTAATAACCTAGTCGTTTCAGAGGCATACGTTAACGAAGGACCAACATTAAAACGTTTCCGTCCTCGCGCTCAAGGTCGTGCGAGTGCTATAAACAAACGTACTAGTCATATTACAATCGTTGTATCAGAAAAGAAGGAGGGGTAATCTGTGGGTCAAAAGGTAAATCCAATCGGTATGCGTATCGGGATAATCCGTGACTGGGAATCCAAATGGTACGCTGATAAAGACTACGCAGTTCTTTTGCATGAAGACATCAAAGTTCGTGAATATATCGCGAAACGTCTAAATGATGCTTCAGTTTCAAAGGTTGAAATCGAACGTGCAGCTAACCGTATCAATGTATCTGTCCACACTGCTAAACCAGGAATGGTTATCGGTAAAGGCGGTACTGAAGTCGAAGCACTTCGTAAAGCTTTGAACCAGCTGACTGGCAAAAGAGTTCATATCAATATCATCGAAATTAAAAGAGCAGATCTTGACGCAAAATTGGTTGCTGAAAACATCGCTCGTCAGCTAGAAAACCGTGTTTCATTCCGTCGCGCTCAAAAGCAAGCTATCCAACGTACTATGCGTTCTGGAGCAAAAGGAATCAAAACTCAAGTTTCTGGTCGTCTTGGCGGTGCTGATATTGCTCGTGCTGAACATTACAGCGAAGGAACAGTTCCACTTCACACACTTCGTGCAGACATAGACTATGCTCATGCTGAAGCAGATACTACTTACGGTAAGCTAGGCGTGAAAGTTTGGATCTACCGTGGAGAAGTTCTTCCTACTAAGAAGAAATCTGAGGAAGGAGGAAAATAATATGTTATTGCCAAAACGCGTAAAATACCGTCGTGAACACCGCGGTAAGATGAGAGGGATGGCTAAGGGCGGCACTGAAGTTCACTTCGGAGAATTTGGACTTCAAGCTCAAGAAGCTTCCTGGATCACGAACCGTCAAATCGAAGCAGCTCGTATTGCGATGACTCGTTATATGAAACGTGGAGGGAAAGTTTGGATCAAAATCTTCCCAAGCAAACCTTACACAGCTAAGCCGCTTGAAGTACGGATGGGTTCCGGTAAAGGTGCTCCTGAAGGATGGGTAGCAGTTGTTAAACCGGGCAAAGTTATGTTTGAAATCTCTGGTGTATCTGAAGAGGTGGCAAGAGAAGCATTGCGCCTTGCAGCACACAAACTTCCAATCAAATGCAAGTTTGTAAAAAGAGAGGAAATTGGTGGTGAAACAAATGAAAGCTAATGAAATCAAAGATCTAACCACTGCTGAAATTGAACAAAAACTAAAATCTCTTAAAGAAGAACTATTTAATCTTCGTTTCCAGTTAGCTACTGGACAACTTGAAAATACAGCTCGCATCCGTGAAGTTCGCAAATCGATTGCTCGTATGAAAACAGTTGTTCGTCAAAGAGAAATCGGTGTCACTAATCGATAATGAATGGAGGTTTGCAGAATGAGCGAACGCAACCAACGCAAAATCTACACTGGACGCGTAGTATCCGACAAAATGGATAAAACAGTTACAGTTGTTGTAGAGACCTATAAAAAGCATTCTTTATACGGTAAACGCGTGAAATATTCTAAAAAGTTTAAAGCTCATGACGAGCTAAACGAAGCTAAAGCAGGCGACGTAGTACGTATCATGGAAACTCGTCCACTTTCAGCTACAAAACGCTTCCGTCTTGTAGAAGTAGTAGAAAAAGCAGTAATCATTTAATCTAGTTCGGATTAAGCTAATTCCGAAGGGAGGTACCGTACATGATTCAACAAGAATCTCGTTTAAAAGTCGCTGACAATTCAGGTGCTCGTGAAGTGCTAACAATTAAAGTCATAGGTGGTTCAGGCCGTAAGACTGCAAACATCGGTGATATCATCGTTTGTACAGTTAAACAGGCAACACCAGGAGGCGTTGTTAAAAAAGGTGAAGTCGTTAAGGCTGTTGTTGTCCGTACAAAACGTGGTATGCGTCGTCCTGACGGTTCTTACATTCGTTTCGATGAAAACGCATGTGTAATTATCCGTGACGATAAGAGCCCACGTGGAACTCGTATTTTTGGACCTGTTGCTCGTGAATTACGTGACAATAGTTTCATGAAGATCGTTTCTCTTGCTCCAGAAGTTCTATAATATGTAAAATTTGTATAAAGCCTTTCAAGGAGGTGCCAAGCTAATGCATGTTAAAAAAGGTGACAAAGTCGTAGTCATCTCTGGTAAGGACAAAGGCAAACAAGGAACAATTCTTTCTGCATATCCGAAACAAAATCGTGTACTTGTTGAAGGAATTAACATCGTGAAAAAGCATTCAAAGCCATCTCAACTTAATCCACAAGGTGGAATTATCAGTAAAGAAGCTGCTATTCACGTATCCAATGTAATGCCACTTGATCCTAAATCAGGTAAACCGACTCGTGTTGGATATAAGATCGAAAATGGTAAAAAAGTACGCGTAGCTAAAATATCAGGTGAATCTTTAGATAAATAAGTCATAAATGAAGGGAGGTACACTAAGCAATGAGCCGCCTTAAAGAAAAATTCAAAAGTGAAATTACACCGTCATTGATGGGTAAATTCAACTATCAATCAGTAATGCAAGTACCAAACATTGAGAAAATCGTTATTAACATGGGTGTGGGTGACGCAGTTTCTAACTCGAAAGCTTTAGATACAGCTGTTGAAGAACTTACATTGATCACTGGTCAAAAACCAGTTATAACAAAAGCAAAAAAATCAATCGCAGGCTTCCGTTTGCGTGAGGGTATGCCTATCGGAGCGAAAGTTACATTACGTGGTGAGCGTATGTATCAATTCCTTGATAAGCTAGTATCTGTATCTTTACCGCGTGTACGTGATTTCCGCGGCGTTTCAAAGAAATCCTTTGACGGACGTGGAAACTATACATTAGGCGTTAAAGAACAACTTATCTTCCCTGAGATTGATTACGATAAAGTGAGCAAAGTTCGTGGTATGGACATCGTTATCGTAACGACTGCCAACACTGACGAAGAAGCTCGTGAACTACTTACTCAAGTTGGAATGCCGTTCCAAAAGTAATCTCTAAATAAAGGGAGGCGAAATCGTGGCTAAAAAGTCTATGATCGTAAAGCAAAAACGCGAACAGAAGTTTAAAGTACAAGAATATACACGTTGCGAACGTTGCGGACGTCCACATTCTGTATTACGTAAATTTAAACTATGTCGTATTTGTTTCCGCGAACTTGCATATAAAGGACAAATTCCTGGCGTTAAAAAAGCTAGCTGGTAAAACCCGAGTTTGGGAAGGAGGTAAAATATAATGGTCATGACAGATCCTATTGCAGATATGCTTACTCGCATCCGTAATGCGAATATGGTTCGTCACGAAAAACTGGAAGTTCCTGCTTCAAAGATCAAAAAGGAAATTGCTGAGATCTTAAAAAGTGAAGGCTTCGTACGTGACTTTGAATTAATCGAAGACAACAAACAAGGTATCATCCGTATCTTCTTAAAATACGGTGCAAACAACGAACGTGTTATCACTGGTCTAAAACGTATCAGCAAACCTGGTTTGCGTGTATATGCAAAAACTGGAGAGGTACCACGCGTTCTTAACGGTTTAGGTATCGCAATTGTTTCTACTTCTCACGGAGTTTTAACAGACAAAGAAGCTCGCTCTAAACAAGTTGGCGGAGAAGTTTTAGCATACGTTTGGTAATACATTTTCACAAGAATGGAGGTGCACATTATGTCTCGTATAGGTAAAAAACCTATTGAAATCCCTGCAGGCGTAACAGTTACTGTTACTGGAAGTGAAGTAACTGTTAAAGGACCTAAAGGTGAATTATCTAGATCATTCAGTCCTGACCTTTCAATCGTTGTTGAAGAGAACGTGTTAACTGTAACACGCCCGTCTGACGAGAAGACTCACCGTTCTTTACACGGTACTACTCGCGCGCTTATCTCTAACATGATTGAAGGTGTATCAACAGGTTTCGTAAAATCACTTGAACTTATTGGGGTTGGGTACCGTGCACAAAAGCAAGGTAACAAGCTTATCCTTAACGTAGGATATTCCCACCCTGTAGAAATAGAGCCAGAAGCTGGCGTTGAAGTCGAAGTTCCTTCTAATACAAAAGTAATCGTAAAAGGTGCAAGCAAAGAACGTGTAGGAGCTCTAGCAGCTAATATCCGTGATGTTCGCCCGCCTGAACCGTATAAAGGTAAAGGTATCCGTTACGAAGGCGAATTCGTTCGTCGTAAAGAAGGTAAAACAGGTAAGTAATGCCGCATAAGTAAACGAAAGGAGTGACGTAAATGATTACGAAGCTTGATAAAAATGCTACTCGTCAGAAAAGACATGCGCGTGTACGTGCTAAGCTTTCTGGAACAGAAGCTCGTCCTCGTTTAAATGTGTTTCGTTCAAACAAACACATTTACGCACAATTAATTGACGATGCAAAAGGCGTAACATTGGCAAGTGCTTCAACTCTTGATAAAGAGATCGGTATCGAAGCAGGTAGCAATGCTGAAGCAGCTCAAAAAGTTGGCGAACTTATTGCGAAACGTGCTGTTGAAAAAGGTTTCAAAGCTGTGGTTTTTGACCGCGGTGGTTACCTCTTCCATGGTCGTGTTAAAGCATTGGCTGACGCTGCTCGTGAAAACGGCTTAGAATTTTAATGGATAAGGAGGGACATAACAGATGCGTAGCATTGATCCTAATAAATTAGAACTTGAAGAACGCGTAGTTACAGTAAATCGTGTAGCTAAAGTTGTTAAAGGCGGACGTCGTTTCCGTTTCACTGCACTAGTTGTTGTTGGTGATAAAAATGGTCATGTTGGATTTGGTACTGGTAAAGCTCAAGAAGTTCCGGATGCTATCCGTAAAGCTATTGAGGATGCTAAGAAAAATCTAATTACTGTACCGATGGTTGGTACTACTATTCCTCACCTTGTGAACGGTCGCTATGGCGCAGGTCACATTCTATTGAAACCAGCTTCTGAAGGTACAGGAGTAATTGCTGGTGGTCCTGTTCGTGCGGTACTTGAATTAGGCGGAGTTAGCGATATCTTGTCTAAATCACTAGGTACTAATACACCTATTAATATGGTTCGCGCAACAATTGAAGGATTGAAGCAATTGAAACGTGCTGAAGACGTAGCTAAGTTACGTGGAAAATCAGTACAAGAACTGTTAGGATAAGGAGGGAAATCGAATTATGGCTAATAAATTAGAAATCACCCTCACTCGCAGCTTGATTGGTCGTCCTGAAGATCAACGTGTTACAGTTAACACTTTGGGTTTACGCAAAATGCATCAAACGGTTGTTCAAGAAGATAACCCTGCGATTCGCGGTATGATTACCAAAGTTGCTCATCTTGTTACTGTAAAAGAACAATAAAATAATTTTTAACTTAACAAGGAGGTGCCAACATGAAACTTCATGAGTTAAAAGCTGCAGAAGGTTCTCGTAAAGAACGTAAACGTAAAGGTCGCGGTATTGGATCTGGTAACGGTAAAACAGCAGGTAAAGGACACAAAGGACAAAACGCTCGCTCCGGCGGCGGTGTGCGTCTTGGATTTGAAGGGGGTCAAACTCCTCTATTCAGACGTTTACCTAAACGTGGATTTACCAACATCAACCGTAAAGACTATGCTATCGTGAACCTTGATACGTTAAATCTTTTCGAAGACGGTACTGAAGTAACACCAGCTCTTTTACTTGAGACTGGCGTTGTAAGTAAAGAAAAAGCAGGAATCAAGATTCTTGCCAAAGGAAGCATTGAGAAAAAGCTTACTGTTAAAGCTCACAAATTCTCGTCTACTGCTAAAGAAGCTATCGAAGCTGCTGGCGGTAATACAGAGGTGATCTAATGTTTCGCACGATCTCCAATTTTATGCGCGTGGGTGAAATAAGGAATAAGATTATTTTTACCCTTCTAATGTTAATCGTCTATCGCATCGGTACATTTATACCTGTACCGCATGTGAATGCCGATTTTCTCGCTGAACAGGACCAGCTGAGCGTCATCGGGCTTTTAAATACCTTTGGCGGCGGGGCACTGCAAAACTTTTCCATTTTAGCGATGGGTATCATGCCGTACATCACGGCATCCATCATCGTTCAGCTGCTACAGATGGATGTTGTTCCTAAGTTCACTGAATGGTCTAAACAAGGGGAAGCAGGACGCCGTAAATTAGCGCAATTCACTCGTTACTTCACTATTATCCTAGGGTTTATCCAAGCAGTTGGAATGTCCTATGGGTTCAATAATATGTCAGGTGGACAGTTGATTGAAAATCCTGGAATTGCAACATACTTGCTTATTGCGACTGTCTTAACGGCAGGAACAGCTTTTCTTTTGTGGTTAGGGGAGCTGATCACTGCTAAGGGTGTGGGTAATGGGATTTCCATCATTATCTTTGCTGGTATCGTAGCTAGTTTGCCTACTACGGCAAATCAGATTTACGCACAGCAATTTGAGAATGCCGGTGATCAATTATTCTTACGAATCATAACGATTATCCTCATAGTTTTAGCAGTATTAGCAATCGTGGTTGCTGTTATCTTCATTCAGCAGGCATTACGTAAAATTCCTATTCAGTATGCGAAACGTGCTGCGGTAGGTCGTACGCAAATGGGTGGCCAGTCTACTCATTTACCATTGAAAGTAAATGCTGCGGGGGTTATTCCGGTAATCTTTGCAATGGCATTTATTATTACTCCTACTACAATCGCTTCTTTCTTTGGAAAGAACAGCGTGACTAGCTGGATATCAACAAATCTTGATTACACCAAACCAATTGGTATGATCATATATGTTGCTCTTATCATTGCTTTTGCGTATTTTTATGCTTTCATTCAGGTTAATCCTGAACAAATGGCTGAGAATTTGAAAAAGCAAGGTGGCTATGTGCCGGGGATTCGTCCAGGTAAGAGTACACAAGAATATTTAACACGTGTTTTATACCGTTTGACGTTTGTAGGCTCGATATTCTTGGCCATCATTGCCGTTTTACCGGTATTTTTCATTAAGCTTGCTGATCTACCTCAATCTGCACAGATTGGTGGTACCAGTTTGCTGATCGTAGTCGGGGTTGCCCTTGATACGATGAAGCAGCTGGAATCACAACTTGTGAAGAGACACTATAAAGGCTTTATAAAGTAATGAGTTTTGGGAACGGCTTGTTCCCTTTACCCATTATAGAGTTTGAGGGGGAAGAAAATTGAATCTAGTGTTAATGGGTCTGCCGGGTGCTGGTAAAGGCACTCAAGCTGAACAAATCGTAGAAAAATATAATATCCCTCATATCTCTACTGGAGATATGTTCCGAACAGCTATCAAAGATGGAACAGACTTAGGTCTAAAGGCGAAATCATTCATGGACAAAGGCGAATTGGTACCTGATGAAGTTACCATTGGCATCGTACGTGAGCGTTTAAGCAAGGAAGACTGCCTAAGAGGATTTTTGCTTGATGGATTTCCACGTACTGTGGCACAGGCAGAGGCACTTGAAAGCATTCTAACTGATTTAGATCGCAATATGAATTTTGTCATTAATATCGATGTTGATAAAAGCATCTTAATGGAAAGATTGACAGGGCGTCGTATTTGCAAATCATGTGGTGCGACATACCATCTTGTATTCAATCCTCCTGCTAAAGATGATGTATGCGACCGCTGCGGCGGAGAATTATATCAACGTGCCGACGATAATGCTGAAACGGTTCAAAATCGCTTAGATGTGAATTTGAAACAAACAAAGCCACTTCTTGATTTCTACGGAGACAAAGGTTACTTGGTCAACATTAACGGACAGCAAGATATTAATAAGGTATTTGAAGATATCGATGTGTTGCTTGGTGCTTTACAAAATTAATCATATGTATTGATTTATGAAATTCATACCATTTTTATAACTTACTAGTTAAACTTGGTGCATTCCTATAATACAAAGGGTATAATGGATTTCGCGAGAGCATTCGCACATTTATTAATCAGGTTCTTGTACTTGGTATTCCCTGAATTGGGCGATTACTTTTTAAGTGATCTTCATGGACATATCCGGTCGGCAAAATTGATGAAGAAATGCAGTGACTCTATTGGGATTCCTAAAGAGTCGTGATATAGAGGGTTGAAAGAAGCTATGTCAGGCGTGCGCCTTTCAAACATCTCCCATGCTATTCAAACCTATGTCGAGACTAATTGCTTCTCTATTTCGAGAGTATGTCGGTCACGGAATCGGTCAAGACTTACATGAGGACCCATAAAATCCTCATTTCGGTCCAACTGATAAAGGTCCTCAGTTAAAGCCTGGTTCTACAAAATGGTGAATACTTGATGCAGAATTGTAAGACTTATGAGGATAATTGGACTGTAGTAATGTTGACGGAAAGATGTGCACCTTTAATAGGTTCACGCATAGAGAAGGGAGAATCACTTTAATGGCGAAAGATGATGTAATTGAAGTAGAAGGCACAGTACAAGAGACTTTGCCAAATGCAATGTTTAAGGTAGAATTAGAAAATGGTCATACTGTTTTAGCTCATGTATCCGGTAAAATTCGTATGCACTTTATTCGCATTTTGCCTGGAGATAAAGTTACGGTTGAGCTTTCCCCGTATGATCTAACTCGCGGCAGAATCACATACCGGTTCAAATAATCCGGTTACGCTCCGATCTGTATAAGGAGGTTAGATAGCAATGAAAGTCAGACCATCAGTCAAACCAATCTGCGAAAAGTGTAAAGTTATCCGCAGAAAAGGTAAAGTAATGGTTATTTGCGAAAACCCTAAACATAAACAAAAACAAGGCTAAATAGAAGGAGGTGCACTCAAGCATGGCACGTATTGCTGGAGTAGATATTCCCCGTGACAAACGTATTGTTATCTCATTAACATATATATATGGTATTGGAAAACAAACAGCGATCAAGATTCTTGCAGAAGCAGGCGTTTCTGAAGAAACTCGCGTTCGTGACTTAACGGAAGACGAATTGAACAAAATTCGTGATATCATTGACAAGCTTAAAGTAGAAGGCGACCTTCGTCGTGAAATCTCCCTAAACATCAAACGTTTAATGGAAATCGGTTCTTACCGTGGTTTACGTCACCGTCGTGGTCTTCCTGTTCGCGGTCAAAATACAAAAAACAATGCTCGTACGCGTAAAGGACCTCGTCGTACTGTAGCTAACAAGAAAAAATAATTAGTAAAGGAGGTTACTTTTCATGGCACGTAAAACTAATACACGTAAACGTCGTGTGAAAAAGAATATAGAAACTGGTATTGCACATATTCGTTCAACATTCAATAACACTATCGTTACGATCACTGACTCTCATGGTAATGCTATTTCTTGGTCAAGTGCTGGAGCTCTAGGATTCCGTGGATCTCGTAAATCCACTCCATTTGCTGCACAAATGGCTGCTGAAACAGCTGCTAAAACATCAATTGAACATGGTATGAAAACTCTTGAAGTTACAGTTAAAGGACCTGGTGCTGGACGTGAGGCTGCCATTCGTGCACTTCAAGCTGCTGGCCTAGAAGTAACTGCAATTAAAGATGTAACTCCAGTTCCACATAACGGATGCCGTCCACCAAAACGTCGCCGTGTTTAATTTTTCTGTATAGATTTTGTATTCCTGTCAATAATGGGATATAATACTGAGTTTGCGTTCTTACAGAGGATTAATTTTCAGTTGTTGCGCACAGCGGGAACGTATACATGGGGAATTTCGGTTTAAGTGACTTCGTTTACTTGCCGGGGTTTTGACGTTTTGAAGGAGGGTTTATTGATGATCGAAATAGAAAAACCAAAAATCGAAACGGTTGAAATCAACGACGATACCAAGTACGGTAAATTCGTCGTAGAGCCACTAGAGCGTGGGTATGGTACTACATTGGGTAACTCCTTACGTCGTATTCTTTTATCCTCACTCCCAGGTGCTGCTGTCACAGCTATACAAATTGATGGAGTGCTACATGAGTTCTCAACAATTGAAGGCGTCGTGGAAGATGTAACATCTATCATTCTTAATGTGAAAAAACTAGCTCTTAAGATTTACTCTGATGAAGAGAAGACGCTGGAAATTGACGTTCAGGGTGACGGAGTCATCACGGCTGCTGATATCACTCATGATAGTGATGTAGAAATTCTTAATCCGGATTTATATATTGCTACAATTGGTAAAAACGGTCATATGCGTATGCGTTTATCTGCACGTCGCGGCCGCGGCTACACTCCTGCTGTTCAAAACAAGAGAGAAGACCAGCCAATTGGTGTAATTCCAATCGATGCTCTTTACACTCCGGTTTCACGCGTATCTTTCCAAGTTGAAAATACACGTGTTGGACAGTTGTCTAACTTTGACAAGTTAACGTTTGATGTTTGGACTGATGGCAGTACTGGTCCGCAAGAAGCGGTAGCACTTGGAGCTAAGATTTTAACAGAGCATTTAAATATCTTTGTTGGTTTAACCGATGAAGCTCAAAATGCTGAAATCATGGTTGAAAAAGAAGAAGATCAAAAAGAAAAAGTTCTTGAGATGACGATCGAAGAATTAGACCTTTCTGTTCGTTCTTACAACTGCTTGAAACGTGCTGGAATCAATACCGTTCAAGAGCTAGCTCATAAAACGGAAGAAGATATGATGAAAGTACGTAATCTAGGTCGTAAATCACTTGAAGAAGTGAAAGCGAAACTAGAAGAATTAGGCTTAGGTCTTCGTAAAGACGACTGATAACATGGCGGAATCAATCCATTATGTTGTGAGCCTTGTTATTGACACACAATATAGAACTTCAACAAAGGAGGGAATCTCTAATGGGTTACAGAAAGTTAGGACGCACTAGCGCACAACGTAAAGCATTACTTCGTGATTTAGCTACGGATCTTATTATCCATGAGCGCATTGAAACTACTGAAGCACGTGCAAAAGAATTACGTTCTGTAGTAGATAAAATGATCACTCTTGGTAAACGTGGTGACTTGCATGCACGCCGTCAAGCTGCATCTTTCATCCGTAACGAAATCGCTGACGCTGAGAATGGCACAGATGCCCTTCAAAAACTATTCAGTGACGTGGCTCCACGTTATGAAGAACGTCAAGGTGGATACACTCGTATCATGAAAGTTGGTCCACGCCGCGGTGACGGTGCACCAGTCGTGGTTATTGAATTAGTTTAATAACAACGATGAAAAAGGGCGGGACAAATGAATATACTCACTTGTTCTATGCCCTTTTTCTTTTTTTAAATAGAAATTCTGTACTTTAGAAATTCGCATTGAGTGTTACGATGGCTGGCGGAACCTGTATCATGCAGGGAGCCTTCACGTCTAGCTCAAGCATCCCTTCCCGCTTTTGATAAGCGATTATAAGATAACCTGTTTTTCGTAACAGGCCCGCTGTTAGCTGCTCTTAATTTACCGAAAATTCTTTCGGTGGAAGGGGTGCAGCGTTTTTTTATATTTTCAGAAGGAAAAACTACTATATTTATATTGAGTGAGCAGAGCTTAGTTTAGGCGAGTGCAGTCGAGGATGAGGAGGGCCACATGGTGAAGAAGCTGGTTTCTTTAAATAATATTGTTTTTAAATATGAGGGTCAGTCTCGAAACGCCTTGGATGATGTTTCTTTTGATATTCATCAAGGGGAGTGGCTAGCGATTGTCGGACATAATGGTTCTGGCAAGTCGACATTAGCGAAGTTATTGAATGGCCTTCAGTTCGCTAACTCAGGTACCATTACGATTAATGATCAACTTTTGACAGAAGAATCCGTTTGGGATGTACGCCAGAAAATTGGCATGGTTTTTCAAAACCCAGATAATCAATTTGTAGGCACTACAGTTCAGGATGATGTGGCTTTTGGTTTAGAAAACGCCGGTGTTTCTCAGCAGGTTATGGTGGAGCGTGTTCATGGTGCGTTAAATAAGGTTAAGATGAATGCCTTTCTTAATCAAGAGCCGCACCATCTATCCGGCGGTCAAAAGCAAAGAGTGGCCATTGCAGGTGTAATAGCCTTGCAGCCAGACATAATCATCTTAGATGAAGCAACCTCCATGCTTGACCCAAGAGGCCGTGAAGAAGTGCTTGAAACAGTTAGGGAATTAAAACAGGAAAACGAGATCACTGTCATATCAATCACCCATGATCTTGAGGAAGCTGCGAAAGCCGATCGAATGATAGTCATGAACCAAGGTCGGTTATATCGTGAAGGATCGCCTCAGGATATTTTTGAGTTAGAGGAAGAATTGATTGCTCTTGGACTGGATATTCCCTTTTCAGTGAAACTAACCAAGGAGTTACAAAAAAATGGTGTTCGTGTAGTTGATGGGCATTTGACAGAGGAAGAGTTGGTGAAGGATTTATGCGAATTACACTCGATGATGTAGAATACCGCTATCAGGTGAATACTCCTTTTGAACATCTAGCCCTTCATGATGTCAATATTTCTATGGAGCCGGGAACCTATACCGCAATCATCGGGCATACAGGGTCCGGGAAATCCACGCTACTGCAGCATTTGAATGCTCTTTTAAAACCGACGAAGGGTCGGGTTTTCATTGGGGATCGGACGATTGAAGCCGGAAGAAAAGAAAAGGCTTTGCGGCCAATAAGACAAAAGGTCGGAATTGTTTTTCAGTTTCCGGAACATCAGTTATTTGATGAAACGGTTGAAAAGGATATATGTTTCGGTCCTATGAATTTTGGCGTTTCTGAAATCGATGCAAAGAAACTCGCCAGGAAAGCCATCGCGCAAGTCGGATTGAATGAGGAAGTTCTTGAAAAGTCTCCATTCGACTTATCCGGCGGACAAATGCGACGGGTGGCCATCGCTGGGGTACTTGCCATGGAACCGGAAGTATTGGTCCTTGATGAGCCTACAGCGGGACTGGATCCGCGAGGACGCAAAGAAATCATGGATATGTTTTATGATCTGCATAAAGCAAGGGGCATTTCAACGATTCTGGTGACCCATAGCATGGAGGATGCAGCCAAGTACGCGGATGACATCATTATCATGCATAAGGGGACGGTGTTCAAAAAAGGAACCCCCCAGGAAATTTTCTCAGAGCCGGAACAATTAATGGAGCTAGGCCTGGATGTTCCTGATACGGTCCGCTTTCAGCTAAAGCTCCAGAAGGAACTTGGTGTTCGATTTGATCATCCATGTCTTAATATCGGTGATTTAGCGATAGAAATAGATAAAGCCATGAAACGGGGGAACCGCTGATGCTGGATAAAATGATTATCGGGCGTTATGTCCCTGCAAATTCATTGATGCACAAGATGGACCCAAGGGCTAAACTGCTCCTCGTGTTCCTGTTTGTTTGTGTCGTCTTTTTGGCGAATAATGTCGTTTCTTACGGTTTGCTTGCTGTATTCACCATCCTTTTGATCAGTCTTTCCAAAATACCGCTTCGCTATCTTTATAATGGGTTGAAGCCAATCTTTTTCTTGATCGTATTTACATTCCTTCTCCATATATTGTTTACGAAGGAAGGGGAATTGCTTTTTGAATACGGTTGGTTTGAAATCTATGAAGGCGGTTTGATTCAAGGTTTTTTCATATCCATTAGATTTACTTTACTAATCCTTGTTACGTCACTTTTAACTTTGACGACATCCCCGATATCCATTACAGATGGGATGGAAGAGCTGTTGGGACCTTTGAAAAAGTGGAAGATGCCTGTACATGAACTGGCATTGATGATGTCCATTGCCCTTCGATTCATCCCGACGCTAATGGAGGAAACGGAAAAAATCATGAAGGCCCAAACTGCAAGGGGCGTTGACTTTTCATCTGGCCCGATAAAGGACAGGGTTAAATCGATTGTACCTCTGCTGGTTCCTTTATTTGTTAGTTCGTTCAAACGGGCGGAGGAATTGGCAACTGCCATGGAATCAAGAGGATACCGTGGCGGGGAAGGCCGGACGAAATATCGCCAATTGAACTGGAAGACGAGTGATAGTCTTTTGATGGTCTCAATAGGTGTTCTAACGGTCATGTTATTTTTATTACGTTCATAATAAGGAAGAGAACTATGCCAAAATATAAATGTGTGATCGCTTATGACGGCACGGATTTTGCTGGCTATCAGGTGCAGCCTGAGAAACGCACCATACAAAGTGAATTCGAGGCAGTCTTGGCCCAAATGCATAAAGGCACAATTATAAAAGTGACTGCTTCAGGCAGGACAGACTCAGGGGTCCATGCAAAGGGGCAGGTACTTCACTTTGAGTCCCCCCTTACATTCCCTACTGAAAATTGGATAAAGGCGTTCAGCGCGCTTCTTCCGACCGATATCATCGTTCTGGAAGTCGATATCGTGCCTGACGATTTTCATGCGAGGTTCCATACTACTGGGAAAGAGTACCGTTATATCGTTGCCCGTTCGAAACTGCGGGATCCGTTTAAGCGGAATTACGCCTATCATTATCCATACCCGTTAAATGTGGAGGCGATGAGGGAAGCAATCTCCTATTTGATAGGGACACATGACTTTACAAGTTTTTGTTCGGCAAAAACGGAAGTGGTCGATAAAGTTCGAACCATAAAAGAAATGGATTTTGAAGAGAGCGATGATTTCATGGTTTTCCGCTTCGTTGGCGAAGGCTTTTTATATAATATGGTTCGTATCTTGGTTGGGACGCTCCTGGATGTCGGCAGCGGCAAGATGTCACCCCATGATATGAGCGGAATTTTGGACAAGAAGGACCGCAGCTTTGCAGGGAAAACAGCACCTGCCCAAGGCTTGTATTTATGGAAAGTATTTTACAAATAAAAATATTTTCAAAGTGATACCAGTTTTTTTACAAATGGGTAATGGGCTGAAATCAGTAATGGAGCGGCTTGATGCTATACTGAGCTATTCATGGAGTTGCAGAGAGTGTTTTATAGACAACTTATCCTAGTGTAACATTCCCTTGACAATGAATCTGGGAGAAGTTAATATAATATGGTATGTATTTTAATCCCACGATAAGCCCCGGAAGTTTATTGTGATTGAAAATAAATATAAAAAATTAAAAAGTTTTTTAGGAGGTTAACCATGCGTACGACATTTATGGCGAAAGCTAATGAAGTAGAACGTAAATGGTATGTGATTGACGCTGAAGGCAAAACTTTGGGTCGCCTTTCTACTGAAGTAGCATCCATCTTACGTGGTAAACATAAACCAACTTTTACACCGAACATTGACACTGGTGATCATGTAATTCTTATCAATGTTGAAAAAATCCATTTGACTGGTAAAAAATTGACTGACAAAATTTATTACCGTCACACTATGCATCCAGGCGGTCTTAAAACTAGAACTGCTCTTGAAATGCGTACAAACTACCCTGAGAGAATGCTTGAACTTGCTATCAAAGGTATGCTTCCAAAGAATTCTCTTGGTCGTCAAATCTACAAAAAATTACACGTATACGCTGGAGCTGAGCACCCACACGCTGCTCAACAACCAGAAGTATACGAATTACGCGGATAATTACTAAGGAGGTTACTATCTTGGCACAAGTTCAATATTATGGTACTGGTCGCCGTAAGAGCTCAGTAGCTCGTGTACGTTTAGTACCAGGCGAAGGTCGCATCGTTATTAACGGTCGTGACATCAATGAATATATTCCTTTTGCAGCATTACGTGAAGTTGTTAACCAACCACTAGTTGCAACAGAAACTACTGGAAATTACGACGTTCTAGTAAACGTTAGCGGTGGTGGATATACTGGTCAAGCTGGAGCAATCCGTCACGGTATCGCTCGTGCATTGCTACAAGTTGATCCAGAATACCGTCCATCTCTTAAAACTGCTGGTTTACTAACTCGTGACCCACGTATGAAAGAACGTAAAAAATACGGTCTTAAAGGCGCACGTCGTGCACCTCAGTTCTCAAAACGTTAATTCTATTACCGTTTCGAAAGGCTCTCAACCATATTGGTTGGGGGTCTTTTTTTTGACCGGAAATATTAAAAAAGCATATCCGTGATCTCCCGGATATGCTTTATTTTAAATATTTCAGTTAACAATCTTAGTTTTGAGATTCACCTTCACTTTTTTTGATTGCGGCTTTTTTCGGCATAAAGCATGCAATTATTAATGCCACAAAAGATAAGGCTAGCATGAAAACATAGGCATCACTTGAGCCAAGGATGGAAGCTAATGCCTCTGGTTCTATAGCTGTAATGTTTTCATTTTCCATTGATAGCTCAGAGGCATGTGAAGTTGCCTGCATTGTATATACTGTGATGACAACTGCTGTTCCGATGGCACCTGACAATTGGCGAATGGTATTATTTACAGCTGAACCATGGGAACCCAATTCTCTTGGTAAAGCATTCAACCCTGCTGTATTTAATGGCATGGTAATGAAGCTCAAACCAATTCGTAATATTATGGTACGAACCATGATATAGATATACGTCGTTGATTCGCTTATATCTATGACTCCCCACATCGAAACAATGATGAATACCAAACCTGTAATAAAGAGTGGTTTAGCACCATATTTATCAAACATTTTACCTGTGACAGGGGATAAGAAGGCATTAATCACAGCTCCGGGTAATAGCAGTAAACCTGCTTCAAATGCTGTAAAACCTCGTCCATTCTGCAAGTAGATTGGCAAAAGGATTAAATCCGCATACATGATCATCGTAATTAGTACATTGATGAAGGATGTAAGCGTGAAAACTTTATACTTGAATACAGTTAAATTTAATAGTGGGTCGCTCGATTTCATTTGACGTAAACAGAATAGAGTCGACACGATCATTCCGACGATTATTGCAGTGATGACACCGGGATCATCCCATCCCTTGCTTCCTGCGCTACTAAATCCAAATAATATACAGCCAAAACCAATCGTTGATAAAATGACACTTGTGATATCCAATTTTGCTTTTGTTGTCTCTGCAACATTCATTAAATATTTGAACGCTAGAACGATGACGATTAGTAAGAATGGGATTAACCCAATGAATAGCCATCTCCATGAAACATATTCCATGATAAAACCAGATAAGGTCGGGGCTATGGCAGGGGCAAAAATTATCGCAAAGCCGATTGTCCCCATGATGCTTCCGCGCTTTTCGCTAGGATATAAATATAAAATAACCGTCATCATTAGAGGTATAATAATCCCGGCACCGATTGCTTGTATCATTCTGCCCGTTAACAGCACGCCAAAATTCCCCGCACATGCGCAAAGTACAGAGCCGATGAGCAAAAAGAACATCGAGCTAATAAATAGCTGCCTTGTTGTAAACCGTTGCATTAAAAAGGCAGTGATTGGCACTAAAACACCGTTCACTAGCATAAACCCTGTAGATAACCATTGTACAGTTGCAGCCGTTACATCAAATACTTCCATTAAACCACTCAATGCAACATTTAATAAAGTCTGATTTAATGTTGATAAAAAACAACCGGCAATCAGTACAATTAATAAAACTTTTTTATTTCTTTCAGTAATGTCCATTCGTAAACTCCTTCATTTTTGACTTGCTTTATCAACACCATGTCGATAAAATCGATGGTAACAAAAATATATGTTCCTTACCATGAACAGTTTTCTTGAAAATGTTCACTAATCGACATAGAAATATATGCTGTTGAGAAAGTTAAAGAAAATCTATAAAGGAGATTAAAATGTCTATACCTAAAAAAGAAGATCCTCGTACAATTCGCTCAAGGGAAATGTTTAAAGACGCTGTCATTGCTCTCTTATGCGAGGACCCCATTATTTCGAATTTAACGGTCCGGGAAATCGCAGCCAAAGCAGGGCTGAATCGGACAACATTTTACCTGCATTATCAGGATATTCAAGATTTATTAACGAAAATCACCGATGAGATTCTAAATGAGCTATCTGAGAAAATTTTTGCTTTAATACATGCAAAAGACTTATCGGAAAAACAACAGCTAACAAAATTGCTTGATTATTTATATATACATCGAAATTATTTACTTATTTTATTTAAAACGAATCAGTTTGAGGACCAGTTGTTTTCATTGTTAAAGCAATTGGTAGAAATTAGAAGGAAGAATACTGAAAAGGATCTACCTGCTGAATATGTTGACATCGACATTAAAACGGCCTCATTGGTAGGCATTATAATATGGTGGTTAAGAAAGGGGCTTCATTTTAGTTCGGATTATATTGCCAATCAAATTTATTTAATGTACAGAGTGCAATGATTCTTAATCCGTTAGAATGAATTTGAATTTCATTAAGTCCTTTTAATGACCGGATATAATATGACCCCCAACATGCTCCATGAACCCTTCTGCGTCATGATATAAATCCTTCCCAGCCTCCAGCCACAAAGCGATTTAACGCCGTGGGGATGGGGCTTCGGATGTTGGGGATGGTAGGTCCCATTTGTTTACACATGAGTTTATTTGTGGAATACAGAATTATTTGTAAAATCGATATTTATTAAGTCCCTGTTTAGGAGTATGATAATACTTAAAAAAAGAAAGAGGACTTCATATGAATTCAACATACTCACCGATTGAAACAACTAAAACAAAAGCCTTGGTCATCAATGCACTATTCATTGCGTTAACCCTTGTAGCGACAATGTTCATCAACATCAAGCTCCCAATAATGGGTAACGGCGGCCTGGTCCATTTGGGCAATGTTCCCCTTTTTATAGCAGCCTTGGTATATGGCAAAAAAACAGGGGCGATAGCGGGCGCCTTCGGTATGGCCTTCTTCGATTTATTCTCTGGTTGGGCAGCATGGGCACCGTTTACATTCGTCATCGTCGGAGCAATGGGCTTTCTAGCCGGCCTTATATCTGAAAAGGTACCAGGCAAAAGAGAACTTGTATACACTTTGGCCGTTGCCGTTGCATTGATCATAAAAATCGTGGGCTATTATTTTACTGAAGTTATCCTTTACGGTAACTGGATCCAGCCATTCGGCTCCATCCCCGGAAATGTAATGCAGGTCGTAATAGCCGGAATAATCGTCGTGCCTCTAGCTGGCCGATTAAAGAAAAGGGCTGGACAGATTTAAAGTGAAACGAATATAGGAAGCCATTCCAACTTTGTGTAGTACCGGCGACTGGATATTGTACTGTGCCTTTGGCAGTTCATCCTGCAAGTAGGTATGTATTTAAATAAATTCGCTATTATAAAATGTAATATCATGTTAGAAAAGGACATCCGTTTACCACGGATGTCCTTTTTATCAATAGATCACAAAGCTTGCTTGAATTTAAGTAAGAACACGACATGAATAATCAGGTGTGATCAATGTAAGGCATGCGCAGTGAGCTACCCAAGTCGCAAGGCCTGCCTCAGGTAGCATCCTAAAGTGACGGGTTACGGGTGATAGTACCAATTTTTTCTGCGAGTAAACATCATCCGAAATGTTTGGGCTGTCCTTTTAAGCTTCTTATGGAAGATAGCCTAGGATAGGCATTTCAATTACCTGCCGAACCTATCCTCATTAATTTTTGCCAATGGAATAAATGAATGGTTCAAAATAGAACGCTAAAACTAAATTATGTCTTGGGAAATAATTTTGGGAAATGGGGAATTGCCCCGGAGGTGAATTATGGCTGTGATATTAGGTTTACAGGAGATGCAAAGGGAAAGGCAATTGAAGTTCGAACGCAGGTTGCTCAGGGAACTTTCTATCGAGGATATGAAGGGGAGGATTCAGCGTTATTTCGGACAGGATTTGATGGATGTTTTGGAGGAAGGCTACTTCGATGTTGCCATCGAGGCTTATTTATTAGGAGCGAACTATAGTAAGTTTGGCTATTATGGGGAGTCGGAAGATGATGTAAGGTCCAGGTGCTGGAAGGAAGAGAAGTTTTTGGTCGATACTCTTTTTAACTTTATTTTGTATTGGCGGGAAGTTACAGCCAATAACGCTTTCGATGAAGGATTGTTTTATTGTTGTGAAGGATTTGTAGGCGATTGGTGGCTGGACGGTTTTAAGACTGGAGAAAAACGATATAAAATGAAACTGCATTAAGAAGGCAAAATCCCATTCCTTGTTCTAATTCCATGGTTTGTCCCATACTTTTTAGTAGAGAGATCATGGAAGGGGAACGGTCATGCGCAGAAAGCTGAAATATACAGGAATCGCTATGGGATTGTTTGTCCTTTTTTTAATTGTGACTTTTAAATTCGTTGAAGATGATTCTTGGGACTCCTGGAACCTTCCGTTGGCAGGGAAGGTCATCATTCTGGATGCAGGTCACGGAGGAATGGACGGCGGGGCAAATGTACAAGAGATAATGGAAAAGGAAATTGCCCTTTCCGTTTCATTAAAGGTCAGGGACTATTTGCAGGAACAAGGTGCACTTGTCATCATGACCCGTGAGAAGGATGAGGATCTGGCACAGGGTAATACAAAGGGGATCCGCCAGCGAAAACAGGAGGACTTACGGAATCGGGTTAAAATGATCAATGATTCGGAAGCGGACTTATTCTTAAGCATTCATTTGAACTCTTTTCCATCTGCGTCATCGAAAGGTGCCCAAACCTTTTATACAAGCAGGTTTGAGGAAAATGAACAGGTGGCTAAATTCATTCAGACTGAAATCATCAGAAACCTGGAAAATACAAAGCGTGATGCAAGAACGATCAATCATGTGTATTTGATGAATTATGCTAAGAAACCAGGAGCGCTTGTGGAAATTGGCTTTCTTTCCAATTCTGAGGAAAGGGAACGCCTTATCAGCGATAAATACCAGGAAAAGATTGCCAGTTCGATTTATATGGGGATTTTACGGTACTTCACAGAAGAAAAACTATCGGATGACGAGTGATGTCGGGGTCTTGTAAGGTACAAGGCCTTTTTATCATGGGGAAATAATCTGGTCTCGCATGCAAGGCAGATAATAAGTTTTCTTTCGGTAATATGTTATACTGAAAAATGGGAAAATAAAATTCAAAGGGGTGCTCGACTTGTTAACAGAAGAGAAAGTACTGAATTTATTAAAGGATCTTAAAGACCCTTTTCTACATAAAAACCTTGAAGAGACAAATGGAATTATAGAAATCAAAATAAAACCTGAAAAGAATCATGTAAGCGTTAAACTTGCGATTGCGAAAACGGGGACTGCCGAGCAAATGCAAATGCAATCCGAAGTTGTGGACTTGCTGAAAACGAACGGAGCGGAATCGGTAGGCATCCGTTTCACGGAACTTTCAGAAGAGGAATTAGCCAAGCATCGTGAGAGCATTCCCCAGGGTGAGGCGGACCAAGGTTTGCTTGGACCTAACAGCAAGACACAATTCATCGCGATCGCCAGTGGTAAAGGCGGAGTGGGAAAATCTACGATCTCAGTGAATTTCGCCACTTCACTTGCTCGTTTAGGCAAAAAGGTCGGACTGGTTGATGCCGATATTTACGGATTCAGCGTACCTGATATGATGGGGATAACAAAACGACCGGTTGTTCGCGGGGAAAAAATCATTCCTGTAGAACGGTTTGGCGTCCAAGTTATCTCAATGGGCTTTTTTGTAGAGGATAACGCGCCGATCATCTGGAGAGGGCCGATGCTGGGTAAAATGCTTAACAGTTTCTTTAATGAAGTGGAATGGGGAGATTTGGACTATTTGGTCCTTGACTTACCGCCGGGTACAGGCGATGTTGCATTGGACGTGCATACGATGCTCCCTTCATGTAAAGAAATCATTGTTACGACACCGCATCCGACTGCAGCCTTCGTTGCTGCAAGAGCTGGTGCCATGGCCATCAAGACAGAACACGAAGTCATTGGTGTCATAGAGAATATGTCATTTTTCGAAAGTAAAACGACCGGTGAAAAGGAATATGTATTCGGAAAAGGCGGCGGAGAGAAGCTTGCAGAAGAGCTTCGTACAGAAGTTTTAGGTCAACTTCCCCTGCAACAGCCAGATTGGAACGAAGAGGACTTTGCTCCATCCATTTACGCAGCGGACCATAGGCTTGGCAGGATTTACGAAGATATTGCTAAAAAGGTCATTGAAAAACTGCAATAAAAAGAAGGCTGATTCCGAGTGGGAATCAGCCTTTTTTCATTCTTTTTACTTTTTCTCCTTCTCGGCCGCCTTTGTGGCTGCTTTATCCAATTTCTCTTGCATTTTCGCTTGGACGAGAGGACTTTCCATGGTCTCGATGATCAGCTCTTTATAGACCGATCGCATTTCCTTGGTTTTTAATAATTTATTCATTTCTTTTTCCATATCAGGTTCTTTCATTATTTCCATGAGCATTCCACGATACTGAGGATCAGCAGTTAAGTCCTTCAATACCTTTTTATGTTCGTCTTCTAATGCTTTAGCATAAGCGGAAGCAAATTCAGGATCATTGAATGTCTTTTTCCAAAATTCCTTCCCTTTATCTGAAGTGACCATATCTTCAATGGATTTCTTAATGGCATCCGAATCCATAATGAGTTCAGCTTTCGTTTTATCATCAGTAATGATATCCTGGATGGCTTTTTTTCCATCATCTGTCTTCAAGATATCGACGACCATTTTCTTTGTCTCTTCGTACTCCATTTTTTCTCCGCCTGCCCCATTTTGAGCACAACCGGAACAAACGAGTAAGAATGACGTGAAAAGCAAAGCAACTCCCACTCTCATACGCAGGGCCCCTTTCATCCTTCTTACTGTTAATATGGTTCCAATCGGCGATATTATTCCTTGGTGGAATAAGTGGATTTTTCCAAATTTGGTTGGTACAATTAAGGAAATGAATAGAAATGTATGGAGGAAAACAATGAACAGCCGTAATTTAGTTAAATTGTTTTTAACAACATTGCTTATAGGTGGCGTAACTGGCGGAGTTGTAGGGTTCTTGGCTCGATGGAGTGAGTTTAAGCCTTATTTTTCTTCTTTTGAAGTCAGTGCCATCCTATCAACTTTTATTTGGTTATTCGGTGTTGGATTAATTTTCAGTGTCATAAGCCAAGCCGGCTTTTTTGCCTATTTAACAATACATCGTTTTGGTCTGGGGATATTTAAAAGCGCTTCCTTATGGAATGCCGTTCAACTTGTACTCATTCTTTTTGTTGTATTCGATCTTGTTTACCTGCGATATCTTAGCTTTGGTTCAGGCGAGGGAATCAGTTCGTATATCGTGTTAGCTTTGGTTGTATTGGCCGCAGGGCTTATTACAGCTTATTTCAAAATGAAACAAACGAATAAACAGTCTTTCATACCGGCCTTGTTTTTCATGGTCGTGGTCACGGTATTGGAGTGGGTACCTGTCCTGAAAACCAATGATGAAGGCTGGCTTTACTTCATGCTGTTTCCATTGCTAGTCTGCAATGCTTATCAATTATTGGTCCTTGGCAAATTGATTGAAATTTCACAAAAGGAATTGGCCGATAGAAGAGAGCGTAAGCAAACTCCAGCAAAGGGAAAGATGAAAGCCGGTCAATTAGGTAAAGGCAGCTAACCTATATGTAGGCCGGACCTTACATAAAGAAATCAAAACAGAAAAACTGCGTACTAAAGGTTCAAGGAGACCATTAGTACGCAGTTTTTTCAGTTAGCGGACTTCCTCACTGCTTGCCGAGGAATTGGAAATCATCTCTGAAACGTTAACGAAGTTTAAATTTTTTGATCGAAGTTCACTTAATAACTCCGGTAATGCTTTATTCGTTTGTTTTGCTGAGTCTGAAGCATGTAATAAAATGATATCACCTTTTTGGGCCTTGGTGATGTTCTGTATGATCCGATCCACACCTGGATTGGTCCAATCCTTCGAATCGATGCTCCAATGGACAACGGTATATCCGAATTTCTCACTGATCTTCAAGAGTCGTTTATCAAAGTGGCCGGTGGGAGCGCGTAAAAGTTCTATATTCTTTACATTAAGTTTTTTAAATGCTTCCTGGGCTTTAGAAATATCCCGGATGATTTCTTGATCTTCCATTTCGGTATAATCCTTATAATCGTAACCAAGCATGCCGATTTCATATCCTTCTTTCACAATTTCAGCTACTATGTCAGGGTGGCGTTCTGCCCAAGATCCCGAAAGGAAAAAAGTGGCCGATTTAATCTTTTCTCTTTTTAATGTCTCTATTATCGGAGCGGCTTTCTCATCACCCCAGCCAATATTGAACGTGATCGCAACATTCTTTTCCCCTTTATAAACCGCTTTCGGCCCATCTTCCGTTGAAAAAACGGGGGCATGAAGAATGTTTTGTACAAAAAGAAACCAAGCGGTAAAAAGTGCGGTAAGCAAAATTAACGAATAATACTTGATGTTCTTGGCTTGAAGCACCATGAAAAATTTCATTAATCCATCCCCTTGTCCAAAGTACTCTTGTCTTCAAATTTATGCGCGAGGATTATTGTTATGCAAAAAAACGGGTTGAAAATTCATAAAATTGATGGGAATGGGGAAAGATGTCTGATGGAGGTGTGAACCATGCTCGGTTTATTGATCAATGACAAAGAAAAAATGGAATTGGAGTACCTTTTAAAAAGAGAGATGGATGAAATACTATTCGATTTGCAGGATGACAGAATCGATCACATAGTCAAAAGGGCAATAAACGAGAAATATAACATCCTTTTCAGGCTGTTTAAAAGGGTGAGCACCGAGGAGGAAATCCTAATGTATATGAAGGGGAAATCGAATTTATCCAAGTGGAATCAGTCATGAAATTTAAAAGTGAATTAAATTCAAAAAACCTATTGACTATTGATTTATACGCTGGTATATTATAAAAGTTGCTGCAACGTCAAAGCATTTGAAAAAGAATGATAAAAACTTTTTTAAAAAAAGTTATTGACGAAGTGGTAATAAGATGTTAAGATATTAAAGTCGCTAAGAGAGATGGCGAACAAATTGCTCTTTGAAAACTGAACAAAACAAAGCGCCAACGTTAAATTTTAAGTGAGCACACACTATCAAAAAAGCAAATGAGCAAGTCAAACATTTCTTCGGAGAGTTTGATCCTGGCTCAGGACGAACGCTGGCGGCGTGCCTAATATA